>CAIXWQ010001075.1 GCA_903923175.1 uncultured delta proteobacterium | reverse complement strand
GTCGCTGGCGGGCGCGTCGCTCGCCGCGTCGCCCGCGCCCGGACCTGCTTGCCCGGCGTCCGTGCCGCCGCAGCCGGCGGCGAAGCCGACCGAGAGGAGGAGCGAGGCGAAGAACGGACCGAGGACGACGGATTCGGGGCGCGCGCGCATGGTCGACGCCGTAGCCGCGGCCGGCGCGTCCGGGAAGCGCCCTGCGCTCGTCCCGAACCGCGAACGCGCGAATCGGCGCGCAGGTGCCCTATGCTCGGCGCCCATGAAGCTCGTCCGCGCCGCGCTGCTCCTCGCCGCCCTCGGCCTCGTCGGTTGCCCGAAGTCGTCCTCCTCGGGCGATGAGAAGGGGGCCAAGACCGAGGACGACTCGAAGAAGAAGTCGAAGAAGGAGTCCGCGGACGACGACAAGCCGGCGAAGAAGAAGAAGGCCGCGCCCTCCGAGGGGGACGACGACGACAAGGCCGCCAAGAAGAAGCCCGCGCCCTCCGAGGGCGACGACGACAAGCCCGCGAAGCCGAAGGCGGACGACGACGACAAGGCCGCCAAGAAGGCCGAGCCCGCCGCGGCCAACGAGGCCGACGTCAAGCGCTACGCCGACGAGAAGAAGCTCGATCCGCCGGTCAAGACGAAGACGGTCGCCGCCAACTACACGGTCCGCGTCGACTCGGTCGGCTCGGCCAAGGCCGTCATGGCGCTCCCCAAAGACACGGAGGTCACCGAGCTCGCCGAGCGCGGCGGGCACTTCCTGATCAGCTTCACGAACCCGAAGAAGGCCGGCGAGACGCTGATGGGGTGGATCTTCAAGGCCGCCTTCGAGGCGCCGAAGGCCGGCGCCGCGGGCAGCTGCCCGGCCGGCAGCAAGCTCGTCGACCAGCCCGCGACCGGGCCGTTCTGCGCCAAGCTCTGCACGTCGGACAAGGGCTGCGCCAAGGGCGAGTTCTGCTACCAGGGCGGCTGCATGCCCGGCTCCGAGTGACCTGAGCCGGGGCTTCGGCCCGCGCGCGACGTCGGGCGTTACCGATCCGTCACGGCCAGGTATCCTGGGCGCATCGAACCGCCCGTCGCGCCGCCGCTCCCTGTCGCGCTCGCCGACGCCCCGGAGGCCGTTTCGCGCGCGATCCTCGTCGCCTCCGTGCCGCTCGAGCTACGCGCGCTGTTTCGAAAGCTGCCGCGCGCGCTGCGCCTCGACGCCGAGCTCCCGCGCGATCCGGCCGCGATCCCGCTCGCCGCCCGCCAGCTGGTGAAGCTCGCGACCCTCGGCGAGCGCGTCACCCTCGGCAGCGTCGTCTTCCTGGACGCGCCGCAGGTCGGCGCCGCGCCGGCGCGGTCCGCCATCGTGCTGTCCAACGGCACGACCTCGGCGCGCCTCGAGGGCGAGCGGCTGAACGCGCGGGTCGAGGCGCTCGTGCCGCCGCTGCTGCTCGAGCTCCACGACGCCACCGCGCTCGTCGACGTCGCCCAGCGCTTCGCCGCCGAGTCGGCGCGCCTCTCCGCGCTCCACGCGCTCACGCGGCTCATGCTGCGCAGCGAGGACCTCGATCGCGCGCTCTACGTGCTGCTCACCGGCGTGACCTCCGGGCACGCGCTCGGCTTCAACCGCGCCGCGCTCTTCCTCCGGGACGAGGCGCGCGAGCGCTACGTCGGCGACAAGGCGATCGGCCCGTTCGACGCCTCCGAGGCGCACCGCATCTGGGAGGCGCTGGAGGTCGAGGGGAAGACCTTCGAGCACCTGCTCGACGACTACGCGCGCGCCGACGTCGACACGCACTTGCAGCGCGCGGTCGAGGGGGCCGAGCTCGTGAAGAGCGACGCGCTCGACGACGAGCTCGGCATCGCCGAGCGCTCGGTGGGCCCGGTGCTCTTCCGCTGCGAGCGACCGACCTGCAGCGGGCTGCGGGCGCTCGGCGCCTCGGGCGAATTCGTGCTGCAGGCCATCCAGCCGCACGGGCGGCTCCTCGGCCTGCTGTGGTGCGACGATCGCTTCAGCGGCGCGCCGATCGACCCCGACCGGCTCGCCGCGCTCGCGACCTTCGTCGAGCAGATCGGGCTCGTCTGGCAGAACTTCTCGCTGCTCGATCGCGTGGAGAAGCTCGCGCGCTTCGATGGGCTGACCTCCGTGCTCAACCGCCGCGCCATCGAGGCGCGCCTCGCCGACGCGCAGGCGCGCGCGGTGGGGGGCGAGCGGCCGCTCTCGCTGCTGCTGCTCGACGTGGACCACTTCAAGGAGGTCAACGACGAGCGCGGCCACGCCGCCGGCGACGAGGTCCTCAAGGGGCTCGCCGCCATCCTGCGCGCCACGGTGCGCGGCGCCGATCACGTGGGCCGCTTCGGTGGCGACGAGTTCGTGGTCGTGCTCCCCGACGCCGGCGAGGACGTGGCCGCCGCCGTCGCGCGCCGCATCGGCGACGCCGCCGCCGCCGCCGGCATCTCCGTCAGCCTCGGCGGCGCGACCTGGCCGCTCCCGGTCGCCCAGATCGACGATCTGCTCGCGATCGCCGACGCCTGCCTCTACGAGGCCAAGCGCGGCGGGCGCCGCCGGGCGAAGCTCGCCGGCGGCACGCGCGTCGAGTTCAACGAAGCGAGCCGCAGTCGATGACGAAGCGGTAGCGCACGTCGCTCTTCAGCATGCGCGCGTAGGCCGCGTCGACCTGCTGCGCTGCGATCGTCTCGACGTCGGCGAGCACGCCGTTCGCGGCGCAGAAGTCGAGCATCTCCTGCGTCTCGCGGATGCCGCCGATGAGAGAGCCCGCGACCGAGCGGCGCCGCCCGATCAGCGAGAACGCGCCGAGCTTGCCGAGGTCGTCCGGCGCGCCCACGAGCACCAGCGTGCCGTCGACCGCGAGCAGATCCACGAAGCGCCCGAGATCGTGCGCCGCCGACACGGTGTCGATCACCACGTCGAACCGCCCGCGCACGCGCTTCCAGTCGGCGTCGTCGGTGTGCACCGCGAAGTCGTGCGCGCCGAGGCGCTCGGCGTCGAGCTTCTTCGCGCGCGTGGTCGAGAGGAGCGTGACGTCCGCGCCCATGGCCGCCGCGAGCTTCACCGCCATGTGCCCGAGGCCGCCGAGGCCGAGCACGCCGACGCGCGTCCCCTTGCCGACGTGGTGCTTGCGCAGCGGCGAGTAGGTCGTGATCCCCGCGCAGAGCAGCGGCGCGACGCGATCGAGCGGCAACCCCGCGGCGATCTTCAGCGCGTAGTCCTGATCGACGACGATGCGCGTCGAGTAGCCCCCTTGCGTGCGCGTGACGCCGTCGCGCTCGAGCGACGCGTAGGTGAACGACGACCCTGCCTCGCAGAACTGCTCCTCGCCGCGCTTGCACTGCTCGCAGGTGCGGCAGCTGTCGACGAAGCAGCCGACGCCCGCGAGGTCGCCGACGACGAGCTTGTCGACCTTGGCCCCCACGCGCGCGACGCGGCCGACGATCTCGTGCCCCGGCACGATCGGGTAGCTCTGCGGGCCCCAGTCGCCGCGCACCGTGTGCAGATCCGAGTGGCAGATCCCGCAGTGGGTGATCTCGATCAGCACGTCGCGCTCGCCCGGCTCGCGGCGCTGGAAGCCGTGCGCGCGCAGCGGAGAGTTCGCGTCGTAGGAAGCCCAACCGTTGGTCTCGATCATGACGGCATCCTAGCGTGTCGCGTGGTGGTGCCGACCCGGATGCGCGTGGACAGACGCCCGCGCGAGGTCGAAGATGCCGCCACGCAATGTCGCGCCGCCTCGAGACCGTGCTCCTCGTCGACGACGAAGCCGACATCCGCCGGATCGGCGAGCTCACGCTGCGCGCGGTCGGCAAGCTCAAGGTCACGCTGGCCGCGTCCGGCGAAGCGGCCATCGAGGCCGTCCGCCGCGAGCGCCCCGACGTCGTGCTCCTCGACGTGATGATGCCCGGGCTCGACGGCCCCGCCACGCTCGCCCGCCTGCGCGCGCTCGACGAAGGCAAGGAGCTGCCGGTCATCTTCGTCACGGCGAAGATCCAGGCCGCCGAGGTCGCCCGCTACCGCGCGCTCGGCGCGACGGGCGTCGTCGCCAAGCCGTTCGATCCCATCGCCCTGCCGGCGCGCATCCGCGAGATCCTCGACGAGGCCGACCGCGCGCCGCGCTGAGGCGTCACGCGGTCACGCTTCTCGCTCGACGCGCCTCACGCCACGCGCGCGCTCCGCCGCTCCACCTCGCGCAGCGCGACGATGACGTCGCGCACGAGCGCGGGCCCCTTGCGCACGAACCGCTCGATGCCGAGCTGTGCGAGGAGCTGCACGTCCCCCTCGCGCGCGGCGTCGCTGATCGAGATGAACGCCGTGTCGCGCGCGAGCCGGGCGCCGCGCAGGTACATGCAGAGCTCGAGTCCGTTGATCTCCGGCAGATCGAGATCGACCAGCAGCGCGTCGGGCGCCGCGCGCCGCACCTGCGCGATGGCCTGCGCGGCGTCGCTCGCGAGGACGACCCGCGCGCCGGGGACGGCCGCGGTCACCGCCGCGCGCAGCAGCGAGCCGATCGCGGGGTCGTCGTCGACCACCAGGACCGACAGCCCCTCGTCGACCGTGGCCCTGCCCGCGCGGATTCGGTGCAGGCGCCGCAGCACCTCCTCGATCGAAGCAGGGCGCGCCGTCGGTCGCTTCGCCAGCAGCTGCCCCACCAGCGCCGACAGCTCCTTCGGCACGTCCGGACGTAGCGCCGCGAGCTCGGCCGGCCGCGCGTGCGCGTGCAGCCGCAGCACCTCCGAGACGGTGGCGCCGTCGAACGGGGGGCGGCCGGCGAGCAGCTCGAACGCGATGACGCCGAGCGCGTAGAGGTCGACCAGGTGCCGCTCGCCGCGCCGCGGCCCGCGGGCCGGATCGACCTCGGCGACGCCACCCTCACGCTCGTGCCGATCGAGCTCGATCGTCTCCGGCGCCATGTAGAGCGGCGTGCCGCTCGTGCCGCCGTGGTCGTGATCGGACTCCGCGCGCGCGATGCCGAGATCGAGCAGCACCAGGTGCCCGTCGGCCGCGCGCACGACGTTCGACGGCGTGACGTCGCGGTGCGCGAGGCCCGCGCGGTGCACGGCCGCGAGCGCGTCGGAGAGCTGATCGAGCGTCTCGAGGGCCTCTTCGAGCGTGTACGGCGTGAAGGGCGCGGAGAGCGAGAGGGGGACGTCGGGTGCGGAGGGCGCGGCCGGATCCTGGCGGCTGCGCCGCGCCATCTCCTCCGCGAGGGTGACGCCGTAGATCCGCTCCAGCACCGCCACGACCGCGCCTCGATGCGAGACGACGTCGAACACGGCCACGAGCCCGGGGTGGCGGATCGCCGCGAGCGCGTGCGCCTCGCGAAGCAGCCCCTCGCCGGCCGAGCGGCTGCGCGCCACCTTCAGCGCGACGCGGCGCCGCAGCACGCGGTCGTCGGCCTCGTAGACGCGCGCCGCGCTCCCCTGGCCGAGCAGCCGCCGCACGACGAAGCGATCGGCCACGACCTCGCCCGCGGTCAGGAGCGCGTCGGGGCGGACGGCCGCGGCGTCTCCGTTCGCGTCGAGCGCGTCGAGCGCGTCGAGCGCGTCCTGCGCCTCGAGCGCGTCGGTCCGATCGTGCGCGAACCGGGGGGCGTGGGAGGGCTCGTCGAACATCGTGACGAGCGGTCAATGCACGGCGCGCGCTCAGCCATGGCGCCGCGATTCCCACGGAGGATTCACGCGTTTCCTCGCGCGCACGCGTCGCGAAGCTCGACGTGTGGCAGAACGCGACGCGCCGATCACCCCTTGGTCGGCAGCGGGATCTCGCGAGGCGCCTTGGGCGCGTGGCAGAGGAGCCGCGACTGCGCGCCCGTCGCGCGGAGCTTCTCGACGACCGCCTCGCCCTGGGCCTTGCTCGTCACGCTCACGCCGATGCGGCGGCCGAGCTCGTAGAACTCGACCAGCTTCAGGCCGGAGAGGTCCGGGAGCGCGGCGAGCGCCACGCGCACGTCGGGGAAGCTGTCGCCGACCGCCTCGCCGTCGCGCACCGCGCGCACGTCGACGAACGGCGTCGGGCAGCCCTCCGCGAAGGCGAGCTTCGGCCCTCCCTCGGGGCGTACGCGGTAGACGTGCTCGTCGATCGACGCCCACAGCCGGTCTCCCTCGACGGCGAACGTCGCGCGCGCCACCGGCCACGGGAGGCTCCCGATCGGCGCCCACGCGCCGTCGCGAAGGCGCTGGACGGTGCGGCCGTCGGTCGCGTGCAGCCCGCCGTCGCTGCCGCGGAAGGCGCGGAACGCGTCGCCGAACTTCGGCAGCGGCGTGACCGCGCCGTCCTTGTAGCGGAGGATCGCGCCGCCGGCGCCGGGGACGATCCACGCCTCGTCGCCGTCGCCCGCGAGGATCTGCGGCGCGGGGCCGACGCCCGAGATCCACGCTCTCAGATCGAGCAGGTGGTGCACGTTGTTGGCGTCCCACACCTCGGCGTACGGGCCGCGGACCTGGCAGACGGTGCTGAGCGCGACGAGCGAGCCGCTCGGCAGCGCCTCGAGGGCATACGTGACGACCGAGGAGGTGAGGTTGCCTCTCGCCTGCTCGTCGAGGTTGCAATAGCCGATCGACGCCTTGAGCCGGCTTCGCTCCTTCCACTTGCCGCGCGTGGTGGTGAACGTCTCGCCCTCGCCGAGGCTCCACTGGAGGACCATCGTCGTCTCGCCGAGCGAGACGATCGCCTTGGGGAAGCGATCCGGATCGGGGTGGGCCTCGTCGCCCCCCTCGAGCGGCACGCCGATGCCGGTGTAGGGGCGGTAGAAGAGGCGCGTGTCGCGTCCGCGCTTGGCCTGGTAGAGGATGTCGATCCGGTCCGGCCAGCGCCCGTGCACGTCGGTCACGGTGATGGCGTTGAGCGGATAGGGCTGCTCCGGTAGCCACTCGACCCTGCCGTCGGTCAGCTTGCCGACGCGCGCCTCCGCCGTGACGGCGAGCGCCCCCTCGATCGGGAAGACGCGCGTCGGCAGCGGGGTGCCGACGAGCGGCTCGAACGCGAGCACGGGGAGGTCCGGGAGCGCACGGGCGGACGCGCTCGCAGACGCGCTCGCGCTCGCGACGATCGACGCGGAGGAGCGGGCGCTCGCCGACTCCGCGACGGCCACCGCCGGCGTCCCCGCGCCGGGCGGCGCCTTCTGCTTGCAGCTGGCGGCGCCCAGCCAGAGCGGCGCGAGCAGCGCGAGCGAGATCGACAGGGAACGGACGACGGACGCGTGATTCATGGAAGGGTCCCCTTGGCGAGCTCGAGCTCGGACTCGATCCGCGCGGCGGCGGGATCGTCGCCGACGCCGACGGTGGCGACGCGCTGGAAGCGCACCCACCAGGTGATCGCGCCGCCCGGTGGGAGCGCGAGATCGACGGTGACCGGCGCGTCGAAGATCCGATCGTCGCGCACGAGGGAACGCGACGGCTGGTCGGGCAGGATCACGAAGTGGCGCGCGAGGTGGCGCGCGTCGCGGTGCAGGCCGCCGTCGCGCCCGCTCCGCTCGGCGACGATCTCGAGCCGGCGGAACAGATCGCCGGTCGGGAAGGCGTGCCCGGGCGCGCGCGGGGTGAGCGTGATCCGGACCCCGCCGTCGCCGACGAGCTCCGCGCGGATCGTGAGCCGCGCGCGCAGCCACGCGGGGTCGCGCACCTGGGCGAACGAGTGCGAGCGCCGCGCGCCGCCCGCGTGCTGCGGGTCCTGCGCAGAGGCGCGCGGCATGTGGCACGACGCGCACGGCGTCTCGCTGCTGCGCGCGCGCGCGTGCTCGCGGATGGTCGTCTGCATGTACACGCCGTCGTCTTCGGAGCTGGAGCCGGAGCCGGAGCCCGCGCTCGGGAAGCGGAACTCGTGGCACCCCGCGCACGCCCCCTCGCGCGCGAAGTCGACCGAGCGGCGGAGCCGGTGCGCGGCGAGCGCGCGCGCGTCCTCTGCCTCGCGCGCTCCGTTCGTCCCTCGCGCCGGCGCCGCGAGCACGCTGCCGTCGTCGAGGAGGTGGCACGTCACGCACCCGACGCCGAGCGCGGCCACGTCGGCCGGCGGCGCGTGGTCCGGGGCCGCCTCCGGGGCGTGGCAGCGGCGGCAGAACGCGGCCGGCTCGATGGCGAAGGCCTCACGGAAGGCTTCGTTCGTGGTGGCCTCGTGGTGGCGCGACGTACGCCACTCGGCGGCTTGCTCGGGGTGGCAGGACGCGCACTCGGCGTCGCGCGCGATCGCGGCCGCGAGCCGTCCCCGCGCCGGGCGCGGCATGGGAGCGTCGAAGTCGGCGCTGCGCGCAGCCCGCGCGGCGCGTGCGGCGGGGACGGCGGGGACGGCGGGGACGGCGAGCGCGGCGCTCGTGCTCGCCGACGTGCTCGGGACGTGGCCCGGCGGAGACGCTGCGGGTGTCCCGCCGTCCACGCCCTCCACCACGCTCGAAGCGCCCTGGCCGCAGCCGAGCTCGGCGATCGCGGCGATCGCGGCGATCGCGCACGCGCGCCCGAGAGGAGATCGCCGCGTCATGGGCTGCGGCCGACGCGGTGCACGAAGCGAACCGCAGCGCTGAGCCACGACGCTGCGCGAGCGCGCAGCCGCTGCGTCGTCACCTCCCCGCGCGCGCTCGCGTGCGCAGCCCGAAGCCAGCGCGATCGCGCGCGGCCGAGCGCGGTCCGGCGGTTGCTTGCTGCATCGTGTCATGGCGAACCTCGACGACTTCCTCCCCGAGCCGCGACTCCGCGAGGTCGACCACGTCGACGTGACCGCGCCGTGCGCCGACGCCTACGAGGTCGCCCGCCACCTCGATCTCTCCCGTTCCTGGCTCGTGCGCGCGCTCTACGAGCTGCGCACCGCGGCCTCGCACCACCGGCCCACGCCGCTGCAATCGCCGCTGCGGCTCGACGCGATCCCCACCACCGGCGAAGGCTTCCACGTCCTGCGCGAGGCCCCCGGCGAGGAGCTCGTCGTCGGCGCCATCGGCCGGTTCTGGGAGGCCGACATGCCGTTCGCCGACGTGGGGGCCGACGCCTTCGCCGCGTTCGACTACCCGGGCTTCGGCAAGCTCGCCTGGTCGCTCCGCTTCGAGCCGCTCGGCGCGCGCACGACGCGCATCCACGTCGAGGTGCGCGTCTCGGCCACCGACGAGATCTCGTGGCGCCTGTTCCGCCTGTATTTCGGCGTGATCGGCCCCTTCTCGCGGTTCCTCCGCCACTACCTGCTGCACCTGATCGAGCGCGAGCTCGGCGCCACGCTCGCCCGGCCGTCCATGGTCGAGCGCGCGCGCGAGGTCGGCGAAGGGGTCGTCGGCGCGCTCGGCATCGCGTTCGACGTGCTCACTCCCTTCCTGCGCGGCGCGCGGGCCCACTGGGGGCTCGACCCCGCCGACGCGGCGCGCGCCTACCCGGGCGACGAGCGCATCGCGAGCCCGCGCTGGGGCTGGACGCACGCGCTCGAGATCGCGCGCCCGGCGGCCGAGGTCTGGCCGTGGATCGCGCAGATCGGCCAGGACAAGGGCGGGTTCTACAGCTACGCGGCGCTCGAGAACCTGGCCGGCTGCCAGCTGCACAACGCCGACGCCATCCACCCCGAGTGGCAGGCGATGAAGCTCGGCGACGCGTTCCGCATGCACCCCGAGCTGCCGCCGCTGCGCGTGCTCGCCCTCGAGGCAGGGCGCCACTTCCTGGTCGGCACGAGCGACGAGCCCTCCGCCGCGCCCGCGCAGGCCGGGCCGTCCGTGCGCGTCACGTGGCTGTTCCTGCTCGAGCCGCTCGACGCGCGGCGCTGCCGCTTCGTGAGCCGCCACCGCGTCGACCACGGCGACGCGCCCCGCGAGCGCCTCGCCTGGGGCCCGACGCTCCTCGAGCCGATCGGCTTCGAGATGGACCGACGGATGCTGCTCGGCGTGAAGGAGCGCGCGGAGCGGGCGCACGCGTAGGGTCACCCCTTCGCGCCCGCGTCGTTCGCGTCGGCCTGCTCGGTGAGGCGCCCGTCGACGATCTCGAGCACGTGATCGCACCGCGCCGAGATGCGCGGATCGTGCGTCACCACCAGGAACGTGGTGCCGCGCTCGCGGTTGAACCGCCGCATCAGCTCGAAGACCTCGTTCGCCGACTCGGTGTCCAGGTTGCCGGTCGGCTCGTCCGCGAGCACGAGCGAGGGATCGTGCGCGAGCGCGCGCGCCACCGCGACGCGCTGCTGCTGGCCGCCCGAGAGATCGGTCACCGGCGCGTCGACGCGATCGCCGAGCCCGACCTCGCCGAGCAGCTCTCGCGCGCGCGCGCGCATCGCCTTGGTGGGGAAGCCCCGCCCCGCGTAGGCCGGCATCATCACGTTCTCGGTCGCGGTGAACGCGGGGAGCAGGTGGTGGAACTGGAAGATGAACCCGAGCGTGCGCCCGCGAAACCCCGTGAGCGCGGTGTCGTCGAGCCCGGTCGTGTCGTGGCCGTCGATGATCACGCGCCCCGAGGTGGGCCGATCGAGCAGGCCGATGAGGTTCAGCAGGGTGCTCTTGCCCGAGCCCGACGGCCCGATCAGCGCCGCGAGCTCGCCGGCGCGCAGCTCGAGATCGATCCCGTGCAGCACGCGCGTGATCACGTGGTCGCCGAACTCCTTGACGACCTTCTCCACGCGCAGGACCGCCGGCGCGTCAGCCATAGCGGATGGCGTCCGCCGGCTCGAGGCGCGCCGCGCGCCGCGCCGGGATGACGGCGGCGACGAGCCCGATGCCGGTCGCGAGCAGCGACGCGCTCGCATAGAGGCCCAGATTGAGATCCACCGGGAACGTCGGCGAGCCGTCGGGGTTGCTCGCGAGCCGCTCGAAGAAGAGCGAGAAGAGCGTGCCGAGGCCGCTGCCGACGATCGAGCCGAGCACGCCCACCACGCCCCCCTGGATCAGGAAGACGCGCAGCACGCGGCCCGACGCGGTGCCGACCGCGCGCAGGATGCCGATCTCGCGCGACTTCTGGACGACCGAGACGATCAGCACGCTGGCGATCCCGAGCGTCACCGCGATCACCACGAAGAACTGGATCATGTACTTCGAGCTGTCCTGGCTCCGCAGGCCGACCAGGAGCTGCGCGTTGAGCTTCATCCAGCTGTTGGCCTCGAGGCCGGTGAGCTCGGCGACGTCGCCGGCGACGCGCTCGGCGTCGAAGACCTCGGCCACCTTGAGCTCGATCGTCGAGGCGCCGCCCGGCAGATCGAAGAGCGTCTGCGCCTGCCGCAGCGACACGAGGGCCCAGCGATCGTTCACCTCCTTGTTGCCGAGATCGAAGATGCCGGTGACGGTGACCATCGCCTCGCGCGTCTCGCGACCCTCGCCCGCGCCGCCGCCGTCGGGCGCGCCGAGGCGGAGCTTGTCGCCGAGCCGCACGCCGAGCAGCTCCGCGAGCCCCGCGCCGATGACCACGCCGTCGCCGGCGACGAGGAAGCGACCGGCGACGAGCTTCGCGCGCACGTCGATGATCGCGAGGAAGCGCTCGGGGTCGACGCCGCGCAGCACGACCGCCTTCTCGGCGCCGCCCCGCGTCGCGAAGGCGGGGCCGCTGACGGCGGGCGACGCCGCGAGCACGCCCGGCACGCGCTCGACCTGCGCGAGCACCGTCTGCCACCGCTCGATCGAGCGCAGCCGCTGTGGCGAGCGCTCGATGGTCGTCGCGGTCGCGGGCGCGGTCGCGTCGGCAGGGGCTGGGCTCGTCGCCGAGGGCGATGCGAGCGCCGAGCGCGATGCGAGCGATGCGAGCGGCCGCGCCAGGATCTCGTGCGGCACCAGCGTGACGTGCGGCTGGAAGCCGAGCGTCTGCTTGATCAGGTTCGTCTGCAGGCCGTTGATGAGCGCCGAGAGGAACACGATGACGCTCACGCCGACCGAGACGGCGGCGAGGATCAGCGCCGTCTGCGCGCGCCCTTCGCGCAGGTAGCGGAGCGCCACGAACCATTCGAACGGCATGGCGCGCTCAGTCCTTGGCCGGCTTGGGGAAGGGGCGCACGCGCTGCCCGGCGTCGAGGCGCTGGCCGTCGGGGAGCACCACCGAGTCGCCCTCGGCGAGCCCCGCGAGCACCTCGATCGAGCCGTCGCCGCGGATGCCGAGCGTGAGATCGCGCCGCGCGGTGCGGTCGCCGACGACCGCCAGCGCCCACGGCCTCGGCGTCGCGAGCCCGCGAACGGCCTCGAACGGGACGACGAGCGCCGCGCGCTTGCTCGCGACCGACAGATCGACCGAGACGGTCATGTCGGGGCGCAGGTACGCAGGCGGCTTCGCCACGCGCAGCCGCACCTCGACGGTGCCGCGCGACAGCTCGACGGACGGCGCGACGTAGCTCACCTCGGCCTCGAACCACTCCTGCGGGAACGCGTCGGCCGAGGCGCGCGCCTTCAGCCCGACGTGCACGTAGGCGAGATCGCGCTCGTCCGGCTGGATCGACAGGCGCGTCTCGCCGGCGACCGCGAGCGACACCAGCGGCTTGGCGGGCGTGACCACGTCGCCCGGCTCGACCTGGCGCGTGAGCACGACGCCGTCCTGCAGCGCGAGGATCCGCGTCTGCGCGAAGCGGACCTTCGCCGCCGCGAGCTGCGCCTTCGAGACCGCGAGCGCCGCGAACGCCGTGCGCGCGTCGACCCCCATGGCGCTCGAGCCCGCGGCCTGGGCGCCGGCCGCGACTTGCTGTGCCCGCGCCACGTCGAGCGCGCGGTGGGCGTCCTCGAGCTGCTGCTGCGGCGCCGAGCCGCTCGCGACCAGCGTGCGCGCGCGGTCGTACTGCTGCTGGGCGAAGTCGAGGTTCGCCTGCGCTTGCTCGAAGCTGCTCCCGGCGACCACCGAGGCGACCGTCTTGATCTGCTCGGCGCGCAGCTGCGCCTGCGCGACGACCGCCTCGGCCTGCGTCACCGCCGCGCTCGCCTCGGCGTCGTCGAGCTGCACGAGCAGCTCGCCCGACTTGACCCGGTCCCCCTCGCGCACGGGCACGACCAGCACCTGGCCCGTCGTCAGCGACGCGGCCTCGACGCGCGCCCACGCGAGCACGCGGCCGGTCACCACCAGGTGCTGCTCCAGATCGCTGCGCGCCGCGATCGCGATCGGCACGCGCGGACCGCGCGCGCGCAGCAGCATGACGACGGCGACGACGACGGCGATCGCGAGGACCGCCCACACGGTGGGTCTGCGGATGAAGGGCATAGGGAAACGAAGCGACCGCCGCGGGGCGCGAGTGTGATGCCGACGCAGCACGCGCCGTGCCTCGTGGCTCGTGGGTCGGCCGAGGGTCTTCACCGCAGGGCGCGCGGCGCGCGCGAGGGCGAGGGCGAAACGTCTGCGAGCGCGCGCACCCGCTGCGTCGTCCTCCGCTGCGCCTACCCCACGCCGCCATCGTACTTGGCTTGCCGAGGTGCCCCGAGACGTGTCCGTCCCGCAGTCTCCCGCGCCGCCCGCGCTCGTCGCGCTCGGCTCACCCGCCGCTTCGACGGCGTGCTCGCGGTCGACGCGCTCGACCTCTCCGTCGCGCACGGCGAGTTCCTCGGGCTGCTCGGCTCGAACGGCGCCGGCGAGCGCACCACCATCAACATGCTCACCACGCTGCTGCCGCCCACCGCGGGGACGGCGCGCGTGGTCGGCTTCGACGTCGGGCGCGAGCGGATCGTGAAGAACTCCTGGAGCAACTGCTGGGGCGACGAGGGGTACATCTACGTCGCGTGGCAGTCGGTGATCGACTGGACCTCCGACGCCTCGGTGCTCCTCGGCGTGCTGTGAGGGCGGCGAGAGTGGCAGTCAGGGCCCGACCGCACCGGAGCGATTGCCTCGCAATCTCTTCAGCGCGCGCCGGTGGGCTCTTCGACCTCCGCGTCGAGCTCCCGGCCCGCGACGCCTGCGCGCCTCGAGGCCGGCGCGGCGTGCGCCTCTCGCGTGATCCGCGCGGGGAGCGCGAGCGCGCAGGCCATCGCCGCCACCGTCGCCGCGAGGAAGCACGCGAGCGCGCGCCCGTGACCGACGAGCACCGCGGCCGGCTCGCGCGCGCCGGCGAGCACGACGCCGAGCACCAGCGTGCCGAGCACGCCGCCGAGGTAGCGCATCGTGGCGAGCATCCCCGCGCCGACCGCGCTCTTGTCGGCCGGCACCGCGCTCATGGCCGCCGCCTGCGAGGGGGCGCTCGCGAGGCCGAGCCCGAGCCCGAGGAGCACGAGCGCCGGCACCGGCGACGTCAGCGTCCGCAGCGGGGTCAGCTGCAGCGTGACGGCGCCGAGCGCCGCGAGCGTCGTGCCCGCCAGCGCCACCGAGCGCGCGCCGTACGCGTCGCCGAGCCTGCCCGCGAGCGGCCCGGCCACGACCACCGGCGCGATCATCGCGAGCAGGAGGCGCCCGCCGCGCGCGACGTCGCCGTGCAGCACGACCGACACCACGCTCGGCAGCTCGAAGAGCAGCGCGTACATCGCGAGGTTGTGGAGCGCGATGAGCAGCCCGCCCGCGACGAACGGCCGCAGGCGCAGGAGCGACAGCTCGACCACCGGCGAGGGGTGACCGCGCTCGACCAGCACGAACGCGCCGAGCGCCGCCGCCGAGAGCACGAGCAGCGGCGGGTTCAGCGCGCCGCCCCGCCCGACGCCGAGGACGAGGGAGGAGAGCGCGACGCCGAAGAGCAGGGCGCCGCGCAGATCGAACTTGGCCCCGGGCGCGGCCGCGCGCGTCGGCGGGGCCTTGCTCGGGCGCCCCGCGAGCCAGGCCGAGATCGGCAGCAGCACCAGGTTCACCGCGAAGATCGACCGCCAGCCGAACCAGGCGCTGAGCTGGCCGCCGAGCGGCGGGCCGATCGCCGCCGCGAGCGCCATCACCGCGCCGAAGACGCCGAAGGCCCGCCCGCGCACGCGCGCCGGCAGCTCGGTGCGGAGCATCGCCGTCGCGCTCGGCACGATCATCGCGCCCGCCGACGCCATCGCGACGCGCGCGACCATCAGCCCGCCGAGCCAGGGCGAGAGGGCGGCGAGCACCGAGCCGAGGGCGAACGCGAGCTGTCCGAGGGCGACGGCGCGCCGGTGCCCGAGCCGATCGCCGAGCTTGCCGCCGGGGGCCTGCATCACGATCGACGTCACGAGGTAGCTCGTCACCAGCGCGCGCGTGACGGTCGCGTCGTCGGTCGCGAGGCTCTTGCCGATCGGCCCGACCGCCACCGAGAGCATCGTCGAGTTGAGCGGCGAGAGCGCGGCGGCGAGCGCGGTCGCGGCGATGAGCCCGCGGGCCATCGGCGCGGCAGGCGACGCGGGCGCGAAGGACTTCGCCGCGTCATCCACGCGTGATCGCCCGGCGCTGGAGCAGGAAGAGCGTCCGGTCCTCGAAGGCGAACTCGAGATCCTGCGTGCCGCCGAACACCTGCTCGCAACGCGTCGCCAACGCGTCGAGCGCGCCGAGCTGCGCGTCGTCGAGGCACAGCGCCTCGACGAGCTCGGGCGCCACCGGCACCTCGTGGCTGCCGCCGCGGTCGGACCAGCGGATCGACACGTCCTTCTCGCCCGGCGCGCGCTCGAGCACGCGTCCGCCGCGCAGCAGGCGGTAGCGATCCGGCGTCACGAGCCCCTGCACCACCGCCTCGCCGAGCCCCCACGTCGCCTCGATCACGCGCTCGTCGGCGCGCGTGACCGGGTTGCGCGAGAAGAGCACCCCGGCGACGTCGGCGCGCGCGAGCTTCTGCACCACGATCGCCATGCGCGGATCGGGGTCGAGCCCGAGCTTGCGGCGGTAGGTGATGGCCGCCTCGCTGTGCGCCGAGTCGACCACCTCGTCGAGCGCGGCGACCAGACCGTCGACGTCGCGCACCCCGAGCACCGTCGCGTGCTGCCCGGCGAAGCTCGCGGTCGCCGAGTCCTCCCCGACCGCCGACGAGCGCACCGCGACGAGCCCGCCGAGCCGCGCGAGGCACGCGGCGAGCCCGGCGCGATCCAGGCGCGCCCCGGCGACCTCGCGCGAGCCGATGGCGACCCCGTCGGGCACCGGCAGCTCCGCGCGGATCGCCGCGCCGAGCTGCGTCGCCTTGCCGCCGTAGCTGCGCTCGTCCGAGACCTCGGCGAGCGGCGTCAACCTCGCGTGGCTCATGGGCGCGACAGGATGGTGACTTCGCCGCTGCGCCCGTCGACCCGCACCCGCGCGCCGTCGGGGATGCGCGTGGTCGCCTCCTTGGTGCCGACCACGCCCGGGATGCCGTACTCGCGCGCCACGATGGCGGCGTGGCACAGCTGACCGCCGCGATCGGTGACGAGCGCGCCCAGCAGCGGCAGCACGACGTTGAAATACGGCGCCGTCGCGCGGGTGACGAGCACGTCCCCTTGCTGCAGCCGCCCGAATTCCGAGGCGTCGGTGATCAGCCGCGCCGTCCCTTCGTACACCCCCTCGTTGACCGAGATGCCGCGCACGACCTCGGCCGTCGAGGTGCGATCGGTCTCGCCGAAGAGGTTCGAGAGCACCGCGTCGACCGAGCGCGCCGCGCGCCGCGCTTTCGCCGGCAGGAGCGACGGGTCGGGCGGCCCCGCGGGCGTGCCGCCCAGGAACGCGGGCACGTCGGCCACGGATTTCGACACGCGCCACTCGGCGCGGCTCGCGATCTCCGCTGCGCTCGGCCCCCCTTTGCCTTCGAGCAGCCAGCGCAGCTCCTGGAGCGAGAGATCGACCGCGTGCTCCTTCGCGCCGAGCCTCCCGCGCTCGGTCAGGCGGCGGCCCGCCTCGAGCAACCCTCGTCGCGCGATGCCCACGGCCCAGCAGTCGGCGTACAAGCCGCGCTCGTCGCGCAGCCGGTTGATGCTGCGCGCCTCCGCGAGCAGCTCGTCGAAGCGCGCGCGGTGCGCGGCCGGGATCTCCTCGCGCAGCGCGGCGATCTTGGCGACCGAGTCGTCGGCCGTCGCGTGCGCCCCCGCCTCCGAGGTCGCCGCGCGGATCGCGGAGACGATCAGCTCCGGCATCTCGCCGGTCGCCCGCTCGCTGATCTGGTAGCCGACCGCGCGGTGCCACACGAGGTCGAGCAGCGCGCGCGCCGCCTCGCCGGTCGCGCCGTCGGCCGCGCGTAGCCCGTCGAGGAGCGCGAGCGGCTCCGCGCGCGAGGCGAGCAGCGCCTTCGCCGCGTCGTCCGCGCGGATGGCCTGCGCGAGCGCCGCGAGCTCGCCGCTCGAGAACCCGTTCGACATCGGCGTCGACCCGCGCAGCGTCGCGAGGATCGCGCCCACGGGCTTCCCCGTCCAATCGGACACGTGCACGAGGAGGTCGCCCGTCGGGATGGTCGACGTGATCGTGTAGCGGTGGTGCAGCTGGATCATCGCGCCGAGGTGCGTCTCGCACGCGGCGAGGTGGTCACCGAGCGCCTGGTCGTCGAGCGAGCCGGGCTCGATTGCCAGCAGCCGCTTGTGCGCCGCGAGCGCGTTCGGCTTGTCCTCGCCGTCCCACCGCGCGAGATCCTCGCGCCAGCGCTTCTCCGCGAACGCCGCGCCGCTGTCGTGGATGCGCGCGCGCAGCTTGGGGTGCAGGCGCGTGAGGAGCCACAGGATCGGCTTCGGCGGCGGCCCCTTCGCCCCCTTCGGCGCGCCGAACGCGGCGGGCTGCTGGTACCAGAAGTCGTTCACGATCCCGATCTCGAAGTGGCTCAGGAGCAGCCCGTAGCGCGCGGTCGACTCGGCGAACCCGGCCATGAAGCCGGCGACGAACTTCTCGCGACCGAAGCGCGGAATCGGCCTCGGGAAGTGTGCGGACTCGGCCTCCCAGGGCCCTGGCCCCGGCGCGGTCCACTGCTTCGAGCCACCCGTCGTCGCCTCGCTCGCGATCGCCGCTGCCATCCGCCACCCCCCTCGGGTTCGCCACGACCCCGTGTCGCGCGCGTGGCAAATGCGTATCAGCGGTACCCTGGGGGGGTTGAAGTTCTTTCGCCGGGCGTTCGTCCTAGGCGGTTCTTCGGCAATTAAGGCTCGGCGCAGCGCGCCCGGCCGGCCCGGAGCGCCGCGGCGAGCGCGGCGTCGACCGCGGACCACCACACCTCGTCGGTGACGAGCTCCGCTTCGACGGCCGAGTAGAGCTGCGCCTCGATGACCCCGAGGGGGGCGGCCACGTCGCCCAGGCCGTATGCGCCCGCGCTCCCGTACAATCGGTGTGCGAGGCGATAGGCGAGCTGGAGCTCGGCCGCCGCGCCCCGCGCGCCGCGCAGGCTGGCGATCGCCTGCGCGACCTCCTCGAGCTTCGGGCCGAGCTCGCGCACGTACGCCACGCGCAGGGCGGCGATCGCCTCTTCGACCTCGGGATCGAGCTCCTCGCTCATGGGGCGCACGCTCCGGCGCGGCTCGCCGACCGAGCGGACCGGAGACGGCGGGAGGGTATCCGTGACGTCCCAGAGGCCCGCTCGAAGGGGCGCATGCAAAGGTGGTACATTGGCGCCCGCGTGGAAGCCAGCAACCTCGGTGAATCGCGTTCGGCGTCGAGTGTCCGGCGCCCACGAGTCCTCCTCGTCGAGGACGACCCCGCCGTCGCGGCCCTCCTCGTCGCGAGCCTCCCTCAGTTCGAGGTGAGCGCCCGCGGTTCCGCGGAGGAGGGGCTCGCGCTGGCCGAGGCCGAGGCCTTCGACGTCGTGCTGACCGATCTGCACCTGCCCGGGTTCGACGGCATCGAGCTCTGCCGCAGGCTCGCCGACCACCTCCCCGATCTGCCGGTGATCGTGCTGACGGCGCACGGGCGCCTCGACACCGCGATCGCCGCCATCCGCGCCGGCGCGTTCGACTTCCTGGTGAAGCCGCCCGCCATCCCCGCGCTGATCGTGGCGCTGGAGCGCGCCGTGCGCGACCGCGCCCTGCGCGACGAGGTCCGCAGGCTTCGGGTCGCCACGCGCGAGCTCTCGCCGCGGCGCGATCTGGTCGGCGAGAGCCCGCCGATGAAGCGCGTCTACGAGCTGGTCGAGCGCGTCGCCGAGAGCGACGCCTCGGTGCTGCTCACCGGCGAGAGCGGCACCGGCAAGGAGGTGGTCGCGCGGGCCATCCACTGCCGCAGCAAGCGCCAGGCGGGCCCCTTCGTCGCGGTGAACTGCGCCGCGCTGCCGGGCACGCTCCTCGAGAGCGAGCTCTTCGGCCACACCAAGGGCGCGTTCACCGACGCGCGTGCCGCGAAGACGGGGCTCTTCGCGCTCGCCAGCGGCGGCACGCTCTTCCTCGACGAGATCGGCGAGATCCCCTCCGAGCTGCAGCCGAAGCTGCTGCGCGCGCTGCAGGAGCGCCAGATCCGCCCGCTCGGGGCCACCAAAGAAGTCCCGATCGACGTGCGCATCATCGCGGCGACCAACGTCGATCTGCAGGGCGCGATGCGCGAGAAGCGCTTCCGCGAGGACCTCTACTACCGACTCGCGGTGATCCCGATCGAGCTCCCCGCGCTGCGCGAGCGCGGCAACGACGTGCTCCTCCTCGCGCAGCATTTCGTCGAGCACTTCGCCAAGCGCATGAGCAAGCCGGTGCGCGGCGTCTCGCCCGCGGTCGCCGAGCGGCTCCTCGCGTACGGCTGGCCGGGCAACGTGCGTGAGCTTCAGAACTGCGTCGAGCGCGCGGTGGTGCTCACGCGCCTCGAGGAGCTCGGCGTCGAGGACCTCCCCGAGAAGGTGCGCGACGCGCGCCGGCCCGCGGCCGTGCTCCCAGAAGGAGACGCTGGCGAGCTCGTCACCATGGACGAGGTCGAGCGCCGCTACATCCGGCGGGTGCTCGACGCCGTCGGCGGCAACAAGACGATCGCGGCCAAGGTGCTCGGGTTCGATCGCACGACGCTCTATCGCAAGCTCGAACGATACGGACTCAACGGCGACGAGCGCGCGTGAAGCCGCTTTACGTGCGCTTGACTCGCACGGCGTGGATTCGTTGCAAATCGCAACGGTTGCGCGCGGCTCGTCGCAGGGGACGACGCGCCGATGCGCGAATCTTGCGCGCACCCGCGCGCTCCGCGGACGCTTGTCGCTCGCGTCCCTGAATCACTGCGGCTATCCCGCCGTCTGAGTGGGGCTTCCACTTCCGCGCGCGCTCGTCGTCAGCGGGGCCGAAGCCTCCTTTCGTCGGCACGTCGTCGAGGATTCTCTCGGCGTCGTGCCTGCTGGTCCGCCGTTTGCTGCCGGGCGGCCGCCGTCGTCGAAGTCCTGACTGCGGCCCCGTCGCCCGCCCCGCGCCCAACGCGCGGACGCCGCTCGATTTCGCGCGGCCTGGCAACCCTTCTTCAGAGGTCCGATATGTCCAGACGCCTCCGCGCATCGCTTCTCGTCGCTTCGTCCACCCTCGCGCTCGGCCTCGTCGCCGCGGGCGACGCAGGCGCCGCCGACCCCGTGAAGGGGTACGGGATGAACCGCTACGAGCCCTCGGAGCGCGGGAGCCAGTGGTTCTCGAGCGAGTCGCTCGACTTCGACGGCAAGGTGCAGCCCGCCGCCGGGCTCATCGCGGACTGGGGCTACAAGCCGCAGCAGATTCGCCAGTCGGCGACCGACGGCGGCGCTCTCGTGGCGAACGTCGAGAACCAGCTCGCGCTGCACCTCGGCGCCGCGCTCACCCTCGCGGGGCGCTTCCAGCTCGGCTTCAACCTCCCGATCTACGCCGTCGACAGCGGCTCCGACGTCAACCGCTTCGACGGCAGCTCGTACGCGGCGCCGAAGAACAGCTTCAACGTCGGTGACCTGCGCCTCAACGCGCAGGCGCGGCTCCTCGGCGACGCCCACGGCGCCTTCCGCCTCGCCATCGGCCTGCAGTTCTGGGCCCCCACCGGCAAGGCCAACAACTTCACGGGCGACGAGAAGTTCAAGATCCAGCCGCACGTCAACGTCGCCGGCGACGTCGACATGTTCACGTACTCGGCGCGCGCGGGGTACCTCTACCGCGGCATCTCCGGCGATCAGCAGTCGTACGTGCTCACGCCGATCGGCAACGAGATCACGTGGGGCGCGTCCGCCGGCGTGAAGGTCCTCGACGGCAACCTGATCCTCGGGCCCGAGATCATGGGCTCGTTCGCGGTCAACAACGGCCCGACGATCACCAACAAGGCGTACGTCCCCGGCTCGCTCCTCATCGGCGGCCACTATCGCGCGGGCGACTTCGTCGTCGGCCTCGCCGCCGGCCCGGGCATCTCGCACGCCAGCGGCACCGCGGCGTTCCGCACGCTCGCCTCGCTCGAGTGGGCCCCGCTCCCCGGCAAGGAAGCGCCGCCCCCGCCCCCCGAGAAGGACTCGGACGGCGACGGCATCGTCGACTCGAAGGACGCGTGCCCCGCGGTCCCCGGCGTCGCGAACAACGACCCGAAGAAGAACGGCTGCCCGGCCGATCGCGACGAGGACGGCATCCTCGACAAGGACGACGCCTGCCCCGACGTCAAGGGCGTGGCCGACGCAGATCCGAAGAAGAACGGCTGCCCGGCCGACCGCGACAACGACGGCATCCCGGACGCGCAGGACGCGTGCCCCGACCTCAAGGGCGTCGCGAACGCCGACGCGACGAAGAACGGCTGCCCGCCCGACCGCGACGGCGACGGCATCTACGACGACGTCGACGCGTGCCCCGACGTCAAGGGCGTGAAGAGCGAGGATCCGAAGCGCAACGGCTGCCCGCCGGACCGTGACGGCGACGGCATCCTCGACGACGTCGACGCGTGCCCGGACGTCGCCGGCCCGCCGAACAGCGACCCGAAGAAGAACGGCTGCCCGAAGGTCGCCGTCATGAACGGCCAGATCCGCATCTTCGAGCAGGTGAAGTTCAAGACGGCGAGCGCCGTCATCCTGAAGGAGTCGGACGAGATCCTCGACATGGTCGCGAAGACCCTGAAGGACCACCCGGAGATCAAGCACGTCCGGGTCGAGGGGCACACCGACAACCAGGGGAACGCCGGCTACAACAAGGGGCTCAGCCAGCAGCGCGCGAACTCGGTCATGGCGGCGCTCGTGAAGCGCGGCATCGACAAGAAGCGCATGGAGGCCAAGGGCTGGGGCCAGGAGAAGCCGATCGCCCCGAACGACACCGAGGTGGGTCGTCAGGACAACCGCCGCGTGGAGTTCCACATCACCGAGGACGGCAAGCCGGGCGACACCACGACGACGCCGCCCCCGGCGAAGCCTGCGACGCCCCCGGCGAAGCCTGCGACGCCCCCGGCGAAGCCCGCGACGCCCCCGGCGAAGCCCGCGACGCCGCCTCCGGCGAAGCCCGCGACGCCGCCGGCCAAGCCGACGACGCCCGCCCCGGCGACGACGACCGCGCCGAAGAAGTGATCCCGCGCGTGTGAGACAGGAAGGCCCGTCGGCGTCGCCGGCGGGCTTTCCGGCTTT
>CAIXWQ010001074.1 GCA_903923175.1 uncultured delta proteobacterium | reverse complement strand
TCCGCCGGCGACGCTGGAGGTCCGCGTGCGCGATGGCCGGGCGTTCGTCGCGCAGCTGAGAGGGCCACGGAACGGCGAGGTGACGGCGGAGTGCGCCACGGCCACGGCGGCGTGGGTCGCGCAGGCGCACGTCGCGCGGTAGGGAGACATTGGCCGTGTTGGGCGCTCGTAATTCGCCCCGAGCCGTACCGGCCGCGGCGGTCCCGCTGGCGACGCAGTCACCGACGGAGGCCGTAGTTGGCAGCCATCACGGCCGTCCACCGCACCTCGACGCGCTCCACGAACCGAGCGGCCATACCCCGCGTCGAAGAGTTGGGGCTTCAGCCTCACCAGGTCGGGCCCCCCTCGACGACGCGTCTCCACTTCCCTGTGCGCTCCCAAGAACGGTACGATCAGGTTTTAGGAGGCTTCGGATGATCGACGCGGTTCGACCATATCCTTTCGCTGGCGGGCGTCTCACGGACTACGTCGTCGAACAGGGACGCGCAGGAACACTCGCGACGCGTCATCTGCCAAGCAACCGGGCGATTCAAAGTGTTGTTCCGGCGAGCAATCTGCTGCCCGGAGCGGATCTCGCGCTCGGACTCCTCAACCTCGGCGTCGGAATCTTCAACGCCTATCAACTTCACAGGGTGCGTGAGGACGTGGCCGCGCTCGGCGAGTCCGTCTCGATCGGCTTTCGTCGACTGGACACGCTGCTGAGCGAGCAAGGGCGGGTCCTCGCCGTCCTCGCGAGCGGCCAGGCGCAGCTGGCCGATCGGCTAGCGGCCCTACATGGCGACCTGCTGAACGGCTTCGAGAATGTCGAACGTGCGCTGGCCGATCAGGAGGGTCGGCGCCATCGAGAGCTCTTCGACACTCGTGTCGGAAAGGTCCGCATCTCGTACGAGCGCCTCACCGGCGCGCTCGCTGCGGGTGCGCGGCTCTCGGGCGCAGAAGCCGGACGCGTCGTAGACAACGCTGACGATCTCGACGCTTGGCTCGGCAGTGCGCTCCGTGACCTCAAGAGCGGGGACCCTCGCAGAGCTCCCTACGTGCTCGCGCGCATCTTCGCCGGAAGAGCCCGAGCGGACGCGCTCGCGACCGAGCGCGGCGCCGAGGTTGCCGACGACAGCTCACTCAAAGCGCTCGTGCGCGACCTCGAGCAGGAAGCGCTCGCCCTCTGCACGCACGAAAGCCCCTATACGCTCGCGGTTGAGCGGTGCGACGTCCTCGCGATGTACGTCTACGCTCGTCGTGGCTTGCTCGGCGCGGGCCGCTACGACGCCGAGGTCTGCTCAGTTGTCTTCTCGACTGGTGACGTGAGCTGGAGCGACGGGTTCGACAGCCTACGCGAGGTGTTCGTGGATCGGCCGCAGGAGCCGATCCAAGCAGTCCGACTTCGCACAATTGCCGACTACATTTGGTACTCGACGTGGGCGGGCATCGACCGCAATCAGCTGGACGTACACACTGTGCCAGCCGTACCGGTAGCGAACCTGATCGCGTCCGTCGGCGGGCCACCGGAGGCGAGGCTTGGCGCCGCCGCAGTCCGCACGCTCATGGGCGCTAGCTTGCCGGAGAAGCTCGAGGCCGGATTCGCGCGAATCAGCGACGAATTCGCCTGGCGTGACCGGCTCGTCATTCCGCTTCCCGCGGCGAGCGCTCCGCGCGCCGCAGCGCAAACGGAAAGCGGGCCCCGCGAAATGCCAAAAGGCCGCTCGATCTCGATGTCATTCGGCCCTGGATTCGCGCTGCACATGCGGGCGAGCGAAGCCAGGGGATGGAACGCGACTCTCTTCGGGTTGGAGTACGCGGTGGAGATCGTTTCCGATCAACCGCATCAGTTTCGGCTCACGCGCTCTCCCGACGCCGCATCCTTCAACG
>CAIXWQ010001073.1 GCA_903923175.1 uncultured delta proteobacterium | reverse complement strand
GCTCGCGGAGGTGCGCGCCGAGCCCGCCGGCGCGCGCGCCGAGGTCGAGGACGGCGGAGAGCTTCGCGAGCACGCCCTACCCTGCCCCGCTCACTCCTCGGCGTCCCCGTCGAGGTAGCGCGCCGTGCCCTTCTCGAGCTTCGGCGCGCCCTCGCCGCGGTGGCAGTGACCGGGCTTCTGGTAGGGAACACCGCGCAGGCGCTTGGCCGCCGTGGCGGCGCGCCAGCTCAGGTAGGCCTTGTTGAATTCGACGACCTGCTGCCCGTCGAAGTAGGGGTTCTTCGCGCCCGGCGTGAGCCCGACGAGCGTGAGCACCTGCTCGGCCACGCTCACGGGGCAGCCGTGCAGCCGCAGGTGCTGCTTGTTGCGCGCCATGGTGAGGCGCGTCGTGACGCCGAGCATCTTCGCGTAGATGTCGTCGTGCTTCGCGTGGTGCGGATCCTTCGTGCTGCGATCCTTGTAGTCGTTGCGGATCTGCACGAGCTCGCCGCCGAGGCTCCCCTCCCACGACGCGCAGTCGCCGATGAACACGACCTTGTCGCCGGGCTTCGCGTCGATGTGCCCCTTGTAGGCGCCGAAGACGACGTGGATGTGCGGCATCTTGCCGTCGATGTGCTCGTCGAAGAGGCGCAGGATCTCGATCGCCTCCTCCATCGCGCCGGGGCAGCCGCCCCAGCAGTAGTCGACCTGCTCGGCGTCCGGCGGCGGGCCGGCGTAGGCGGTGATCTGCGTCCCCTCGAAGTACTTCTCGACGCGCACCAGCCCGACCTCGAAGCCGTGCGCGCGCTTGCGGGCCTCCTCGAAGGTCACGTCGCCCGACAGCTCGATGTACTCGAGGTCGAGCGGGCCGAAGCCGCGCTTGCTCGCGATCTCGAGGTGCTCCACGTCGTGCGGGTCGACGCCGATGATGCGCGCGCAGACGGCGTCGAACGCGGCCTGGTTGTTCCCCATGATCACGAGGTTCAGCGGGAACGCGCGCGGCGTGAGCATCCGCCCTTCGCCGGCGAGGATCGCGTCGATGGCGATGAACTTCGGCTGCACGATGTGCTGCAGGTCGGCGACCTTCTCGTTGAGCCGGTGATCGTGATCGATCAGCCGGTGGCGGTCGTCCTGGATCCCGATGTAGTTCTTCATCGAGAAGGTGACCGTGGTCCACGGGTGCGCCTTGAACTTCGGGATGTTCACGAAGAAGTCCGCCTTCGCGACCGGCTCCGGCGTGAAGAGGTAGTCGCGCAGGCGCCCCTCGTGCGTGAGCGGGATCTCGACCTGCGGCTCCTCCTCGAAGTAGTAGTGCTTCACCCCGAGCCGCTTCACGACGGCGTCGAAGCCCGAGCCCTCGAACGCCATGCGCGTGGGGATGGTGATGCCGCACCGCTCGCCGACCGCGAGCTCGGTCATGCCGCCGTCGCGATCGCGCAGCGCGAGGAGCACGCCTTCACCGAACTCGGGCCGCGTGTGCGCATGCTCGAAGAGCGGCCCGGAGGCCACGAGGTTCGGCTTCACGAGCGTGCGGCCCGACGGGCGCAGGCCTAGCTCCTCGAGCCCCTCGCGGACGATCTTGCGGATCCGCTCGACGTCGTAGGCGTCGCAGTGACGGAGGATGACCTTCGGTTTCGCCGCGTTCGGGTCCATTGAACGAAGTTTAGCAGCAGATCCGGGCGGACCTCACCTCACGCCCCCGCGGCTCGCGCCCGGACCGCGGCGAGCCCAATGAGAAGCGGCCCGGCAGGGGCACCTCACCCCTCGCGCCAAGGCACGGAGCGCCCTCCCCCTCTCCGCCTGCGGAGAGGGGGCCGGGGGGTGAGGTTCAGCCGATCAGCCGCCGGTCGGCCAGATGCACTGCCCGGAGGCCGTGTCGCACGACGTGCCCGGCGCGACCGCGGGGCAGATGCTCGCGCCCACGACCAACGCGCACGACGGCGCGCACGACTCGGTCGTCGTCCAGTTGCAGATGTAGCCCGGCGAGTCGCACTTCGTCCCCGGCGCGCAGTGGCAGGCGTACTCGTCGACGATGCCGTTGCCGTTGTCGTCGATGCCGTTGCAGCACTCGGTGCCGTAGTACTGGCTCGCCTTGCAGTCGGGGTCGGCGCAGTCGGCCAGGCCGTCCTTGTCGTTGTCGATGCCGTCCGTGCAGGCCTTCACGCCGATCTCCGGGGTCGCGCCCGCGCACCCGGCGAACGTCTTGCAGGCCGGGTCGGCGCAGTCGGCGTAGCCGTTGTCGTCGTTGTCGACCTTGTCGTTGCAGATCTCCTTGAGGGCGTAGTCGATCGTGATGTTGAACTGGTACTTGCCGCCGTCCTGGTAGGTGAAGCCGTCCATGAACGCGTAGTACGTGCCGGCCTTCGTCACGGCCCAGTCGAGCATGCCCGCGTGGTTGCCGCCGGAGTCGTCGTCGCAGCCGATCTGGTAGCCCGCGCCGCACGCGCCGTGGCGCATGTAGATCGTCGAGTCGAGCGGCGGGAAGGGCGTGCCCGCGGAGTCGATGCGCACGTGCGCCGGCCCGCTCAGCACGATGCGGAAGACCGCCTCGCCGGCCATGCCGCCGCAGGTCCCCGAGGTGTGGCTCCAGAAGTTCGACGTGTCACCGAAGTACGTGCCGCTCGCGGTCACGGTGAGCGCGGTCGAGCAGTTCTCGTGACGGGTCACGCACCAGGTGCTCGCGAAGCAGCTCGGGTCGTCGCAGTCGACCAGGCCGTTCGCGTTGTCGTCCTTGAAGTTGTCGCAGACCTCGACCTTGAACTTGCAGTTCGCGTCGAGCGCGCAGGCGACGTCCTCGCAGTCGATCTTCTGGTTGCAGTTGTTGTCCTTGCCGTCGTTGCAGATCTCCTGGACGCACGTCGTGCAGGCGGCGTCGGACGCGCAGAGCGGGTCGGCGCAGTCGACGAGCCCGTTGCAGTTGTCGTCCTTGCCGTTGGTGCAGTTCTCGGGCGTGCCGGGGATGCAGAGGCAGGCCGCGTCGGTCGCGCACTCGGGGTCGAAGCAGTCGACGAGCCCGTTGCAGTTGTCGTCGACCTTGTTGCCGCAGTTCTCGCGCTTGAGGCGGCAGGTGCAGGCGGCGGTCGAGGCGCAGGTCGTGTCCTGGCAGTCGGTCTTGCCGTTGCAGTCGTCGTCCTTGCCGTTGCCGCAGATCTCCACCGAGCCGCAGGTGCAGGTCGGATCCGCCTTGCACGCCGGATCGCTGCAGTCGGCGAGGCCGTTGCAGTCGTCGTCCTTGCCGTTGCCGCAGATCTCCTTGGTGCCGCAGCCGGCGCAGGCGGGGAACGTCTTGCAGGCGGGATCGGCGCAGTCGCTCAGCCCGTTGCAGTCGTCGTCCTTACCGTTGCCGCAGATCTCGGTCGCGCCGCAGCTGCCGCAGTTCGAGGCGGCCTTGCACGCCGGATCCTTGCAGTCGGTCAGGCCGTTGCAGTCGTTGTCGATGCCGTCGGCGCAGTTCGTCTCGGTCGGCGCGCAGACGACGCAGGCCGGGTTCGTCTTGCACGCCGGGTCCTTGCAGTCGGTCAGCCCGTTGCAGTCGTTGTCCTTGCCGTCCGTGCAGCTCGTCTCGGTCTTCGCGCAGACGACGCAGGCCGGGTTGGTGGCGCACGCCGGATCCTTGCAGTCGGTGAAGCCGTTGCAGTCGTTGTCGACCCCATCGGTGCAGCTCGTCTCGCTGCTGGAGCAGACCGAGCAGCCGGTCGAGCCCGCGCAGGCCTTGTCGGCGCAGTCGGCGAAGCCGTTGCAATCGTCGTCCTTGCCGTTGCCGCAGATCTCCACCGGCCCGCACACCGTGCAGCTCGGGTCGGTCTTGCAGTTCGGGTCCGCGCAGTCCTGCAGGCCGTTGCAGTCGTCGTCCTTGCCGTTGTTGCAGATCTCGACCGGGCCGCAGACGGTGCACGCGGGCAGCGCCTTGCAGGCTCCGTCGGCGCAGTCGGTCAGGCCGTTGCAGTCGTCGTCCTTGCCGTTGCCGCAGATCTCGACCGTGCCGCAGCTCTGGCAGGCCGCGTTCGTCGCGCACGCCGGATCCTTGCAGTCGATGAGCCCGTTGCAGTCGTCGTCCTTGCCGTTCGTGCAGCTCGTCTCGGTCGGCGCGCACACCGCGCAGGCGGCGTCCTTCGCGCAGCCGGGGTCGGCGCAGTCGGTCAGCCCGTAGCAGGCGTCGTCGTCGCCGTAGCTGCAGCTCGTCTCGCTGGTCGCGCACGTGCCGCAACGCGGATCGGCCTTGCAGACCGGGTCCTGGCAGTCGGTCAGGCCGTTGCAGTCGTCGTCCTTGCCGTTGCCGCAGACCTCGGCGCCGGTGCAGGTGCCGCAGCTCGGAGAGCCTGCGCACACCGGATCCTGGCAGTCGATGAGGCCGTTGCAGTCGTCGTCGAGCCCGTTGTTGCAGTTCTCCTGGCCCGTCGGCGCGCAGGTGCCGCGGCAGACCGGCTGCGCCTTGCACGCCGGGTCGGCGCAGTCGCTCAGCGCGTTGCAGTCGTTGTCACGCGTGTCGACGCAGTTGCGCTCGACGCCGCCCGCGCCGCCGATCGGGTCCGGCACGCAGGTGCCGTTGCAGGACGGGTCGCCCGAGCAGGCCACGACGTCCTTGCAGTCGGCGAGGCCGTTGCAGTCGTTGTCGACGCCGTCGGTGCAGGCCTCGACCGCGCCCGGGTGCGCGCTCTTGTTCGTGTCGTCGCAGTCGGTGCCGCCGCACAGGTGGTCGCCGTAGCCGTCGTGATCCTGGTCGCGGACGGTGTGCGTGCAGAAGCCGTCCTTGCCGCACGCGTCGTCGGTGCAGGCGTTCTTGTCGTCGCAGTCCGCCGTGGTCTTGCAGGCGGTCGGGCCGGAGTCCGGCGCCTCGTAATAGAGCGGGTCGCCGATGTCCGATCGCCCACACCCCGCCGCTACGAAGAGCGCGGAGAGCGAGCCGGCGGCGGCGAAGAACGTGACGACGCGACGGGCGCGAGCAAGAGAAGCGGGCGACGACATGGGCTGCCTCGATGCGAGAGCGACACGGACCCTCGGCACGCGTGCGGCTGCACGCGGCGCGAAGCCTCACCGACGGAGCTCCGGCGGAGGGGACCGTCATCGTACCTTGGGCGCGACGGCGCGGTCCAAGCGCGGTGCTATCCGAACCTCGTGCCAACCGACCTCGAAGCGTCCGCAGCCGAAATCGTCGCGGCGAGGGTTGCCCCGGGACAAGCCGTGCTGAGCCGGTTCGTGCCAGGCCGGGCGCCTCCGCCTCGCCTAGAGACGAGCGAGTGTCCGGACAAAAAGACGAGCGGCCCGCATCGCTGCGAGCCGCTCCCGAAAAAATGTTCCGTACCGCGACGGCCGTAAGGTTGGTCAGAATGAACCCCTAGCCGCAAGTGCTAGGTGGGATCCTTTGATGCACGCCTGCAGGCTTCCCGGTGAGAAATCCCGGTCTTGCACAACGGCGTACGTTCGGACCCCGGTTCAAAACTTACGAGGGATCCATTAAAGACCGCTTACGGGCCACGCAGAGGGAACACTCGTTTGGTAACACCCGTGCGGGGCACGTCAACCGCGAGCGTGGGCGCCCCGCGACGGTCGGGCTCAACGCTTCACGAGCTTGAAGCCGCCGACGCCGCCCTTGGTCATGGTGCAGACCCCCTGACCGCAATTCGCGCCGGAGAACTTGCACGTGTAGCTCGCGACGATGGCGCCGTTGGTGACGTCGATGCTGAGATCGTTCGTCGAGGTCATGGCGCCCGTCCCCTTGAGCGTGCCGACCGGGGCGTTGACGACCACGACGCCGTCGGTGACCGGGAACTGGTTGAACATGATCGGCGTGCCGATCTCCACCGTGCCGCTGGCGGGGAGGCCGTTGTCGAACTGCTTGGTCCACGAGCCGATCGGCACGCACACGCCGGGGATGGCGAGCCCGGGCGGGAGCGCGGGGGTCGTCCCCGGCGCGGGCATCGTCGGCACCGGACCGACCACCGTGGGCATGCCGGTGGGCTGCGGCGCGGTCGTCGCCGTCGGCTGCGGCGCGGTCGTCGCCGTCGGCTGCGGCGCGTAGGTCGGCTGCGGCGCGGTCGTCGCCGTCGGCTGCGCGGCCGTCGGCTGCGCGGTCGCCGCGGGCTGGCCGTTGGCGGTGCCGGTGCGCGCGGGGTCCTCGATGTAGCAAGCGGACGCGACCAGGACGAGGGACGTGGCGACGAGGATCGAGCGCTTCATGGTGCCTCCGGGGCAGTACGGCTGGGCGGCGAGGTTTGGCGAACCTGGCGCCGGCGCGCAAGACGGACGAACGAGCGGGAGGTTCGATGCACGGCTGCGCAGGGCGAGGCGCGCCGTGACGCTCCGCACGCGACCGCACGCGACCGCACGCACTCGCGAGCATCTCGGCGCGGGACTCCGCCGCGTCGAGCACGCGGAGATTGCTCGAATCGGGGACTTGGCGTACATAATGTGTGGATGGGTCGACCGGAGTCGCCGGGGGAGCGGACCCCGTCGAACCTGCTCCCCGCGCCTCGCGGCGGAGAAGAGGAGCCGGAGGTCCGCCCGCGCACCGCCCGCGAGCCCGCCTCGCGCGAGCCGCCGCCGCCGGCGAACACGCCCCTCGCAACGCCCGCGCCGGACGCGTCGCCCGAGTCGCCGCGAGAGGTGGCGAAGCGCGAGCGGGCGGCCGCGCGAGAGGCGCTGGCGATCCCGGAGCCGCCGGCGCTGCCTCAGATCGCTCCGCTCGCGCCGGCCGAGGAGCCGCGGCCGGGCGGTAAGCGCGGTGGGCGCCCGCCGCCGGGGACGCCGCGCGCGCTCGATCCGATCGCGGCGCCGATCGCGCGGCCGATGCTCGAGACGCCCACCATACCGCCCCCGCCGGCGGCCGGGCCGTGGCGCTCGTACAAGGAGATCGTCGCCAACCTCTCGCAGCGCATCGTGGACGCGCAGCGGCCGCTGCGGGTGCTGCACGCCATCCAGTGGGATCCGACCATCTGGGAGAAGTTCCGCGCGTCGCGCTTCAAAGAGCCGCCGCAGGTCGGGCCCGACTGGTACCAGCGGATCGACCTCGGCTACGACCCGCGCACCAAGATCGCGGAGTTCGACGACATCCTGCGCGACGTCGATCGCGAGCTCCCCGAGTCGGACGAGATCGCGCGCATCCTCCGGGCGACCGCGGCGCAGTACCGCGACACGGTGCGCATGCTCGAGGCGCGCGGCACGCCGCTGTTCTACGGCTGGTCACGCAAGCTGTACGGCTCGCCGAAGGACAAGTACCCCGACGGCCGCACGTCGGTGCGCGACAGCGCGTTCGTGCTCTACGACCTGCTCACCAACCTCCCCGACGAGCTCGGACCGAGCAAGGAGCGCGACGTCCCCGCGCAGAAAGCCGTCGAGATCCTCAACGCCCGCCTCACCGGCTACTTCGGCGAGAGCACGGTGCGCGTCGAGGAGGACGACGGCATGTTCGCCGACGCCGCCGCCGGCAGCGACTACCTGAAGATCCGCAAGGGCGCGCTCTTCTCGATGCGCGACATCGATCTGTTCGAGGTGCACGAAGGCTGGGTGCACCTCGCGACCTCGCTCAACGGCTCCTCGCAGCCGGTGGCGCGCTGGCTCGGCAAGGGGCCGCCGCGCACGACCGCGGCGCAGGAGGGGCTCGCGGCGATCCTCGAGATCTTCACGCTGCGCACCTACCCGCGCCGCGCGCGGCGGTTGAACGATCGCGTGCTCGCCGTCGACAAGGCGGAGGACGGCGCCGACTTCTGCCAAGTCTTCGACTGGTATCGCACCGAGGGCTACGAAGAAGAGGAGTGCTTCAACGCCACGCGCCGCATTTTCCGCGGCGGCACGACGACCGGCGGCGCGCCCTACACGAAGGACATCTGCTACTCGAAGGGGATCGTCCTCAACTACGCGTTCATCCGCGCGTGCATCGAGCACGATCGCCCCGAGCTCATCCCGTTCCTGTTCGTCGGCAAGGTCGCGCACGAAGACGTGCCGGTGCTCTACGCGCGCGCGCAGGACGGCGTGGTGAAGGCACCGCACTACCTCCCGCCGCTCTTCCGCGATCTCAACGGGCTCGCGATCTGGATGAGCTACTCGACGTTCTTCACGCGGCTCACCGGCACCGAGGTGAGCGACTACTACGGCCGCATCTTCAAGCGCGGCTGAACACCCCGAGCCCGGTCCGCCCGCTCCGCGCCAACCGCGAGCGCCAGCGAGCGGGGATTCCTGGAAGCGCCCGCACGCGGGCCCGAGCCCGAGCCCGGCGACGAGCCGAGACCGGGCACGAACCCACTGGCCGTCGTCAGTGATCCGTCACCGTCGCCGGCCCCGTCGCCCAGGTGACGTTCGGCGCCTTGCCGCCGAGCGCGTCGGTCAGGAACCCGAGCGCCGCGGCCTGCGCGCCGAGGTAGTCCTGCGTGAACTGCAGATCGTTGGCGAGCTTGGGGAACGGATCCATCCGCAGGTCGGAGAAGTCGGGGCCGTCCTTCGAGTAGCTGCGCGAGCCGTGCTTGTTGAACAGGTTCGAGCCGTGCTCGGCCGGGTACATCTGCACGACCAGCCCGGTGACGCCCATCGCCGGCGTGTCGTGGACGCCCGCGGCGCCGTCGACCTCGACCAGCGGCGCGCGGAGGGTCGGCGCGTGCGGCTTCGCCATCGCCACGCCCATGGCGCGCGCGAGCGCCTCGGTGGCGTTGTTGGACACGAGCTCGTCGGCGAGGACCTCGATCATCAGCACGTTGCGCGGCTTCGGCGTCGCGCCGCCGATGGCGACGGGTGACATCACGGTGCCGGCGACCGCGATGGGATCGCCGCCGTCCATCACGTGCTGGAAGATCTGCAGCACCGGGTGCCACGGCGGGAGCTGCGTGCGGTCGTAGCCGTAGAACAGCGACGCGGCCGCCTTGAGCAGCACGTAGATCTTCGGCGCGCCGGGGGCGACCTCCGTGAAGATGCCCGCGCCCGGCACGTCGAGCACGTAGCCCGCGTGGTCGGGCTCTATGCCGGCGGTGAGCGCGCCGATGATGCCGCCGAGCGAGTCGCCGACGTACGCGACCTTGGAGCCGTCGATTTTCGGCGTGGCGCCGCCGCTCGCGAGGCCGTCGAGGGTCGGCGAGGCGCCGAGGATGCGGCGCAGCGTGGTGTGATCGATGGCCGACTGCTTGAACTGATCGCGCATGCCGGCGATGCGGTAGAGGCTGCCGAACAGCTGGTTCGGCGGGAAGTTGCTGCCGTCGGCCGTCTTGTCGGTGAAGCCGTCGGGCCCCTTGTACGTCGAGGTGGAGCGCGCGTAGTCGCTCTTGGCGTCGCCGCGCTTGGTCGAGTCGTCGCCGCGCGTGCCGTGCTCGACGACCTCGATCGACGCGGTCGCCCAGCCCTGGCGGGCGAGGCTGTTGGCGATCGTCAGGCAGTCGCCGCGCTGCCCCTCCATGCCGTGCTGGAACACGACGGTCGGCCAGCCCGCGGCCGGCATGACCCCCTTCGGCACGAGGAACGTCACCCAGATCTTCGCGGTCGGCGCCGCGGGGTTGATGGCGACCTTGCCGTCGGCGCCGTGGTACCAGGTGCCGTTCTCGGGGACGCCGAAGTCCTTGCCGGGCCCGTAGACGAGGAAGCTCGGCGCATCGAAGCTCGCGACGCCCATCGAGGCGATCGAGTCGTGCGGCACGCCGGGGTTGTCGGAGCCCCAGTTCGGGTCGTCGACGAGCTTGCCGCCGAGCATGATCTGGGTCGGCTTGCCGAAGAGATCGTCGAGCGAGGCCGTCCAGCCGGTGGGGAGCGGCGACTCGGCGGTGAACTTCACGGGCTGCACCGGCGCGACGTCGGCGGCGCCCCACTTGAGGGCGGGCACGGCGCCCGCGCGCGCGAGCTCGCGCGCCTGGCGGATCTCGTCGGTGACCTTGCTGGTGGTGTAGACGGCGGCCGAGACGATCTTCGATTTGTCGACGCCGCCGATGCCGACGGCCTTGTCGATGGCCGCGCCGTACGCCTGCTCGGCGGCCGAGCCGCGCGTGCCGTCGCGAAGCGCGGCGAACTGCGCCGTCGGCGCGAGCGGCGTCGCGGCCGACGCCCCCTTCGAGGTGATCGCGGTGGTGAGCAGGATGGCGATCTTGTGGTTCTCGGGGAGCACGAGGCCGCGCGCGGTGCGCACCGTGAGCACCGCCGTCGTGCCGTCCTGCCCGGCGACCGAGTCGTCGTTCCAGTTCGCCTGGCAGTCGACCGGCTTGCCGGCGTCGAGATCCACGTACACCACCGGCGCGCTCTGCCCCGCGCAGCCGCCGGCCTGGCCGGTCGGGAAGTTGCTGGTGTCGGGCGCGCCGTTGTCGAGCTCGAAGATCGCGCCGCCGTAGACGCCCCAGCCGCGCGTATAGGCCAGCGACTCGGCGGCGAACTCGGCGCCTTTGCCCGAGGGGAAGATCTTGTTGAGCCCCTTGGGCGCGTTGCCCGTGAGGTCGTAGTCGAACTTGATCGTGCCGTCGGCGGCGACGTTCAGATCGCTCGGGAAGGGCACGTCGAGGAAGTCGGGCGCGCCGCTGGCGGGGAGCGCGAACGCCGCGGTGAAGCCGGGCGCCGCCTGGGCCGGGCCACCGCCCGAGCTCGACGAGCAGGCGGCGAAGCCGACGGAGCCGAGCAGCAGAGCGGAGGGGGCGGCCGCACGGAGGGCGCGCGTGGCACGGGCGAGTCGAAGGAAGGCAGGCTTGGACATGGGGGCGCTCCTCGGCGAAGGACGGGCGGACGCGTCTCGGCGCACGCCGCGCGGACGACGCACGCGGTGCACGCACGTGCGGCGGTCGGCGCGGGCGAACGCCTCGCACGTCGGCGGAAGAGCTTACGCGGCTTGCTCCGCTGGGCGACCGCGAAAGCGACGATTCGGGAACGTTTCCGCTGCCGACGGCGACGGCGCCGCGCCGCGTCGCAGGGGGCCGGCCGACCGCTAGAATCTCGGCTCCGGGTAGGACTCGAACCCGCGAGCACCGACATCGCCAAGAAGGCCCAGCCCCTCGTCCTGACCGCGCACCGACGCACGTGGCCGCTCGTGCCGCCGGCGCCGATCGCGGTGATCGTGCTCGGCGTGCTGCTGGGCGTGGTGATGGGCGCGATCGGTCTCGACCGGCTCTCGCGGCAGGCCGACGCCAGCGCCGCGGCCCGCGCCGAGCTGCTGGCGACGGCGATCGCGGCGCGGCTCGCGGAGATGCCGAGCGCGGCGCGCCACGATCTGCTCGACCGCGCGGCGCGGCGCAGCGACTCGTCGCTGTGGCTGGTCGACGACAAGGGGACCGTGCTCGAGGACGCGTCGGGCGGCGCGTTCCCCGACGATCTCCCGGGGCAGCTCGTGCACCGGCCGAAGGTGGGCGAGATCGTGAGCGCGCACGGCCTGTCGCGCTACGCCGTCGAGGCGGTGGTCAACCCGCCGAGCCTGCGCCTCACGGGGAGCTCGCAGCCGATGGTGCTGCGCGTGATCGCGGCGGTGGACGTCCCCGATCCGCCCGAGGGGCGGAGGGAGCTGGTGACGGCGCTGATCTCGCTCGTGACGCTGCTGACGGGCATCGCGGCCGCGGTGGCCTGGGCCGTCGCGCGCGACGTGCGCGTCGACGTCGAGGAGCTCGGCCTGCGCGTGCGCGAGATCGCGTCGCGCGATCGGGCGCGCGAGGGGCGCGCGCAGGACATGGTGCCGGTCGGCTCGCTCGACGAGGTCGCCGAGCTCGCGGCGGCGTTCAACGGGCTCGTCGAGCGCTTCGCGGCGGCCGAGAAGGGGTACGCCGACACGCTCGCGCGCATCGAGGAGATCGATCGCGAGCGGGCGACCTTCCTCGCCACCGTGAGCCACGAGCTGCGCTCGCCGCTGAACGCCATCCTCGGCTTCGCCGACGTGCTGCTCTCGGAGGTCGACGGGCCGCTCGAGGGCGAGGCGCGCGAGGAGGTCGCCGTCATCAAGCAGTCGGGGCTGCACCTGCTCGCGCTCATCAACGACATCCTCGAGCTCTCGGCGCTCGCCTCGCAGCAGCTGCACCTGGCGCGCGAGCCGACCGACCTCGTGCCGATCGCCGAGAAGGTGCTGCGCGAGGCGCGCGGCGCGCGCGGCGACAAGCCGGTGGAGCTGCGGCTCGCGGCGGCGCAGCCCGCGATCTGGGCGCACGTCGACGGCCGGCGGGTGCGACAGATCCTGACCAACCTCGTCGGCAACGCGCTGAAGTTCACGCCGCGCGGCGAAGTGGTCGTCTCGCTCGAGACCGACTCGCGCTACGCCCACATCCGCGTGCGCGACACCGGCCCGGGAATCCCGAAGGCCGAGCGCGAGACCATCTTCGACGAGTACCGGCAGGGCGGCGACGCGCGCGCGCGGCGGCGCGGCACCGGCCTCGGGCTCGCGATCGCGCGGCGCCTCGCGCTGATGCACGGGGGCTCGCTGCAGGTCGAGAGCGTCGTCGATCAGGGCTCGACCTTCGTGCTCAAGCTGCCGCTGCGCGCGCCGGCCGCGCCGATCTCGAGCCTGCCCGCCCTGGCGATGCCGCAGCTGCCGGGGCTCGCCGACGAGACCGGCTCGAGCCCCTCGGTGCGGCCGTGAACGACGAGCTCTCGCGCCTGCAGACGCGGCTGCAGCTGTCGGCGCTCGGCTTCCGCCTCGCGTGGTTCGTCACGCTCGTGCTGCTCGCGCCAGGGGTGCTCCTGCTCGAGCCCGAGGTCGCGATCGCGGCGCTCGTCGAGAGCGCGTGGCTCTACCCGGCCGTGCTGCTCCTCGGCGCGGCGACGACTTGGCTGCGCCTGCGGCCGCTCGCGGCGGCGCTGCGCTCGCTCGGCGACGCGCGAAAGCCGGGCGAGATCGACGCGCAGCTCGCCCATCGGCTGCACGGCGTGCCGCTCTCGTGGGTCGTGCTGCTCGCGCTGCAGGCCGCGGTGCTCGCCGCGCTCACGCTCGCGCCGTTCGCGCGCCCCTCGCTCGTCGACACCGAGTCGCAGATCGGCATCGTGGCGCTGGCGGTCGTGCTCGACGCGGCGACGGCGATCCCGCTGTACGTCGTCGCGCGCGCGCTGGTCGGGCGCACGCTCGAGGCCATCCCCTGGCGCGTCGCCGAGGAGGCGATGGCGACCGAGCAGGAGAGCGAGCTCACCCGCACCGGGCTCCGCAGCATGTTCGGCACGCGAGGCCAGCGCGTCCGGCAGCGCATGCTGCTCGCGGTGGTGCTCCCGGTCGGGCTCGTGGCCTTCGGCGCGGCGCTGCTGGCGAACGCGCACGTGCGCGCGTACGAGACGCGCCACCGGCGCGACGACGCCTGGGCGCTCGCGCGCGGCGTGCTGGAGCCCGAGGCGCACGCCGGCCCCACCGGGCGCGAAGCGGCCGCGGGCGCGGTCTCGGACCTCGGCTACGGCGTGACGTTCGAGCGCACCGAGCCGAGCGACGACGCGAAGGTCGACGCGAAGGTCGACGGGCGCGATCGCGCGCAGCCGAGCGCCGGCGGCATGCGAACCCTGCGCACGAAGCTCGAAGACGGCGTCGCCACCGTGCGCTTCGAGCCCACGATGGAGCCGCTCGACGTCTGGCCGTACCTGCTGGCCGCCGCCGCGGCGATCGGCATCGCGGCGCTGGCCGGCCGGGCGATCGGCGGCTCGGTGTCCTCGGACCTCGGGGGCGCGACGCGCGAGGTACGCCTGCTCGGCACGCGCGAGGTGCTGCGCGGCGAGACGCGCGTGGCGGGCCCGGCGCGCTTCGGCCCGGTGGCCGAGCTCGGCATGGGGATCGAGCGCGTCGCCGAGCGCTTCCGCGAATTCGCGCGTGGCCGCGAGCGCGAGATCGACGCGCGCGAGAGCGCCCAGCGCATGCGCGATCTGTTCCTCGCGTCGATGTCCCACGATCTGAGGAGCCCGCTCAACGGCATCCTCGGCTTCGTCGCCATCCTGCAGAAGAGCACCGAGCTCGCGCCGACGCAGCACGAGTCACTGGCGATCATCGAGCGCCGCGGCCGCGAGCTGCTCGAGCTCATCGAGAACATCCTCGACGCGGCGAAGATCGAGGCCAACCGGCTCGAGCTCGCGCCCGACTACGTGGAGCCCTCCGAGATCCTCGCGGAGATCGTGCGCCGCGGCCGCGAGCTGGCGCTCGAGAAGCACGCCGAGTCGGGGCAGTCGATCGAGGTCGTCGGCGAGATCGATCCGGGGCTCGGCGCGGTCTGGGTCGACGGCGCGCGGGTGACGCAGGCCGCGTGGAACCTGGTGTCGAACGCGGTGAAGTTCGTCGATCACGGCGCGATCCGGGTGCGCTTCGCGCGCGGCCGCGGCGAGCGCCAGGAGCCGATCCTGCCCGTCGAGATCGTCGACGCGGCCGGCGCCATCCCCGAGAAGGATCTCGCCCAGATCGTCGACGTGTTCCACGAGCCGCTGCGCTCCCGGCGCCACGGCGGGTTCGGCCTCGGGCTCTCGCTGACGCGCGCGCTGGTCGAGCTGCACGGCGGCAAGCTCACGATCGAGTCGAGCCCGGAGCGCGGCAGCGTGTTCACGCTGCGCATCCCGCTCGAGGTCGAGCCGCTGGCGCCGACGCCGATGCTCCCCGAGGTCGCGCCGCGCGCGTCCGCCCCGCCGCCGCCCCCGTCGTCGCGCCGCCCGACGCCGCCGCCGCCGCCCGAGCCGCTCGTGTACGAGCAGGAGGTCCCCACGGTCCAGATGCCCGCGCTCGAGCTCGCGCTCGGCCCGGACGTCGAGCGCGACAGTGTGAAGACGCCGCTCCCGATCCCGTCGCCGTTCGGTCGGACGCCGATGCCCCCCCGCGGCGGAGCTCGCTGACGACGCGTGAATTCCCGCCCGCAGAGGCGGCGTTGCGCGACGGGGACCCTCGCTCGCCGGCACGGTCGAGGTCACCTGCCGGAGTGGCGTCGAGGGTTTCGGAGGAACTCCGCGGCCTGCTAGCGTTCGCCCTCCGATGACCGACGCGCGTACCGCTCCCCACCTCGACGCCGTGCTGGCCTTCGTCGATCGCGAGCGCGCGCGCTTCGTCGACGACCTGACCGCGTGGTGTCGCGTCCCCTCGATCTCCTCCTCGCCCGCGCACGTGGGCGAGATGCGCCGCTCCGCCGAGTTCCTGGTCGCGCAGTTCCGCGCGCTCGGCGCCGACGAGGCGACCGTGATCGAGACCCCCGGGCACCCCGCGGCGTTCGGCGAGTGGCGTGTCGACCCTGCGCTACCGACGGTGCTCGTCTACGGCCACCACGACGTGCAGCCGGTCGATCCGATCGAGCAGTGGAGCTCGCCGCCGTTCGAGCCGACGGTGCGCGACGGGCGCCTCTACGGGCGAGGCGTGGTCGACGACAAGGGGCAGGTCTACATCCACGCGAAGGCCATCGAGGCCTTCGTGAAGGCGGGCGGCGGCAAGCCGCCGGTGAACCTGAAGCTCATCGTCGAGGGCGAAGAGGAGATCGGCTCCGAGCACCTCGACGGCATCCTGCGCGAGCACGAGGAGCGCCTGCGCGCCGACTACGTCGTGGTGAGCGACACCGCGATGTTCGGGCGCGGGATCCCGTCGCTCTGCGTCGGGCTGCGCGGCATCGCGTACTGGGACGTGAAGCTCACCGCGCACAAGCTGGACTGCCACAGCGGCTCCTTCGGCGGCGGGGTGCCCAACCCGGCGACCGCGCTCGCGGAGATCATCGCGAAGCTCCACGACGAGCGCGGGCACGTCACCATCCCCGGCTTCTACGATCGCGTGCGCGCGCTCCCCGAGAGCGAGCGGCGCGAGATCGAGTCGCTGCCGTTCGACGAGAAGGAGTTCCTCGCGTCGACCGGCGCGCGCGCCGCGGTCGGCGAGCAGGGCTTCACGACGCTCGAGCGCCTCTGGACGCGGCCGACCCTCGAGGTCAACGGCCTCTCGAGCGGCTGGCAGGGCCCCGGCTCGAAGACGATCGTGCCGGCGACCGCGTCGGCGAAGCTCTCCTCGCGCCTCGTCCCCGACCAGGATCCGGAGGAGATCTCGCGGCTCGTCGAGACGCACCTGAAGCGCCTCGCACCGAAGGGGGTCGAGGTCGAAGTCACCTTCCTGCACGGCGGGCGCCCCTACCTCGCGCCCACCGAGCACCCCGTGTTCGACGTGGCGAAGCGGGCGTTCAGCCGCGCGTTCGGCAGGCCGACGGTGTTCATCCGCGAGGGGGGCTCGATCCCGTTCGTGCGCACGATCGCCGATCGGACCGGCAAGCCGTGCCTGCTCATGGGCTTCGGCCAGCCCGACGAGAACGCGCACGCGCCGAACGAGTGGCTCGATCTCGAGAACTTCCACCTCGGGATCAAGAGCGTGATCTACCTGTACGACGAGATCCGGGCGCTCGGGCGCAGCTGAGCCGCGCGCGCCCCGCCCGTCGCGCCGCGCCTCACGGCGCGCGTGCAGCGTCGGCGC
>CAIXWQ010001072.1 GCA_903923175.1 uncultured delta proteobacterium | reverse complement strand
CGGCGCCGTCGAGCGGGCGCGCGTCGACGACGAGCACGCGCAGCCCGGCGCGCGCGAGGCTGCGGGCCGCCGCCGCGCCCGCCGTCCCCGCGCCCACCACCACTGCGTCGTAAGAGGCCGCGAGCTCCACGTCGGACGTCTGCATGGCTCGCCCCGGCTGCTCGGTCTGCATCCCGCTCGGCCCCTCCTCGCTCACTGCGCTCACTGCGTGCACTTCGCGCGCACCTGGCCGGAGTCGTCGTCGTCGGTGCGGCACTGCTGGAACTTCGGGCTCGCCGGATCGACGAGCACGCCCGCCGAGTAGGTCGTGTCCTGTGTGCCCATCGTCGGATCGACGGTGAACGGCATCGGCTCGGTCTGGCCGGGGAGGAGCACCTGCGTCGAGGTGACCTTGCCGATCTGCGTCTTGGTGGCGCCGCTCCAAGCGTAGACGTTGACGTCGACGCCGGCCGGGAGCGACGCGAGCCCGACGTTGCGCAGCGAGACGATCAGGTGCGTCGGCACGCCGCACTGCACGTCGAGCGACACCGTCGCGTTGGGCGCGTCGAAGATCCCCTTGTCCTGCACGTTCTGGCGGAAGTCGTTCAGCCACGGGAGCGACCACGCCGTCTGCTCGACCTTGGGGATGGCGCCGTAGGTGTTGGGCGCGAGGCACGCCGAGTCGCGATCGTCGCAGATGTTCGACACGTGGTAGGTGTGCTCGCTCCAGAGCGTGCGCGTGCCGACCCACGCGTTCGCCGCGTCGCCGAACGCCGTGATCCCGCGGTACGACTTGTTCGGCAGCGAGCTCGGCGTCCACTTCACGCCGTTCACCGTGACCGCGTTGCCGCTCGCGTCCATGCAGCCCCAGCCGGCGCTGCTCGGATCGGCGCCGTTCGAGATCATCAGGATCTCGGCGCGGCCGTCGCCGTCGACGTCGGCCACCACCGAGGCCTCGGTGCCGGTGAACGACGTGGTCGGCGCCGCGAAGCGCACCGCGCCGGTCGCGCCGTCGAAGACCCAGAGGAAGCACTCGTCGTTGTAGATGACCTCGGCTTTGCCATCGCCCTCGAAGTCGAAGACGCTCGAGCCGGTGACCGACGACGAGAGATCGTGGTTGGGCGTCTTCCAGAGCAGGTCGATCGTCTTGGTCACGAAGTTGGGCTTGAGCACCGCGTAGAAGGTCGCCATCGCGACGCCGAGCTCGGGCTTCTTGTCGCCGTCGAAGTCGGCGATCGTGGGCGCGCCGCCCGAGCCGGTGCCGGGGAGCGTGACCGGGCCGAGCTTGATCGCGCCGGTGAGCCCCTCGAGGATCCAGGCCTTGCCGCCGCTCACCACCACGACGTCGGGCTTGCCGTCGCCGTCGAAGTCGGCCACGCCCGGGAAGCCGTCGGGGACGGTCGTGTTGTGCCAGAGGATGGTGCCGTCGGCGTTGTAGGCGGTGCTCCCCGCGACCAGCTCGAGGTGGCCGTTCGCCGCGCCGTCGACGTCGGCGAAGGTGCTCAGCGACTCGCTGACCCCGCCGCCGCCCGACCCCGCGGTGCCCGTGAATTTGAGCGTGATCTTGCCGCCGGTGGTGGTGAACACCGTCTCGCCGAAGGCGATCTCCGGAAAGCCGTCGCCGTCCATGTCTGCGATCGCGAGGCCGCCGCCCCAGCCGAAGGCGGCGTTGGTGTTGCCGGGGATCGGCTTGTCGCTGGTGCGCTTCACCGTGCCGTCGCCGTCGATCAGCACCACGTAGCCCTCGCCGGTCGCGGCCACGATGTCGACGCGCCCGTCGCCGTCGACGTCGCCGAGCGCGGTCGACATCCCCGCGAAGCCGACCGACGTCGGGCTCGCCTTGTCGAGCGACCAGACCTCCTTGCCGGTGCGACCGTCGAGCGCGCGCAGCACGCCGGTGTGGCACATCGAGGGCGCGGTGCCGCCGGTGGTCGCGGTCTGGCAGTTCGAGCCGTTGGGCGCGCCGGCGAAGTCGTTGCCCGAGACGAAGACGATCGACGGAGCGTCGAGCTCGTCGATCTTGCCGTCGCAGTTGCCGTCGTGGAGGCGCGCGACCGTGGGCGTCGCCCAGACGTCGGTGTGGCTCGGCTTGAACGTCGCCGTGGGACCCCACGACCACTTCGGCACGGCCTTCAGCTTCGCGACAGTCGGCGGGTGGTATTCGCAGCGCTCGACGCAGCCCGCGCTCCCCCCGTCGCCGGCGCCCGAGTCGACCCCCGCGTCGCCGCTCGACGTCGGGCAGACCGGCGGACGATCGACGCAGCGGCCGGCCTTGGGGGGCGCCGCGCAGAGCGAGACGCCGCCCTCGCTTCCCGCGTCGCCCGCGCTGCCCGCGTCGGCGGGCGCGTCCTTGCCCGCATCGACCCCCGCGTCGCCCGAGGTGGGCGCGCCGAGCGCGGTCTCGCAGTACTGACCGGTGGGGCAATCGTTGCCGGTGAAGCACGCCTTGCCGGGGGTGACGCACTTCTGGAAGAGGCACGCCGTGCCGGTCGCGCAGCAGACCGAGCCGCACACGCTCGACTGGCTGGCGCAGCACGCGCCGCCGACGCACACGCCGCCGTCGCACTCGGCGTTGCTCGTGCAGCCGCTGCCCACGTCGAACTGGATCGCGCCGTCGTCGCCGGCGTCGCTCCCCAGCTCGTCACCGCCGAGGTCGCCGAGCGCGTCGCTGCCGGCGTCGAGGTCGCCGCCGGCGTTGCCGCCGTCGCTCGAGCCGCAGGCGAGAGGGAGCGCAGCGGCGGTGGCGGCGACGAGGGCGAGTACGGCGTACGAGCGTTTGCGCATGAGGCGGCCTCCGGTCCCGCGCGGCGCGGGAAGGTCGAGCGTATCCGTCTTTCGCCTTGAACGGCCCCGCCGCGCGCGCGACCAACGGAGGTTTGCCGCAGCGCGCCGCGCGAAGGCGGCGCGTTCGCGCGCGGCGCGGAAGGTACAATGCGCCGCGATGCCCGATCTCGCCGCGAAGCTGAAGCGCCTGAACGAGGCCGCGCGCGAGCTCGCGACCTGCAGCGGCGAGGCGGAGCTCTTCGAGCGCATCCTCGACGTCGTCGAGCGCGTCTTCCACCGAAACTCCGCCGCGGTGCTGCTCTGCGACGAGGCGCGTACGCACCTGCGCATCCGCAGCGCGCGCGGCTACGACCCCTCGGTCGTCGCGACCTACCACGCGCCGATCGGCCAGGGGATCGCCGGCACCGTCGCCGCCACCGGCGCCTCGCGGCTCGTCGCCGACGTGCGCGCCGAGCCCGACTACCTGCCGGGCGTCGACGCGGCGATCTCCGAGATGGCGGTGCCGCTGGTCGTCGACGGCGAGGTCATCGGCGTGCTCGACGTCGAGAGCCGCGAGGGGCCGTTCGACCAGACCGACATGGCGCTGCTGGAGGTCTTCGGCGAGCAGGCGGCGTGGGCGATGCGCCACGGGCGCGCGCTCGCGTCGGCGGCCGAACAGGCTCGTAGGCTGCGCGAAATCGCGAAGACGGCGCACCGGCTCAACACCGTGCACGACGCCGAGGCGGTGCTCGCCGAGTCGCTCGACGGCGCGTGCTCCGCGCTCGGGCTCGAGCGCGCCGCGCTGCTGCTGATCGACCGCGCGACCTCCGAGCTCGAGGTGCACGCGGCGCGCGGCTACGGCGCGATCGTCGGCAAGCGCATCTCCATGGCGCGCGGCATCACGGGCGCGGTCGCGCGCACGGGCGAGGCCATCCTCGTCTCGGACGTCACCGCCGACCCGCGCTACGTCGGCGGCGTGCACGGCGGCGCGGCCGAGATGGCCGTGCCGCTGCGCGTGCGCGGCGAGATCCTCGGCGTGCTCGACAGCGAGAGCCCGGAGCAGGGCGCGTTCGGGCCCCAGGATCTCGAGCTGTTCCAGGCCTTCGCCGATCAGGCGGCGGTCGCGCTGCACAACGCGCGGCTCTTCCGGCGGCTCGAGGAGGCCAACGAGCGCCTGCGCACGAACGTCGAGGAGGTCGAGCGCCTCAACGTCGAGCTCGAGGCCTACGCGAAGCAGATCTCGCGCGCGAACGAGGCGCTCGAGAACCAGATCCGGCAGCTCACCGCGGTGCACCTCGCCGGCCAGGCGATCACCTCGAGCCTCGATCTCGGCGAGACGCTCGGCGCCATCCTCCGCATGAGCGGCGAGATCGTCCGCTCGTCGTCGGGGGCCATCAAGCTGCTCGACGAGGAGACGCACGAGCTGCGCGTCGCGGCGCGCGCGGGCGCGATCGTCGACGACCTCGAGGGCGCGTCGTATCGCTACGGGCTGCCGCTCCGCATCGGCGATCGCACCATCGGCGTGTTCGAGCTCGCGCGGCTCGCCAACGAGCAGCTCGGCGACGACGAGAAGAAGCTGCTCGAGACGCTCGCCTCGCAGGCGGCGATCGCGATCGAGAACGCGCGCCTCTTCGAGGACACGCAGCGCGTGTACTACGCGACGCTCAAGTCGCTCGCGCAGGCGCTCGAGGCGCGCGACGAGTACACCCGCGGGCACTCGGAGCGCGTGGCCGACCTCGCCCTCGTGCTCGCGCGCGGCCTCGGGCTGCCCGAGGAGCGCTGCCGCCTCGTGCACGACGCCGCGCTGCTGCACGACATCGGCAAGATCGGCGTGCGCGACGACGTGCTCCTCGCGCCGCGCAAGCTCTCCGAGCTGGAGCTGTCGGTCATCCGCCAGCACCCGGCCTACGGCAGCATGATCCTCGGCCCGCTGAAGTTCCTCGGCGAGGTCTCGCGGATCGTGCGCTTCCACCACGAGCGCTGGGACGGCACCGGCTACCCCGACGGGCTCGCCGGCGAGGCGATTCCCCTCGAGGCGCGGATCATCGCGGTGGCCGACTGCTACGACGCGATGACCTCCACGCGCCCGTACCGCTCGGCGCGCTCGCACGACGACGCGTTGGAGGAGATCGCGCGCTTCTCGGGCGTGCACTTCGATCCCGCCGTCGCCGGCGCGTTCGTCGCGGCGATCGGGGCCCGCCGCGCCGACGGGTGGGTCCCCGGGGCGGTGTCCGAAGGGGCGGGCCCGGTGAGCATCCTGCGAAGGTTCACCGAGGGCGCCGGCGGCTGATCCGCGCTACCGCCCCCCGCGCAGCTCCGCGATCGACTTCACCCCCTCGCGCTCCACCGCCGCCGCGAGCCCCTTCGCGATGGCCCGCGGCGCGCACGGCCCCTCGTAGATGAAGCCCGTGTACATCTGCACGAGGTCGGCGCCGGCGCGGACGAGCGCGAGCGCGTGCTCGGCGCGCTCGACGCCGCCGACCCCGACGACGGTGAGCTTCGGGCCGAGGCGAGCGCGCACCCGCCCCACGACCTCGAGCGCGCGGGCGCGCACCGGCGGGCCGCTGAGCCCTCCTGCGCCGATCGCCTCGACGCGCGCGGCGTCGGTCGCGAGCCCGGTGCGACGGATGGTGGTGTTGGTCGCGATGACGCCGTCGAGCCCCGTCTCCTCGACGACCGCGAGCAGCGCCTCGAGATCCGCGTCCGAGAGATCGGGGGCGATCTTCACGAGCAGCGGCACCTTCGCGGCGCCGGACCCCTCGCCCCTTCCGCCGGGCCCGCCGTTCTCCTTCGCGATCGCCGACAGCAGCACGCGCGCGAGCTCGGGCCCCTGGATGGCGCGCAGATCCTTGGTGTTCGGCGACGAGACGTTCACCACCACGAAGCTCGCGACCCGGCGCGCGGCGCGGAAGCTCGCGAGGTAGTCCTCGACCACGCCTTCGATCGGATCCACGGGCACCACGCGCGACTTGCCGATCGACACCCCGACCGGCACGCCGATGGAGGCCACGCCGCCGCGGCGGGCGATGCGGGAGACGACCCGCTCGGCCCCCTCGTTGGGGAAGCCGAGGCGGTTGATCAGCGCGCGGTCGGCCGGCAGCCGGAACAGGTTCGGCGAAGGGTTCGGCTCCTGCGCGCGCGCCGTCACGGTGCCGAGCTCGAGGTGCCCGAAGCCGAGCGCGGCGAGCGCGCGCGGGCGGTGCGCGTTCTTGTCGAAGCCGCCCGCGACGCCGAGCGGCGAGGGGAAATCGAGCCCGAGCACGCGCACGTGCAGGCGAGGGTCGTTCACCGTGTGCAGCGCGCGGACGAGCGAGCGCACCGGGCCGACGTGCTCGACGGGCCAGAGCCCCGCCACGGCGAGCTCGTGCGCGACGTGCGGCGGGAGCTGGAAGAGGAGCGGCCGGAGCAACGCGTACATCGAGGCTTTCGCTAGCACGGAGCGGCGAGGTCGACGACGAAGCCCGGGTGTCCGCCGCGACGATCGACGCGCCGCTCGGCTCTCGGATCGAGGGCCGGATCGCGGTGCGCGTGCCTCCGAGCCCGAGGCGTCCGCGGTCCGCGCTACCGGTGCCGGAGGAGCAGCAGCCACGCCGCTGCTGCGATCAGCCCGAGCAGGACGAGCACGAGCGCCGTGGCGCGCGACGCGCGGCCGCGGCGGACGAGCGCGCTCGGATCGGTGGTCGCCGCCGCGCTCCTCTGCGCGGCGGGATCCGTCGATGGACGCGAGCTGGGCGCGGGGCTGGGGAGCGGCGTGCGCGGGACGGTGTCCGCGAGGGCCACCGCGGCCTCGGGCGGCCCCTCGACGGGGACGGTGTCGAACGACTCCTCCGGCGCGTCCGCGTCGCCGGTCGACGCGCGCGGCGGCGGCGCCTCACCGTACGGAGCCAACGCCTGCCGGAGCTCGTTCATCGAGCCGAAGCGCGCCTCGCGCCGCTTCGAGAGCGCGCGCATCACCGCCGCCACCAGCGGACGCGGGAGCTCGGGGACGAGCTCGCCGAGATCGGGCGGCTCGGTGGCGGTCACCGCGGTCAGCGTCGCGACGACGTTGCGCGAGGGGCCCCAGGGCGAGCGATGCGCGAGCAGCTCGTACGCCATCACGCCCCAGCCGAACTGGTCGGCGCGACCGTCGATCGACCCGCCGTCGATCTGCTCCGGCGCCATGTAGCCGACCGTCCCGATCATCTCCTGGTTCAGGCCGGACCGACCCGGATCGAGCCGTCGAGCGATCCCGAAGTCGAGCACGACGACCGTGCCGTCGTCGCGGACCATCACGTTCTCGGGCTTCACGTCGCGGTGCACGAGGCCGACGTCGTGCGCGGCGGCGAGGCCTTCGGTCACCTGCGCGAGGAGGCCGACCACGACCTGCCAGCGCGCCCCGCGACACGCGCGGTGGATCTGGCGGCCGGCGATGAACTCCATCGCCAGGTACGCGAGCCCGTCGAGCTTGCCGACGTCGAAGATCGTCACGACGCTCCGGTGCCGCAGCGCCGCCGCCGCGCGCGCCTCGCTCAACAGGCGCGCGGTCGCCGTCTCCATCTGCGCCGCGGTGCCGACGAGATCGTGCCGCAGCAGCTTGAGCGCCACCGTGCGCTGGAGGCGCGTGTCGAAGGCGCGATAGACCTGCCCCATCCCCCCTGCGCCGAGCGCGCCGTCGACGCGGTAGCGACCGAACATCGTGCCCGGTTCGAACTCCGCGCGGCCGGGCGCGCGCGGCGCTGCGCGCAGCAGCGAGCTCGACTCGTCCCCCTCGCGCTCGCGGGCCTCGGCGGCGCGGCGCAGCCGCATGCGGATCGCGTCGAGGAGCTCGGTGCGGCTGAAGGGCTTCGTGAGGTAGTCGTCGGCGCCGAGGTTCATCCCCGCGCGGAGATCGGCGCGCTCGGCCTTGGCCGTCAGGAACACGAACGGGAGCGCGCGGGTCGAGGGCTCGCCGCGCACCGCGCGGAGCACGGCGTGCCCGTCGAGCTCGGGCATCGTCACGTCGCACACCACCAGATCGGGGAGCTTCGCGAAGATTCGTTCGAGGCCGACGCGGCCGTTCTCGGCGCCCGCCGCTTCGAATCCCTCGGCCTCCAGCAGATCGAGCAGGTTCTGCCGGATGGCCTGCTCGTCCTCGATGACCAGGATCGTCGTCACGCGATCCCCCCGCGCGGGCACGGCAGCTCGACGACGAAGGTGGTCCCCTCGCCGACCACGCTCGCGACCGTGATCGTACCGCCGCAGGCGTCGACCGAGCGCTTGACGATCGCGAGCCCGAGGCCCGTTCCTGCGATGGCGCCGACGTTCCCGCCCCGAACGAAGCGCCCGAAGAGCCTGCCCACGTCGTCCGCGGGGATGCCGATTCCGGCGTCGCTCACGCGGAACGTCGCGCGGTCGGCCGCGCGCGCGATCGTCAGCCGAACGACCCCTCCGGCCGGCGAGTACTTGACCGCGTTGGAGAGCAGGTTGGTGAGGACGTGGCGCAGGTGGCGCGGATCCATCGTCGCCTCGGCCCAGTCGCCGTCGCTCGCGAGCTCGATCGCGTGGCGCTCGCCGGCGCTCTGGCGCAGGTTGGCGACGAGCTCCTCGCAGAGCTCCGGCACGCGCAGCGGCTCGGGCGCGCAGCGATCGGCGCCCGCGTCCGAGCGCCCGATCGTGAGCACCGCGTCGAGCATCTCGACCATCCCGCGCACGGCCGCCCCGATGCGCGCGGTGTGCTGGCGCTTGCGCTCCTCGCTCCAGGCGCCGCCGTACTCCTCGAGCAGCTCGGTCGACGAGAGGATCACGCTGAGCGGCGTGCGGAACTCGTGCGACGCGAGCGACACGAAGCGGCTCTTCATCTCGATGAGCTCGCGCTCGCGCTCGCGCTCCTTCTCGAGCTCGGCGAGCGCGCGCCGCAGCTTCTCGCCGGCGAGCCCGAGCTCGGTCGCGGCGCGCCGCTGCCGCGCGATGACGTCCGCGGCCGCGAGCAGGACGACGAGCAGCGCGAGCCCGAGCGTCACGAATCGCGTCTGGGTCGCCCGGCTCACGGCCTGCGCGTGCCAGCGGCCGTAGCTCGCGTCGAGGACCTCGATCAGCGCCGCCGTGCGCGCCGACAGGATCGCGCCGGCGAGGCCGTCGACCACCGGATTGCGCGCGAGGATCACGGCCACGTGCTCGTCGAGGATCGCGACCTGCTCCGCCCGCCCCGCTCGCTTCGCGTCGCCCACGAGCTGACTGCGGCGCAGCTCGAGTCGCTCGCCGAGCTCCCGATCGGCGAAGAGCCCGAAGAGCAGCAGGTCGGCGTTCAAGAGGCGCAGGTCGGTCGCGAGCTTGCCGTCGGCAGGATCGGCGAGGAACAGCTCGGTCAGCCTGGCGGCCTCGACGGGGAAGAAGCGCATCGAATTGCGCAGCACCGAGTTCTCGCTCTTGAACCGCTCGACCAACGACTCCTTCGCGCGCTGCGCGGTGTCGGCCTCGTTCGCGGCGAGGGCGAGCTGCCGTTGCCCATCGGCGTCGAGGAACCGCGGGACCTGGTGCGCGCGGACGATCAGCGAGCGCGTCTCGTCGAGCGTGTCGACGAGCTGATCGTAGTCGGTGGACAGCCCGAAGCGCGCACGGAGCACGGCCTCGTTGCTCCGCGCGTCGAGCGCCGAGAGTCGCCGCAGCGCGCCTCCGTAACGATCGGCCTCGGCCGAATCGACGCCGCGTCGCCAGGCGACCCCCACGCTGACGAGCAGCGCCAGGACCGCGGCGGCGACGGCGACGCGGAGCTTCGGCATCACGGGCGAGCCGGCGGCGTGGGCTGGTCGCCCGTGAGGGTCTCCAGGAACGCGACGATGCGCGCGACGTCGTCGGGCTCGAGCGTCCGACCGAGCTGGTAGCGCGCCATCACGCCGATCGCGTCGGGCAGCGTCGCCGCCGAGCCGTCGTGGAAGTACGGCGCCGTGAGGGCGACGTTGCGCAGGCTCGGCACCCGGAACACGTGCCGGTCGCGCTCGTCGTGGGTCGCCGCGAAGTGGCCGTCGTCGGCGTCGCTGACGTGGCCGCGCGCGGCGAAGTAGTCGCGCATCACGCCGAAGCGCTCCATCAGGTTGCCGCCGACGTTGACCCCCTGGTGACAGCTCACGCAGCCGTAGCTCTTGAAGAGCGCGTACCCCTGCCGAGCACGATCGTCGATCGCGCTCGCGTCGCCCCGCAGGAAGCGATCGAACCGAGCGTTCGGCGTGGTCAGCGAGAGCTCGTAGGAGATCAGCGCGTCACGGAGGTTGTCGGGCGTGAGCCCGCTTCGGTAGGCCTCCTCGAACGAGCGTGCGTAGGTCGCGTCGGCGCGCAAGCGCGCGGCGGCGTCCTCCCAGGTCGTCGCCATCGTGAGCGGGTTCTTGATGTTGGCGTCGTGCTGATCCTCGAGCGTGGCGAACTTCGCCCCCCAGCCGTATCGATAGTCGTAGGCGAGGTTGAAGACGCTCGGGCTGTTCACGATCCCGGGCGGTCGCGCGCCGACGAGCGGCGTCGGCTTGCCGTCGCTCCCGCCCTTGTCGAAGAGGTGGCAGTCGACGCACGCGACCTTGGCGTCGCCCGAGACGCGCGGATCCACGAACAGGCGCGCGCCGAGCGAGACCCTGCGGGGATCGAGATCGGTGACCGGCTCGATCGGACGAATCGGCTCTCCTGCGCCTCCGGTCGCCGCGGGTGCACGTCGCCGCGGGCGCGCGTCGTCGCCCGGGCCGGGTCGCTCCTCCGAACGCCCGCAGCCGGTCAGGACGGCGACGACCAGCGCGAGCCGTGCGAGCGCCCCGCGGCGCGACCGAGGTGAGTCGAGGGTCTCCAAGCGGGGCTTCCTTACCGGATGATACCGGCAAGCCGGCGCAGCCAGAGATCCGGACGTCGCCGAAGCCGCGCGAGGCTCGCGCGGGGCTGACGCATAGCGAAGCTATGCGAACGCGCGTCTCGGCCCGTCGTGTCGCCGAGCGCCCCGCTTGCGCCCGGCGCCTTCGCGACGCGCTTACTTGGTGAGCTTGCGGTACTTGATCCGGTGCGGCTGGTCTGCGTCCTTGCCGAGCCGGCGGTGCAGGTCCGCGTCGTACTCCTGGAAATTCCCTTCGAACCACACGACCTGGCTGTCGCCCTCGAAGGCGAGGATGTGGGTCGCGATGCGATCGAGGAACCAGCGATCGTGGCTGATGACGACCGCGCAGCCCGGGAACGACAGGAGCGCGTCCTCGAGCGCGCGCAGGGTCTCGACGTCGAGATCGTTGGTGGGCTCGTCGAGGAGCAGCAGGTTGCCCCCCTCCTTGAGCAGCTTGGCGAGCTGGACGCGGTTGCGCTCGCCGCCCGACATCGTGCCGACCTTCTTCTGCTGATCGGAGCCGCGGAAGTTGAACCACGTGCAGTAGGCGCGCGAGTTCACCTCGCGCTTGCCCAGCACGATCGACTCCGCGCCGCCGCTGATCTCCTGGTAGACGCTGTTGTTCGGGTTCAGCGAGTCGCGGCTCTGATCGACGTAGGCGATCTTGACCGTGTCGCCGAGCTTGAGCGTCCCCGCGTCGGGCTTCTCCTGATCGACGAGCATGCGGAAGAGCGTCGTCTTGCCGGCGCCGTTGGGGCCGATGACGCCGACGATGCCGGAGCGCGGCAGCCGGAACGAGAGGTTCTCGTAGAGCAGCTTGTCGCCGTAGGCCTTCTTGAGCCCCGCGGCCTCGATGACGAGATCGCCGAGGCGCGGCCCGGGCGGGATCGAGATCTCGGCGGGGTCGGCCGGACCCTTCGCCGACTTCGCGACGAGGTCTTCGTACGCGGCGAGGCGCGCCTTGCTCTTGGCCTGGCGGGCCTTGGGTGACTGCTTCACCCACTCGAGCTCCTGCTTGATCTTCCGCTGGCGGGCCGACTCGCTCTTCTCTTCCTGCGAGAGGCGCGCCTGCTTCTGCTCGAGCCACGCGGAGTAGTTCCCCTTGAACGGGTAGCCGTGGCCGCGATCGAGCTCGAGGATCCACTGCGCGACGTTGTCGAGGAAGTAGCGGTCGTGGGTGACCGCGACGACCGTGCCCGGGTAGTCGTGCAGGAAGCGCTCGAGCCACGCCACCGACTCGGCGTCGAGGTGGTTGGTCGGCTCGTCCAGCAGGAGCATGTCCGGCTTCTCGAGGAGCACGCGGCAGAGCGCGACGCGGCGCTTCTCGCCGCCGGAGAGGTTCTTCACCTCGGCGTCGGGCGGCGGGCAGCGCAGCGCGTCCATCGCGATGTCGAGCGTGCGATCGAGGTTCCAGAGATCGGCGGCGTCGATCTTGTCCTGGAGCTTCCCCTGCTCCTCGAGGACATCGTTCATCTCGTCGTCGGTGAGCTCCTCGCCGAGCTTCATCGAGAGCTCTTCGAAGCGCGTGAGCAGCCCGCGCCCCTCGGCCACCGCCTGCTCGATCGCCTCGCGCACGGTCTTGGCGTCGCCGAGATCGGGCTCCTGCGCGAAGTAGCCGATCTTGGTGCCGGGGTGCGGCTTGGCCTCGCCGAGGAAGGTCTTGTCGAGCCCGGCCATGATGCGCAGCAGCGAGCTCTTGCCGGAGCCGTTCGCGCCGAGCACGCCGATCTTCGCGCCTGGGTAGAACGACAGGTAGATGTTCTGCAGGACCTTCTTGTCCGGCGGATGGATCTTCGAGACGTCCTGCATCGTGAAGATGAACTCGGGCATGCGCGGCTCATAGCGCGGTCCGGTCCGGGGTGCAGGCGGGTGCGCAGGCGCCGGGGCCTACGGTACGCTCGGCGCCATGCGCTCCGCCCCGCTCGCATTCTCGCTCGCGTCCCTCGCCGCCCTCGTGACGCTCTCGAGCGCCGGCTGCGGCAAGTCGGAGTGCAAGCCGCTCGACCCCCCGAAGGCGTGCAGCTGTCCCGACGGCGCGGCCGGCACCCAGGCCTGCGTGAACGAGAAGTGGGCCGCGTGCGTCTGCCAGCCGGCTTCCGCTTCGAGCCAGCTCCCCGGCGTCCTCGGCGCGGGCGCGGTGCCGGGCGGCAAGGAGATCCCGAGCGAGTTCTGCAAGAACAACTGCAAGGGGGTCGCGAACACCTGCAAGTCGGCGGGCATCGGCGAGCCGGGCTCGTGCGAGAAGGAATTCAACGACTGCATCGCGCGCTGCCCGCCGTGAGGCCGGTCGAGGGCGGCGCTCACGCGACCGACGCGACCGATGCGCCAGGCGCGACCGACGCGACCGATGCGCCAGGCGCGTCGAGCAAGACGCCGCTGCGCGAGCTCGCGTGGGTCTTCTTCCGGCTCGGCACCACGGCGTTCGGCGGCCCCGCCGCGCACGTCGCGATGATGCGCGAGGAGGTCGTCGAGCGGCGCGGCTGGGTCACCGAGGAGCGCTTCGTCGATCTCTACGGCGCGACCAACCTCATCCCCGGCCCGAACTCCACCGAGCTCGCCATCCACCTCGGGCTCGAGCGCGGCGGCGTCGCCGGCATGCTCGTCGCCGGCGCGTGCTTCATCGTGCCGGCGGCCGTGATCACGCTCGGGCTGACCTATGCATACGTGCACTATGCGTATCGCCCCGCGCTCGGCGACGCGTTCTACGGCGTGAAGCCGGCGCTGCTCGCGATCGTCGCCGCGGCGATCGCCAAGCTCGCCAAGCCGACGCTCAAGACGCGCGGCCGCGCGTGGCTCGGCGTCGCGGTCTTCGTCGCCGCGCTCTTCCCGAGCGTCCCCGAGCTCGCGCTGCTGTTCGGCGCGGGCGCGGTCGGCGCCGTGCTCCTCCGCCCGCCGGGCGCGCGCGGCGCGAGCAGGCCGAGCGCCTCCACCGGCTCGAAGCTGCGCGGGCTCGCGATCGTGCCCTTGCTGTCAGCCCCCGCCGTCGCCGGCGCGCTCGTGCCCACCACCGCGCGGCTGCTCGTCTACTTCCTCAAGATCGGCAGCGTCCTCTACGGCAGCGGCTACGTGCTCGTCGCGTTCCTGCGCGGCGATCTCGTCGATCGCTGGCACTGGCTCACCGAGGCGCAGCTCGTCGATCTGATCGCCATCGGCCAGTTCACGCCGGGGCCGGTGTTCACCACCGCGACCGCGGTCGGCTACGCGCTCGGCGGCTTCGCGGGGGCCGCCGCGGCGACCTTCGGCATCTTCTTCCCGAGCTTCGTCTTCGTGGTCGCGAGCCACCGGCTCATCGAGCGCCTGCGCTCCTCGCCGACCATGGGCGGCTTCCTCGACGGCGTGAACGTGGCGGCGATCGCGCTGATGGCGGCGGTGCTGATCTCGCTCGCGCGGGCCTCGTTGCCGTCGTGGCCCGCGGCGGTGATCGCGATCGCGGCGACCGGGCTCGCGGTGCGGACGAAGCTGAACGCGACGTGGTTCCTGATCGGCGGGGCGATCGCGGGGGTGGTGGTGAGGCGGCTGGGGATCGGGTGATGGAGACGGCCGAAGCCTGACCCCCCGGCCCCCACCGCGAGCGGAGAGTGGGAAGAGCGAACCGCGAAGCCACGCGGCAGGGGTGAGGTTTCCCTCGTGCCTACTCCGCCGGCGCCCGCTCCGGCGCGCGCGCGCTCGTCGGCGCCTTCCCCCGCAGCTTGCGCAAGAACCCCTTCGCGTTCTCGATCGCGAGATAGAACGCGGGCACCACCAGCAGCGACAGCAGCGTCGAGCTGATCACGCCGCCGATGACCGCGATCGCCATCGGCGCGCGGAACTCGCTCCCCTCGCTGTGGCTCAGCGCCGTGGGCAGCATGCCGAGCACCATCGCGGCGCTCGTCATCAAGATCGGGCGCAGGCGCTCCGGGCCCGCCTCGAGGATCGCCTGCAGCGGCGTCTCGCCGTGATCGCGCACGCGCACGATGGCACGGTCGATGAGCAGGATGGCGTTCTTCGTCACGAGGCCCATCAGCAGGATGATGCCGATCATCGCGCCCATCGCGAGCGAGTTGCCCGACATGAACAGCGACAGGATCGCGCCGACGAGCGCCAGCGGCAGCGTGAGCATGATGGTGAGCGGGTGGATGAAGCTCTCGAACTGCGACGCCAGCACGATGTAGATGAAGACGACCCCGAGCCCCAGCGCGAGGGCCATGTTGGAGTTCGTCTCGTTCATCATGCGGATCTGGCCGTCGTAGGCGATGCGGGCGCCCGGAGGCAGCTTCAGCGCCGCGATCTTCGGCTGGATCTCCTTCACGATGTCGCCGAGCGAGCGCCCCTTCATCGCGCCCCAGACCTGGATCTGGCGCGAGCGATCCTCGCGCTCGATGACCTGCGGCCCCTCGGCGCGCACGAACTTCGCGACGTCGAGCAGCTTCACCAGGCCTCGCGGCGTCGCGATCGTCATGCGCGAGAGGGCCTCCTCCGAGGCGCGGTCCCCCTTCGCGTACTTCACCTTGATCGGGATCTCGTCCTTGCCGATGCGCAGGTTGCCCGCGTCGCCGCCGTCGGTGGCGGTGCGCACGGCCATCGCCACCTGCGCGAGCTCGAGCCCGAGCTCGGCGACGCGCCGGCGATCGATCTCGACGCGCATCTCCGGCAGGCCGGGCGTGTACTTCACCTGCACGTCGCCGACGCCGGGCGTGGTGTCGAGGATGTGGCCGACCTCGTTGGCGAGCGGCGCGATGTCGTCGTAGGACGCGCCGCGCACGTCGATCATGATCGGCGCCTCGACCGAGGCCCCCTCGATGAACGCGGGGTCGGTGATGGCGAGCTTGGCGCCCGGGATCCAGGCGGTCGCGACGCGCGCGGCGTCCTTGATCGCGGCGATGCCGACGGTGCGCTCGTGCTTCTTGGTCGTGACCACGCGCCACTGCATCTTGTTGGCCTGCGTGTCGGGGGCGACCTTCACGAAGACCGTCTTCACCTCGGGGTTCTTGCGGAGCTGCTCCTCCGCCTGGCGCGAGATGCGATCGGTCTCGGCGATCGACGCGCCGGCGGGGAGCTCCACCTCGACCATGAACTGACCGCGGTCCTCCGAGGTCATGAAGTCGGAGCCGGTGAGCCCTGCCACGAAGCCCATGAGCCCGAGCCCGCCGAACGCGAGCAGCCCGACCACCAGCTTGTGGCGCACCACCCAGCCGAGCATCGAGCGGTAGGTCGCCTCGTTGAACTCGAACACCGCGAGGAACGGCCGCTTCAGCCAGAGGAAGCGGTCCTTCTCGTGGTGCGCGGCGATCGGCTTGCTGAAGCGCGACGACAGCATCGGATCGAGCGTGAACGCGACGAACAGCGAGAGCATGACGGCGACCGAGATCGTGATCCCGAACTGCCGGAAGAACTGCCCGACCATCCCCTTCACGAACGCGACCGGAAGGAACACCGCGACGATCGTGAGCGTGGTCGCGAGCACCGAGAGCGCGATCTCCTGCGTGCCGTCGAGCGCCGCCTGCCGCGCGGGTTTGCCGCGCTCGAGGTGCTTGAAGATGTTCTCGCGCACGACGACCGCGTCGTCGATCAAGAGGCCGATCGCGAGCGACAGCCCGAGCAGCGTCATCATGTTCAGCGTGTACCCGAGCAGGTACATCGCGAAGAACGTGCCGATCACGCTCGTCGGCAGCGCGACCGCCGAGATGAGCGTCGAGCGGATGTCGAGCATGAAGACGAGGATGATCAGGATCGCCATCGCGCCGCCGAAGACGATCGACGTCTCCACGTCCGCGATGTTCTCGTTGATGAACTCCGACTGATCGACGATCAGCGACGTCTTCACCCCGGCGGGGAAGGTCTTCTGGAGCTGCGCGAGGCGCGCCTTCACCTGGTCGGCGACCGCGACGGTGTTCTGCCCGGACTGCTTGCGCACTTCGAAGGCGACGCCGTTCTCGCCGTTCACGCGGACGATCGTCGCGCGCTCCTCGAAGCCGTCCTCCACCGTCGCGACGTCGCGCAGCAGCACGCTCGAGCCGTCGCGCGCCGTCGCGATCGGGATGCCCCGGATCGCCTCGACGTCGACGAGCTCGCCGACCGTGCGCACCGCGACCTCGCGGCGCCCCTCGTCGAACTGGCCGGCCGGCACGTTGAGGTTCGCGGCCTTGAGCCGCAGCACCACCACCGCCGGATCCAGGTGCAGCGCGTCGATCTTGGAGCGATCGAGCAGCACGCGCACCTCGCGCGGCGCGCCGCCCTTCACGTCGACCGAGGCGACGCCCTCGACCTGCTCGAGCGCGGGCTTGATGACGTCCTCGGCGAACTTGCGCGTCGCCGGCAGCGAGTCGCCGCCCGCGATCGTGTAGGTGAGCACCGGCGACTGGCTCACGTCGAAGCGCGTGAGCGTGGGCTCCTTCGCGCCGTCGGGCATCTTGTAGCGGATGGCCGCCACGCGCTCGCGCACCTGCGTCGAGGCGTCGGAGATGTCGACCCCGAGCTTGAAGATCACCATCACGACGCTCACGCCCTCGCGCGAGAACGAGCGGACGCGGTCGATGCCGTTGAGGCTGATGACCACGTCCTCCACCGGCTTGGTGACGAGGTTCTCGACCTCGCCCGGGCTCGAGCCGGGGTAGGGGATGGTCACCACGGCGACGGGGAACGAGACGTCGGGGAAGAGGTCGGTGCCGAGCCCCTTGAAGCCGACCCACCCGAGGACGAGCAGCGCGACCCCGAGCATCACCGTGAAGACGGGGCGCCGGATGGCGATCGCGGAGAGGTTCATCGGGCGCGCTCCTTCGCGTCGCCCTTGCCATCGCCCTTGCCGTCCACCGCCGCCCCCTCGATCAGATCGGCCGACGGCGTCTCGATGACCTCGTCGCTCTCCGAGAGCCCGGAGCGGACGAGCAGTTCGCCGCTGGCGCCGCGCGTGAACGACACCGTCCGGATCGCGGCCTTCCCCTTCACGACCACGAAGACCTCGTCCTGCGAGCCGGGGCGCAGCGCGGTGCCGGGCACGACGAGGATGTCGACCTTGGCCCCGCCCGCGATCGACGCGCGCACGAAGGCGCCGCCGAGCAGCGGCGTCGGGCCGCCGTTCGGCACGATCGCCTCGACCTGCACGCGGCGGGTCGCGGCGTCGAGCGTCGGCAGCACGACTCTCACCTTCGCTCCCTCGATCGCCTTGCCGCCGATCGAGACCGCGGCGTCGAGCTTCACGAGCCCGGCGTCGAGCTCGGACACCGTGCCGACGAGGCGCAGCGAGGAGACGTCGACGAGGTGGAACTGCGGCGCGCCCGGGTTGGCCGCCCCGCCCGCCGCGGTGGGCGCGCTGGTGATCGTCCCCGCGAAGGGGGCGGTGATCGTCGTGTTGCGCATCGCGACGCCGATCGAGGCGACCTGCGCGCGCGCGGCCTCGAGGTTCGCGAGCGCGAGCCCGACGTTGCCGTTCGCTTGCACGGCGTTCACCGCGGGCGAGGAGCCCGACTTGATGAGCGCGGTGGTGAGCGCGTTGTTCTCGTCGGCGAGCCCCAGCTGCACCTGCGCCGACTTCACGTTCGCGTTCGCGACCGCCTGCGAGGCCTGCAGATCCGCGGTGTCGAGCGCGGCGAGCAGCGCCCCCTTCTCGACGCGATCGCCGTTCTTCACGGCGATCTTCGCGATCGTGCCGGGGCTGCGGAACGCGAGATCGACCTCCTGCACCGCCATCAGCGTCCCGTCGAACGGGACGGTCGCGAGCCACCCCTGCTTCACGGGTCGCACCGTGGTGAGCGCGCGCGGCTGCCCGGCCTTGGTCTCCGCGGCCTGCGCCGTCTTGGCGCGCTCGGCCTCCATCGCCTTACGCGCTTCGAGGGCCGACTTGATCTTGAGCCCCACCGGCACGCCGAGCGCGACGACGAGGCCGAGCACGACGATGGCGCCGAGGCCGCCGCGGCCGCTGGCCGGAGCCTGGGTCGCGCGTGCGCCCTCCTTCTCCACGGTCACGCGGGGCGCGGTGGTCACGGCGGGCGGCGAATCCGAGGAGGTTTCGTGCGGCTGCATCGGGGATCCTGGCGGGGGTCCGGGGTTCGGTGACGTGGCGGTCAAGAACGGGGGCGGCGACGGGCGCGCTCGGGGTTCGCGGCGAGGCCGCGCAGGAGCAGGTCCTGCACGGTCTCGAGCCAGCGGCTCAGATCGGGCTTCTTCGGCTGCGCGACGAGCTCGCGCACGACGCGGTCGTAGGCGCCCGCGATCGCCAGCGAGGTCACGTCGAGGTCGAGGTCCTGGCGGTAGTAGCCGCGGGCCTGGCCGAGCTCGACGAGCATCCGGCAGTTCGTGCGGGCACGCTCGGCGAACTCGTCGACCATGTAGCGGAACTGCGCGCTGCTGCCGCCGTGCAGCAGCAGCTGGGCGACCGCGCGGTTCTGCCAGAAGAACTCGAACAGCTCGAGGTCCTTCTCGTGCCAGCTCGTGATGATCGTCTCGAAGTCCGCGTCGAGATCGACCGGGTACTCGACCATCGCGGCCAGGCGCGCGAGGAACCCCTCGACGATCTGGCGGAAGGCGTCCTCCTTGCTCTGGAAGTGGAGGTAGAACGATCCCTTCGAGCGGCCGGCCTTCGCGGTGATGTCCTCGACGCGGGCCTTCTCCAGGCCGTGCTCCACGAACGCCTGCTCCGCGGCGCGCAGCAGGTCGATCTTGGCGTGTACGTCGGAGGGGCGGGCCATTGTTGACTGACGGGTCAATATGGTTCCGGACGGCCGGCGGTCAAGCCGTCGGCGGCGCCTCCCTGCGCCCGCGCAACTCCTTCGCGAGTCGGCGAGCTTGGGGCCGAGCGCGGCCGTCGACCACCCCTCCCCGCCGATACGGGCCCCTCGTACGCCTGCGTCGTGCGTCCGCGTCGAGGACGCGCTGAGATGGGCGCGAGGTCCGTCGCATGGAGATCGTCGTCCGCCCCCCCGCGCTCCTGTTCTGGATCGCCCTCGGCATCCCCGCGCTCGTCACGCTGATCGTGCTCGTCGCGGCGCGAAACAAGCCGCTCTCCCACCGGCTCGCGCCGATCCTGCTGGCCGTCGGCGCCTCGGCGTTCATCGTCGTGCTCGCCTTCCGCCCCGCGCGGTTCGCCTGGAACGACGCGGGCATCCTCGACGACGGCTTCGGCACCACGCACATGCTCGCGTGGGGCGACATCCGCGAGGCGCGCCTGATCACCGGCTACGCGCGCACCGAGTGGGCGCTGTCGCGGAGGACCAACGGCATCGCGCACGAGGGGCTGCGCGCGGGCAGCTTCCGCCTCGGCAACGGCGTCGACGCGCGCGTCTTCATCGTGCCGAGCGAGCCCGACGCGATGCTCCTCCGCACCGCGACCGACACGTACCTCTACGCGCCGACGTCGTTCGCGGCGTTCTCCGCGACCGTGCTGGCGCACACGTCGCCCTGGGCGCCGGGCGCGGGCGGGAGCGAGCCTGCGCCTCGACCCGAGTGACCAGGCCACGCCGAGGTCGAGGCCGCGACCGCAGCGGCAGCGGCCGCGGCGTGCGGCGTCGCGCTCAATCCGGCTCGCGGCGGATCTTGGCGAGGACGTCTTCCTTGGACACGAACACCGGGTAGAGCTCGCCGAGATCGTAGTGGTCGCCGAGCTCGAACAGCCCGCCGCAGATCTCGTTCAGCGAGCAGCCGCCGCAGACCTCGGCCTTCGGGTGGCGGAAGTCGGTCTGGCGCACGGTCCCCTTCTCGTCGAGGAAGTGCACGATGCGCTCCTCGCCCTTCACGATCTTGCGCGTCTCGGTCGAGCAGTGCGCGAACTCGGTCATGTAGCAGAGCGGCACGCGCTCCACGCGGAAGCTCCGCCCCGACTTGTGCAGGAAGCGCATCGCGCGCGCGAGCGAGAGCTCGAAGTCGGCGAGGCGGTGCGCGGTGTCGCGGTTGGTCTCCGCGCGCCCCATCGAGGGGTCGAGGTTGTTCCACACGAAGTGCGAGAGGAACGGGAACCTGCCGACGAAGAAGCGCACGTTCTCGTCGAGGTGATCGGCGTTCATCTTGTTGATGACGGTGTTGATGTTCACCGTGGCGCCGAGCCGGCCGAGGTTGTCGAGCGCGCGCTCCGCCATCGCGAAGCTGCCGCGCACGCCGGTGAGGAAGTCCTCGAGCTCGGGGCGGCAGGAGTGGATGCTCACGTGGTAGTGGCGCAGCCCCGCCTCGACGTAGCTCGCGGCGATCTCGGGCTCGGCGATCCGCGAGCCGTTGGTGATCATGCGCACGTGCAGCCCGCGCTCCACCGCGTAGCGCGTGACGTCGGGGACGATCTCCGAGAGCGACGGCTCGCCGCCCGTGAGGATGATGCCGAAGTAGCCGCGGGCGACGAAGTCGTCGACCTCGCGCTTGGCGGTGTCGAGATCGAGCATGTAGCCCGACGACGGGTTCGAGCAGAAGCGGCAGTACTGGTTGCAGTGCCGGACCAGCTGCATGTACCCGAGGTTCGCCACGCGCCTACTCTCCCACGCCTTCGCGTGGCTCGCCGCTCCCCGGCTCCGCGAAGAGCGCGGGGAGGATCTCGCGCAGCGCCTCGCCGGTCTTCTTCTCGGTCGCCCGCGACACCTCGGCGAGCGCCGGGCGGACCTTGCCGAGCAGCGGAAGCGCGACCCGAGCCTGCGTCGGTGATGGCGCCGCGCTCGGCTCGGCGAGCGGCGCGAGAGCGCCGGCGCCGAGGAACATCGCCCGCAGGTCGGGCCGATCGAGCGCGGGCGTGGCGAGCGCGCGGGGCGCGAGCTCGCCGTCGCCGAAGCGCGCGAGGTAGAGCGCGTCGGCGCCCGGGCACGGCGTGGGCGTCGCGCGCGCGGGGCACCCCTCGCAGGGCGCGCCGTATGCGCGCGTCTCCTCGAGCTCGATCTCGATCGCGTGCGCGCCGTGCGGGCCGAGGAGGCAGCGCGGCGCG
>CAIXWQ010001071.1 GCA_903923175.1 uncultured delta proteobacterium | reverse complement strand
GTGCGCGCCGGCCTGCAACACGGACAAGGACTGCGAGGCCGACGCGAAGTGCACGGCGGGCGCCTGCGTGCCGCGCGCGGGGGCTTGCAAGCTCGCCGGCGCGTGGTGCGACCCCTGCGTGAGCGACGAGGACTGCGGCGGCAAGGGGACGAAGGTCGGCTGCGCGCAGCTCTCGGGCAACCAGCACGCGTGCCTCGACTTCTCCTTCCCGGTGACGTGCATGACCGACGCCGACTGCCCCAAGGCCCCGTCCGGCAAGAACGGCACGTGCCTCGACGAGCGGCAGCAGCTCACGAGCACCGACTCGAACTACCACCACTGCTACTTCCCGATCGACGCCGCGACGAACAAGACCAGCTGCTACTGAGCCCTCGATCGGCCGCCTGGTGTCCCTACGCCCAAGCCAAGCGGTCGCGCTCGCCGCGCTCGTGACGCTCACCTTCGAGCGCGAGGCAGGTGCGTACTGCCGCACGACCACCGACGAGAAGTTCACGCCGACCACCGCGCAGCCGTGCGCGCCGGACGGCGTGCCGATCTACTGGCCCGACGCGTCGGTCGATTTCTACCTGAACGCCCAGGCGAGCGTGCAGATCACGCTGGAGCAGACGCGCGAGGCCTCGGAGACGGCGTTCTCGAGCTGGACGCACGCCGACTGCCCGCTCGACCTCGCGACCTGCGGCGGGACCGGCGGAGGGCTCCCGTCGATCGCCGTGCGCTACGCGGGGACGACCGAGGTGCACGCCGCCGAGTACAACCGCGACGGCACCAATCAGAACGTCATCCTGTACTGGGACACGACCTGGCCGTATCCCGACGACGGCGCGACGCTCGCGCTCACGACGGTGACCTTCGGCGCCGAGAGCGGCAGGATCGTCGATGCAGACATCGAAGTGAGCAGCAACCCCGCGAGCGTGCCGCTGACGGTCGGCGATCCGCGCGGCAAGGCCGTCTACGATCTGCCGTCGATCCTGCAGCACGAGACCGGGCACTTCCTCGGCCTGGCGCACGCCCAGCACGCCGACGCGACGATGTTCGCGTACTACCAGAAGGGCTCGTGGGACATGCGCTCGCTCGCGCCCGACGACGAGTGCGGCATCTGCAACATCTACCCGCCGACGCACCTCGAGGGGGGCGGCTGCGCGCTCTCGACGGGCGCGGCGCCCGGCGTGAACACGGCCGGCCGCGTGGTGCCTGCGCTGCTCCTCGGTGGCCTCGGCCTCCTCGCGCTCGGCGCCGTGCGCAAGCGGCGTCGCTACTCCCAGTAGCCGCCGCCGCCGAGCGCGTGGCCGACCATGTCGGTCATGTGGTGCGCGAGCGGCGTCGGGAGCGCGTCGGGCTCGAACAGTCCGACCTCGAGGATCTCCATCGGGTTCGACGGCGGGCGGCTCGGCGCCGACACCGTGGCGCGCACGACGATCGTGACGGCGTGGAAGCGCAGATCGCGCTCGGGGTTCGAGTAGACCGACGGGCGCTCCGCGAGCGACAGGAGCACCACCCCCGCCTCCTCGAGCAGCTCGCGCGCGATCGAAGTGCGGAGCGTCTCGCCCCACTCCAGCGTTCCGCCGGGGAGCGCCCACTCGCCGGTGTCGCCGCGGCGGATCAGCACGACGCGGCCGTCCTCGGTGCGAGCGAGCGCCGCGATGCCGACGACCGGACGACGCAGCAGGTGGCGCGCCGCCTCCTTGAGGATGCCGAAGAGACCGATGGGGATGCGCATGGAGCTCACGGGTTCGCCGCGCGGGGCGTCGGCGTCAGATCGGTGGCGAAGTCGGCGGCGTTGACGTTGGAGTCGAAGCCGTTCGGGCGACGGCCGAGGCTCTTGCCGTTGACCGGCGGCGTCACGGCGGTGGCCCCTTCGAGGAACTCGACGCGCGTCAGCCCGCCCCAGCCGACGGTATCGACGCGCAGGCCGGCGCCGAAGATGGCGATCGCGCCGCCGCTGCTGGAGAGCTGGTCGGTGCCGTCCGACAGGAGGCCGTCGGCCCTGGGCGCGCCGGTGTAGCCGTTGCCCACGAAGACGAGGTAGCCGTTGGCGGGGAGGGTCAGGCCGTCGAGCAGCACGACGTTCGTCTGACCGAAGCCTCCGTTGGTGGGCGTCGCGAGCGTCCACGACGAGTCGAACGTGAGCGGCGTCGAGCAGGAGTTGTAGAGCTCGACGAACTCGTCGTCGCTCGTCGCGCCGTGCATCATGACCTCGTTGATCACGGGGCCGCAGGGGGCGGCGTCGCCCGCCGCGGCGTCGAGTGGAGGCGTGTCGGCGGCGGCGTCGAGCGGCGCGGCGTCGCGGGCGCCGTCGCCCGATGCATCCGCGAGGCTCGTGTCGGCGGGCGAGGAGGTGTCGAGCCCAGCGTCGCCCGTCCACCACGGCGGCGGCGG
>CAIXWQ010001070.1 GCA_903923175.1 uncultured delta proteobacterium | reverse complement strand
GGCCCGCCGGCTGGGTGCGCGACGCGCGGGCCGCGCGAGCGCCCGGCGCGGAGCCATCGGCGGCCCGCTGCACGCGCGCGGCCAGCGCGCGCAGCGCGTCGATCAGCTCCGGTGGATCGAGCACCGTGAACTCGAAGCCGAGCATCGCGATCCAGGCTGCGAGCCCCTCGAGCGTGTTCGCGCCGGTGTGTACGACACATGCGTGCGCGTCGACCGGCTCGACGGTGCCCGCCATCGGCCCGAGCTTCGCGACCACGCGCTCGCGCGACGCCTGCACGAGCACGCGCGCGCGATGCCCGTACGCCTCGGACGACAGCGCTCGGGAGACGTACGCCGCGAGATTTCGTGCCGGCGGAGCCCGCGGCGAGAAGCGCGCGCCGGTCGTGATGGGCGCCTCCATGCGATCGAGGCGGAACGTACGGAAGTCGTCGCGCGCGAGATCCCACGCCACGAGGTACCAGCGTCGCATCACGTGCACGAGGCCGGTGGGCTCGACCTCGCGCACGCCCGCCGCGCCTTCGCGCTTGCGATAGCCGAACCCGAGGCGCTCCTTGTCGCGACACGCGGAGGCGATGGCGACGAGCACGCGCGGCTCGATCGCCGGCCCTTCGTGCGGCGCGTGCGCGATGCTGGCCTGCAGCACGTCCGCGCGCTTGCGGAGCTTCGCCGGCAGCAAGGGGTGGAGCTTCGCGAGCGCACGCAGCGCGGCCTCTTCCATCCCCGCGATCGCCGCGCCCGCCGCCGCCGTTCCGAGCGCGAGCGAGACCGCGAGCGCCTCGTCGTCCTCGAACTGGAGCGGCGGCAACGACGCGCCCGCGCCGAGGCGGTAGCCGCCCGCGACGCCCGAGGTCGCGTCGACCGGATAGCCGAGGATTCTCAGCTTCTCGACGTCGCGGCGCAGGGTGCGGTCGGTCACCTCGAGGCGCTCCGAGAGCTCCTCGCCGCGCCACGCGCGTCGCGTCTGCAGCAGCGTGAGCAGGCGCAGCAGCCTCGCCGACGTCCCGAGCATGCGCCGAGCGTAGCAGCCGATCGCGGACCGAAGCTGTCCGCAATGCGGAGTAGCGTCCTCCGCCTGATCGCGAGGGCTCGTCCTCGCGACGTGAAAGGAACTCCTCCCATGTCGATCGTCTTCTACCGAGCCCCGATGTCGAGCGCGTCACCCGTGGACTGGGCCCTCGGCGAGCTCGCCGTCCCGTGCGAGCGCGTGACGCTCGATCTCGCGAAGGGCGAGACGCGCACGGCCGCCTTCCGCGCGATCAACCCGAACGGCAAGGTGCCGACGCTGGTGGTCGACGGCGTGCCGATGTGGGAGGGGCTCGCGATCATCCAGTGGCTCGGCGATCGCTTCGGCGTCGAGAAGGGGCTCTGGCCGGCGGTGTCGGATCCGCTGCGGATGGAGGCGCTCACCTGGAGCGTCTGGGCGTACGCGAGCCTCGGGCAGACCGTCAGAAGCCTCTGGCTCGCGACGAGCGAGCGCATGCCGGAGCTGCGCAACGAGGCGATGGCGGAACTGTGCAGGAAGGAGGTGCGCGATCTGCTCGCCACCCTCGAGGGGCGCCTCGAGGGGCGAGACTGGCTGCTCGGTGCCGCGTTCTCGCTGGTCGACGTCGTGGTCGGCTCGACGCTGGTCTTCGCGGAGTTCGCCGGCGTGTCGTTCGAGGAGCTCCCGCGCGTGAGGGCGTGGATGGCCCGCGGTCGCGCACGCCCGGCGTCGCAGACGATGGGGTGACGGGCGTCGCCGCGGCGGGGCGCGCAAGCCCGACGTCGCACGCCGTACGGGCGACGAAGAGCGCGATCGTCGCGCGCGCCGGGGTGGCCTACGCTCGCGGGCGCGCCGCAGGCTCGCGGCCGGCTTTGGGGGTCTCCATGCGTCGCTCTCCGTTCGCGTCCGCGCTCCCGCTCGTGCTCTCGTTCGCCGCGCTCGGCCTCTCCGCGTGTCCTCGCGATGCGGGCGAGACGAAGCCGGCCGAGCCCGCCAAGTCGACGACCGTCGCCAGCGCGTCGGCCTCGCCGTCGGCCTCCGCGTCCGCGCCGGCGCCGCTCTCCGACGACCAGGCCGGCGCCACGGCGACCCGCTACGTCGAGCTGCTGCGCGCCGAGAAGTACGACGACGCCGTCGCCCTATGCGACGACGACATGACCAAGGCGTTCCCGAAGGAGAAGGCCGCGCAGACCTGGCGCGCGCTGGTCGCGCAGCTCGGCGCGCTGAAGTCGACGCGCGCGCACAAGATCGATCACAAGCCGCCGTACGTGCGGGTCACGCTGGCCGCGAAGTTCGAGAAGGACGAGGTCGGCCTCGCAGTGGTCGTCGACCCGCGCGCGCGCGTGTCCGGATTCTTCATCGTGCCGTTGAAGCCCGAGGTCGCGTGGGTCGCGCCCGACTACGCCCGCGCCGACGCGTTCACCGAGGAGGAGGTCGTCATCGGCGACGGCGACTTCGCGCTCCCAGGCACCCTCACGCTCCCGAAGAAGACCAAGGACGCCCAGGGCCCGTTGCGCGCGATCGTGCTGGTGCACGGCTCCGGCCCGAACGATCGCGACGAGACGATCGGAGGCTCGAAGGTCTTCAAGGATCTCGCGCAGGGGCTCGCCTCGCGCGGGATCGCGGTGCTGCGCTACGAGAAGATCACGCGCGCGCACGGCAAGAAGTGGCTGGAGAAGTGGGGAGACGACCTCACGCTCGACAAGGAGACCACGCTCGACGCGGTGCGCGCCGTCGCGCTCCTGAAGGCGCGCCCCGACATCGATCGCAAGCGCATCGCCGTGCTCGGTCACAGCCAGGGCGGGCTCGCCGCGCCGCGGATCGCCAAGGCCGATCCCGAGATCGCGGGCGTGGTCGTCTTCGCCGGCCCGACGCGCGCGCTCGAGGACATCGCGCTCGCGCAGTTCGAATACATCGCGACCATCCCCGGTCCGAACGGCGAAGGAGCCAAGGAGAAGCTCCCGGAGATGCGCGAGGCGGTGAAGCTCGTGAAGAGCAAGGCGCTGACCTCGAAGACGCCGAAGGAGAAGCTCCCGCTCGGGATCCCCGCGCCGTTCTGGCTCGATCTGCGCGACTACCACCCCGAGGCGCTCGCCGCGCAGCTCGGCCGGCCGATCCTCGTGCTGCAGGGCGAGGCCGACTACCAGGTCACGATGGACGACTTCGCCGGCTGGAAGAAGGCGCTCGGCGGCAAGCCGTTCGCGCGCTTGCAGAGCTTCCCGAGCCTCATGCACTCGTTCGTCGACTGCGGCTGCAAACTCGCGCAGCCGGCCGACTACGACAAGCCCGGCCACGTCGCGAAGGCCGTCGTCGACGAGATCGAGAAGTGGATGCTCGGGCTCGGCGCGACGCAGAAGAAGTGACGCGCGCGCGTGCGCCGCGTGCCTCGCCGCTCGTCCGGTGACGGGGCGCGCGCCGCCATGGCAGCATGGCCTCCAGTGCGCTCCTCGCGACCGGCCCTCCGCGCCCTCGGCAGCATCCTTCCCGACGCTTCGCATGCGGACACGTTCGATGCGTACCGCGTCGCGGCCGCCGCGCACGACGCGCGAGCGGGCGCCGACCGATGGCGCGAAGAGGACGACAGCGACCTCTACGACGCTGCGCAACTGCGCGAGCACACGGCACACCTCGCGCGCCTGCGCGAGCGTCGCGACGCCCGCGCGCTGGCGCCGTACCTCGAGCAGGCGCTGCACCGCCACCACGGCGATCTGTCGTCGCCCGAGCTTTACGAGGTCTCGATGCTCGGCACCAAGCGGCTCGTCGAGCGCTTCTGGGACGAGGTCGAGCGGGCGATCGACTGGCTGTCGCACCCCGCGGAGACGGGCCTGTCCAGCGCGCTCACGCGTGCCCGATTCGAGCGCGCCGCGCACGTCGTCGGCCGCGCCGCGCTCTCGCTGAGCGGCGGCGCGAGCCTCGGCTTCTTCCACGTCGGCGTCGCCAAGGCGCTGTTCGAGCAGGGGCTGCTGCCGAGCGTGCTCTCGGGCGCCTCGACGGGCGCGATGATCGCGTGCGGCCTGGCCGCGCGGAACGACGCCGAGCTGCGCGCCTTGTTCGCCGACCTCCGCGTCATGCGCAGCGACGCGCTCTCGCTGCTGCGCCCCGCCGAGATGCTCCGCCGACGCTGCGCGTTCGACGCCGACCACCTGCGCGAGGTCCTCCTCCACAACAACGGCGATCGGACCTTCGCCGAGGCGTTCGCGCGCACGCGACGCGTGGTGAACGTCTCCCTCTCGCCGACGCGCCCGCGCCAGCGACCGCGGCTGCTCTGCCACGTGAACGCGCCCGACGTGACGATGCTCAGCGCCGCGCTGGCCTCGGCCGCGGTGCCCGGGGTCTTCGCGCCCGTCGTGCTCGAGCAACGAGGAGACGACGGCACACGCGCTCCGTACCTGCCGACCGAGCGATGGATGGACGGCAGCCTCACGGGGGACGTGCCGACGCAGCGCCTCGCCCGTCTCCACGGCGTGAGCCTCTTCATCGTGAGCCAGGTGAACTTCCACGTCGCGCCCGTGCAGCGCCTCGTCCGGCGCCGCGGCGTGGTGCCGTTCCTGCTCGGCGCCGCGGTCTCGTCGGTGAAGCTCCAGCTCGCGCACGATCTCGGCCTGGCGCGCCGCGCGCTCGCGCCGACGCCCTTCTTCGCGCCGCTCGACGTCGCGCACGGGCTGGCGCATCAGGGCTACGGAGGCGACATCGACCTCCACCCGCCCGTTCGCCCCCTCGCCCTCGCGCGCGCGCTCTCGAACCTCACGCGGCCAGAGGTCAACGCGCACGTCCTCGAGGGCGAGCGCTCGGTCTGGCGGCAATGGTCGCGGCTGCGGGATCGGACGCGCGTGGAGCGGGCGCTGCGGCGAGGCCTCGAGCGCCTCGGCGAGACGTAGGCTCGATCTCGCCGGGGCCCGAGCGCGCGACGCTCAGGGCGCACGATGCGCGCGACGCACGTCGTGGAGCGCCGCGGTGAGCCCCTCCACGGTCCGCACCGTGGGCGCGATCGGCGCGAGGATCACCTCGTACGCGTTCTTCGGCGTCGGGAGCCGGACGCGATGTCGGCCGCCGGTCGAGATCGAGGCGTCACGCCGCGCGCGCAGGTGCATCGCGACGAGCGTCGCGCCCGTCGCCTCGGCGATCTGGAACGCCGTCGGCCGGGCGTGGAACCACGGCGCGCCGTAGTCGGCCGCGAGCAGCATCTGCCGGTGCCGGCGCATCCCGTCGACCAGCGTGGCGAGCTTCGCCTCGCGGCTCTCGCGGCGCGCCAGCACGACGAGCGGGACGTCGAGCGGCGCGAGCGCGGCGCGGATCATCTCGCCACCCAGGGCGTCGTTGGCGACGCACGCGGGCATGTTGGGGCGCACGCGCTGCGAGGACCAGTGCAGCGAGAGGAGCAGATTGAGGAGGAACTCGTCGTGCCAGTACACGTAGAGCGAGGGCGACGGAGAGTCCCATACTTCGGAGAGCACCCGCTGCGACGCGTCCGGAATGACGAACGAGGAGCTGGCGAGGCAGAAGCGGGTGTATCGGACGGAGAGGTCGGACGAGAGGTCCGCGGCGAGCCTGCGAATCATGGTCGAGCACCTATCGATTTCGCCCGGAGAAGACCCGGTGCACCAGACTGACGGCGTGCTGGGTGACGTTCGCCACGCCGTGACCGGCCAGCCAATCGCCGGCGTAGAAGATCCCGTCGCGCCCCTGCAGCGCCTCGACGGCGTCGACGACCCCGGGCTCGACGGCGTGGGGGAAGTAGCGCGGCCAGTGCCGGACGTGATGGACGTGCTTCAGCTTCCCGCCGGCGCTCGCGACGTCGCCGGCGAGATCCTCGAAGCGCTCGCCCATGGCGAAGGTCGTCCACAGCGACGGACCCGCGCGGAAGAAGAGCAACGCGCGCCCTCGACGCGCGCGGTTCTCGGGCAGGTGCAGCACGCCGGGAAAGAGCCCATCGGCCTCGACGATGGCCGACGAGTACGAGTTGAACAGGAAGCGTCCGAGCGGCGCGCGCGCGTGCGCCGAGTCGGGCCACACCGCCGGCGCGCAGTCGGGCGGGGTGGTGACGTAGACGAAATCGGACTCGAACGAGCCGCCCGTTCGCGTGCGGACGCGGAGCGGCGTGGCGCCGCCGCGTTCGACGGCGACCGCCTCTTCGTGGAATCGGACGTCGAGCGGCCGGCTCGCCGCCTCCATCAGCTCGGCGTACGTCGAGCCCCGCAGGATGCCGACGCTCTGGAACGGCAGCCCGAACAGCGCGCCGAGGCAGCGCGCAGGGAACAGCCTCAGCATGTCGACGGCGAGCTTTTCGCGAACGGGAAACCAGCCGTACGGATCGTAGAAGACCTCGATCTCCTCGAGGAGGCGCGCGAAGCCGCGGCGCTCGGCGAGCTCCCCGAACGGCACCTCGAGCCCGGCGCGAGGGGCGGCCGACCGTCGCGCGCGATGCTCGATCGGGAGCTGCACACGCAGGTAGCGAAGCGCCTCGAAGGAGAGCCCCGCGAGCGTCGCGGGCGAGCTCCTGCGGAGTAACCGTTCACGGCATCCCCGCCGCGCCCAGCACGCCTACGCGGCCAGCCTGGCTGTCAGATCGCACTTCTGATCGGCTGTCACGATGAGCGACGGCGGCGCCGATCCTCGGAGCCTCGCGACGCAAGCGTCACGTAGG
>CAIXWQ010001069.1 GCA_903923175.1 uncultured delta proteobacterium | reverse complement strand
CCGAATCCTCGACCGCATGGAGCTCGAGGGGGAGGACATGGAGGGGAGGTACGAGGCGGTGCTCTTCAACCTCGTCGAGCGGGGGGCGTGACGCGCGGTCGCTCGAGGAAGGCACCTCCCGGCACGTCATCCCGTCCGGACCTCGTCAGATAGCCCGTGTCCGACCGTCAGAGAGCCCGAGACCGCGATGCGACGCACTTCCGCGTCGTGTCAGAGGGCTGACTTCGACGGCAGGAGGTTCGAATGTACAAGGGCGCGGCGCGGCGGGCTGGGGCACGCAACCTCTCGATTCCGATCGTCGGCGTCACGCCAGCCGCGACGATCCGAGCGTCGCTCCAGCGGCAGTTGCCGTGGCAGAGCGTGCCGAGCCGATCGAGTCTCCCCGACTTCACGCGGGCGCCGTCCACCGTCGGGCCCTACGCGCGGGAGCGCGCCTACGCCCGCGGCGAGTGGCTTCGCCACGAGAAGTTCGGCCTCGGCTTGGTCACCGACGTCGAGGAGCAGAAGGTCGCGGTCTGCTTCGCGGATGGCGCCTCCCGGAAGCTCGTCGCTGGCCGTCGGGCGTAGCCGCGGAAGCGCGGGCCCCCATCGCGACGCTTCGCGCCTGCAGCGATCGGCCAAGCGGGACATCGCTGCGGTGTCGGACTCCAACCCCCGCGAAGAGGTCCCTTCCATGCGCTCATCGACCTTGCTCGTGCTCGGTGGCATCGTGGTCGCGCTCCTCGGCTGCCAGAGCTGGCCGGTCCCTCCCGAACAGCAGCCGACGCGGGCCGCAGCCTGCTCGAACGCCTCGGCCGCGCAGGTGCCCGTCGTGCGCGCGCTGCCGGACGGGAGCTACCTCGTCGACCGCGACGCGCTGTCTTGCCTGGAAGAGCGATTCCTTGCTGCGGACGCTGGCGTGCGCGCGACGCCGGTGTGGGACGAGGGGCGGCTGGTCGGGTGGCGTCTCGACGCGGAGCGCGCCGGGCTGCTCGAAGCCTTCGGCCTTGCGCGCGGTGACGTGGTCGAGTCGGTCGACCGCGTGCCGGTCGCCGAACTCCACGTCGGGTCGGCCACCCGCCCGGCGTCATCGGTCCTTGCGCTCGGTATTCGACGCGGTGAGGAACGTGCGATCCGAGTGGTGACGCTGGCAGCGGCGACGCCAGCGCGCTGAGCGTGCGCTCGGCGCGATGCCTGCGGGGAACGCCGTTCTTCGCGTCGATGCTCGGTGTCCGAATCCCCGCGCCCCCAGCGTCCCCGCGGGATGCAACTCGCCTTCGCCGAGTTCGAGCCCGACGAGCCGTGCCGGCTCGAGCGAGGCGTCCTCTTCCTCGACATCTGGCCGCTCGCCGCGCCTGTGCGGATCCACCCGTGGAACTCGGGGCTCGAGGTCGAGCAGCACTGGCGCAGCGGGTGGCGGCGTGCCAGCCGCACGGCCGATCTGCTGCTCACGCTCGACCTCGACGCGCCCGCCGATAGCGCGGTCGGGCGCTTCGTCGCGAGCATCCCCGCGCGCGCACGACGGAGCGCGCGGCGGTGCGGTCAGCACGCGTTGGCCGCGCTGCGGCTCCTCGCGTCCCATCCGCGGGCGCGGGCGCACGCGCGCATTCCGAACCTTCTCTGGCTCCTCGCCACCTACGCCGACACGCGTGGCCTCGACGTCGCGCTCGCCGCGCTCGACGGGACGCCCACCGCCGCGCTCGCCGCCTGCACGCACGGTAGAGCGGTGCCAGGCGCGCTCGGCCTGCTCGCGCGCATCGCAACGTGCGCCGACGACCGATCCGAGCTTCCCTGGCTGCTCGACGCGCTCGGCTCGCGCGCCGCCGTGCGCCTGCTCCGGCACACGCGCACGGTCCACACGGCGCAGCTGCGGGCGGCGTTGGGGCTTTCGCCGCGGCATCGAGGGGCGTTCTACCGGCGTCTCCTTGCCGACGGACCGAGCGAAGAGGAGGTTCAAGAGGCCGTTGATCTCGCGCTGCGCACCGCCTCGTTGGGGCGGCGTGCGGGTGTCGGAGGAGCGGCCGCGCAGGTGGATCAGAGCCGCCCCGCGGCGTTGAAGGGCTTGCGGACGCGATGGTCGCTGCGCGCGTTTCGCCGTCACGGCGTGCCCGATCGCGAGACGCCGACGTTTCCGAACTCGCCCATCGCAGGCACCGACGCGATCCTCCCGATCACGCACTCGGCGATGCTCCACGAGGAGGGGGCGCAGATGGGCCACTGCATCGCTGATTACGAAGACGTCATCCTGGCGAGCCGATTCGCCGCCTACCGGCTGGTTGCGCCCGAGCGGGCCACGCTGCTGATTGACGTCGGCGACCTCGCCATCCTCGAGCTCCGCGGCGTCTGCAACGCCGACGTCCGCGAAGAGACGCGACGGGCCGTCGAGGCGTGGATCGCCAGAGCGTCGGCAGCACGTGGCTAAGCCGCGCGAAACAGCTCGTCAGCTCCCGCGACGCTCCGTCGTCCCTTGGGTGGCGTCGCCGACGCGAGAGGAGCTCATGCCGAGATTCGACATCGTCTTCGTCGACCCCTTCAGTTTCGTGCACGAGTCCTTCCCCCAGCTGGCTGCGCTGGTGACCGCCGGGCGCGGGCCGGGTGGCGTGCGGACCTCGCTGCGCGTGCCGCATCTCGACGCCGTGCGGCAGGAGTGCGCCCCCGCGACGAGGCAGCGGCTCGAAGCGTGGATGCGAAGCAAGCGCCGCGGAGACGCCCTTCGGCCGCTATCTAGCGGCCGCTTCGAGCAGATTCGACCGGAGATTCTGCGCCGCCTGCACAACGTCGCGAGCCATTCGAACGGGCCCGCCGTCGCCGTGCTGACGCTCGACGTGGAGTGGGCGCACGAGCTCCACCGGTCGTATCCGGGGCTTCCGCTGCTTCGCTACGAGGGGCGCGGCGTCTGTCAGTGG
>CAIXWQ010001068.1 GCA_903923175.1 uncultured delta proteobacterium | reverse complement strand
TCCTCGACGAGCTTCTCGTCCAGCCCGTTCAGCTTTTCGACCAGGCTCGCCTGGATGCGCAGGCTCGCCCCCAGAACGGCTGTGACGTTCTTCTCTTTCACGTTGTCGAGGCTTTCAAAGAGCCCGAACAGCGCGCCCGCTAGCCCGCCGATGACGGTTCCGATTCCGGGGAGGATCATGGTGCCAATGACCACGCCAGCCCCGACCCCGACCGCGGCGCCGCCAAAGTTGAAGTCGCCGTCCTGGGCCTCCAGCGCGATGTCGAACTTCTGCGCCATCGAGGCGCTTCCCACGTGACGGTCATCCCGCAACGCCTCGCGCCTCGCGACGAGCGAGCCAACGAGCTGGTAGCGCTTGCGAAGCTCCTCTTGCAGCGGCGAGAGGAGTGACGAGAGATGGTCGTCGATCCAGCCTGGGAGGTACGACGCCAACTCGGCGCGAAACGCGTCGACGCGGCGCGGGAGGGCGAGCTTGATCTGCTCGACGCACGCCTTCACGGACTCCTTGCTGTCACAGGCGTTGATGGAGATCGCGTCGCCGGAGGCCGCGTTCTCGAAGAACCGCCCGACCGAGCTCCGCGCTGCCGTACCGATCTCCTTGGCCGCGCGCTCGATCGCGGCGGCGCAGCGGCGCACTTGTTCACGTCGAAACTCGTCGGGCTTGGGGATGCGCTGGCTCTCGAGCTGAGCGATCTGACGTCGAAAATCCTCTTCTGCCGACCCGAGTGTGCCCGAGATGCTGTCCATCGCCTTGCGGATCGTCGTCGAGCATCTGGCGGCGATGATCAGCTCGCGCTCGTTCCGCAGCACGGCGAAAAGGCGACCCATGTCGGTCCGGAACTGCGCAACCGCCTTCGGCTCCTTCGCCGCGAGCGCTTGCTTCGCCGAGACGACGAACTCCAGGATGTCGGCCGACGATCGGCCAGTCGCCTTCGCGAACTCCGCTTTCGATTTGTCGACGACTTCGCGCAACTGCACCTCGGGCGAGGCATCGGTGTCGACGTCGAAGACCGAATCCACCGCGCTCTTCTCTGCGACGTCTCTTTGCGTCAGAACGAGCAGCAGATGAGGCACCCAAGACCTGGTGTGCCTCACGAATCCGAGGGTGCTCTGGCTCGCAGCCTGGTGCATCGGCGAGAGCACGATGCAGCCGTCGGCCTCTCTTTCGATCGCGCTATACGCACGCTCGACGTTCTCTGGGGTCGGAGAGTTCACTCCCGGCGTGTCGAGTAGGGTGATCCCCTCGGGCAGCAGCGTGGCCGGAAAGTCGATCTGCAGCTCGGAAACCTCGCGGGTCGCCTGCTCCATGTCGGTCAACGCGGCGATCTGCTTGGCGAACTCGAGCAGCCGAAGCTGTCCGTACGCGTCGAGCCGCGCGCGCGCCGCTGCGCTGGAGTCGGCGGCCTGCGCAAGGCACCGCTCGGCAAGCACGAGCTCGTCTTCGCTCGTGCGGAGCGTTCGCTCGCCCAGGGCACGTGCCTCCGTCGCCTCGTGCACGTGACGATGAGCCTCGAGCTCCCGTTCGACGGCCGCCTGGGACTCGCTCCACGCTTGTCGAGCGGAGGCCAGCGAGGCCTGTGCCGCTTCGGTGGCGGATTGCGCCGCACGCACCACTGCCAGCTGCGCACGGTGAACGACGAGCAGT
>CAIXWQ010001067.1 GCA_903923175.1 uncultured delta proteobacterium | reverse complement strand
CCGCAGGGCGAGTGCGGGGCGCGGCGCGGGCGAGGTCGCGGAGGAGCCCCTCGCTGATCGCGGCCGCGGGTCGATAGTCGAGCTCGGCCTCGGCGAGCGCGCGCTTGCACGCCGCGATGAGGGCGGCCGTCGCCGGATCGCGGGGACCGGGCGTCGGAACCCTCCCTGCCGCGGCTGAACGGACGTCGTCGGGGGGCGAGCCGGGGTCGGTCATGAACACTCCTCGCCCCAATTACGCAGGAAGTGTGTCGCCCCTCCATCGCGGCGTGTGCGCGGTGCGACCGATCTCGTCGCACCGCGCGCTTCGGCCGGAAGTCGCGCTCGTCAGTCCTCCGAAATGGTCGAGAGGAGGAGTGCGAGTGGCGCTGCCAGCGCGCCGAGCTCGACCTCCTTCGGATCGAATCGGAGCGTCAACGTGAAGATGTGGTCATCCTCGCGGCTGAGCGCGAACTCGCCGATGTCGAGCGACCCGCTGACGGCGGCCGCCTTCTCGCGAAGCTGTGCGAGTCGGTCGAGCGTGGCGTTCTGGCAGTAGCCGTGGAACCAGACCTCGCCGACCGCGATGTCGGTGTCGGCAGCCGAGACGTAGAGGGAAGACACCTTGGGTACACCGTTCACTCGGCTGTCTCCGAGGTACCAGTAGAGATATCCGGACGGCGTACGCCACCGCTGCAATGACTTGGGCGCCACTCGCGTGCCGAGCTCGGCTTCGAGCGCGTCCATGAACCGTCGAAGATCTTTCTGACAGAGCTCCGAGAGCTCGTTGACGATCTTGGCATTCGCCCCGAAGAGGCGCGCCGCTTCGCCGAACTGGAAGTTCGTCATCTGCTGTACCTCACTTTGACCAGGTCCCTAATTCGTCGCAAAGATCCGAGATCCTCAAGCCACCAATCGTCGACGTCGTTCGCCGCGAGGCGTCGGCCGACGTGTCGGAGGGCTTCCGCGAGCGAGCCGCCACGAGGGACGGCCTCGTCGAGGAAGTGGAGTGCGATTTGCCGGAGCGCCTCGCGCATAGAGGTGGGAAGGCTGGGATTTCCGACCTCCCCCGCGAGAAGCAGCGCCACATCGGCGAAAGTCATCGGAATCGCGGAGTCGCTCTCCGGCGAGAGGCGGTAGGGTGCGAGCAATACGGTTGCGAGGACTTTGGGCTCGCGCCCGCCGAATTGGGCGCCGACGGCCTTTGGGTAGTGCACGGTCTGCGGCACCCCAAGGCGTCCTACCAGGTGTTCTTGGGTGCCCGTCTTCGTCTCGATGATGATGCTGGCCGTCGGGTAGTCGAGCAGTAGATCGAGAACGCCGCCGGCGTCGAGTTGCACTTGAACCCTCGGTGAGCACGCGCGGTCGACGAGCGCAGGATCGAGGCCGAGCCACTCCACGACTCGACGCTGGAGTCGCATCGCTCCGCTCGGATTCTCTTGGGGATCGAGCATCCACGCCAACAGCCGTGTGTACGCGTTTTCGGCGTACGAGAGGTGCGCCGCCGCGAGGATGTCGATCGGGGGTGCGTCGGCCAACAGGGGGCCAGCAGCCACCAGTATGCGTGAGACGTCTTCGAGGACTTCCTCGCGAACGAGCCGGCACGCAGAGGCAGTGAAGTCGAGAAACGCGGTCAGCGTGAGCGAAGTCGATGAAGGTTCGTCGTCGGAGCGTGGGAGCTGTCCCGCGAGCGCCACGAACGATCGGAACGCTTCGAGCCGATGGCTGTCGTCCGTGTTTGGCGCCGACGGCGTGATCGGCGCCAGCCCGTGCGCCCGTTGAAGGAAGCTACGAAACATCTCGAGCGACGTGTCGGCCGAGTCGAGTTTCGACGGCGTGACGTCGGAAGTGACCATTCTGTCGTGCGGCCGTGCGGGCTCGAGCAGCGCCCGCGCCTCCTCGACGAAGGCAAGGAAGGTTCGCGATCGAGATGTCATCGTGGGCATGGAAACTCCGCGCTGCCGATCTGAAGCTCGACGAGGATCGCCTCTCACAGCGGCTGGTCGATCTCCTCGATCTCCGCCGCCGGCACCTCTTCCTCCGCGACCGTCACCAGCCCCGCGTCGATCGCTCGCGCGAGCAGCACGGCGGGTTTCCCAGTCCCCACGAAGTCGAGCGCATCCCGCGCCCGCGTGACGAGCGTGTAGAAGTCGCGCCGCCCCTGCGCCGTGTCGGGCCACTGCGCCTCGGTCGGCTCCACCAGCACGACCGCGTCGAATTCGAGCCCTTTGACCTGCCGGAAGTTCGTGACCGTCACGCCCGGCGTGAAGACGAACTCCTTGTTGTACCCGCGGCGCACCGCGGCCACGCCGCGCAGGCGCGGGGCAAGCGCGTCGACGAGCCCGCCGACCGCATCGGTCGAGCGCACGACCACGCAGACGTGCGCGTTCGGGTTGCTCTGGATGGCGGCGCGCGCGCGGGCTTCGATCGCGTCGGCGATCGCCATGATCGGCCGGGTAGAGCGGTGGGCGATCTCCAGCTTCGTGACCGTTGCCCCCTCGAT
>CAIXWQ010001066.1 GCA_903923175.1 uncultured delta proteobacterium | reverse complement strand
GTGTTCGCGTCCGCCAGCGCGAGGCGTCCGTCGCGCGTGCGGGCCAGGAACCCTGCGTGCGAGGCGGCGCGCCACACGGGCGGCGCGGGCGGCGCGGGCGGCGCGGGCACGGATTCGAACGGGGCCGCCGACACGAGCGGTGCGGGCGAGGGCGCGGGCCGCGATCCCTCCGAGCCGCAGCCGAACGTGAGGTGCGCGCAGAGGAGCAAGGTAGGGGCGAGTCGCATCTCCTTGGTCGACGCGTGCCCCGTCGTGGTTGCGAGCGCGCGCCCGCGCGGTGACGATCGCCGCCCATGCGCGTCGCGACCCTCTTCCCACCCGCGCTCTGCGCGCCGCTCGTCGTGTTGGCCCTCGGGCTCGGCTGCTCGGCCGGCAACGACAAGTCCGCCGCCGGCGGCCACGGCGACGCCGGCGATGAAGGCGGCGGCCTGCAAGGGATCGACGCCAGCTCCGACAGCGCGCTCGACGAGGACGCCGCGTGCGGCAAGGCGACGTACGACGGCAAGCGCGTCCCGGCGAGCATGCTGCTGCTCTTCGATCGCTCGGCGAGCATGGCCGACAATTCGAAGTGGACGAACGGCGTCTCGGCGATGAACGCCGCCCTCGCGACCGCCGACGATCAGCTCGGCGTCGGCCTGCTGATGTTCCCGGCGAGCAAGTGGAAGCTCCCTTCGAACTGCCTCCTCAGCTTCACGGCGCCCGGCTGCGCCGCCGCGTGGGCCGACGGCGGCTGCAAGGACGTGCTCACGACCCCCAACGTCGCGGTCGACGCGCTCGGCAAGACGCGCAGCCTGATCGCGGGCGCGCTCGCCGGCACCGGCCCCGACGGCGACAACACCCCGACGCGCTGGGCGCTGAAGAACGCGTGGGCGTACATGCAGTCGTACGCGACCTCGGGCGATCGCTACGTCGTGCTGGTGACCGACGGCGAGCCGACGACGCACCAGGCGGCCACCGGCGGCATCCCCGAGACGAACATCCAGTGCTCCGACGAGACGACGATGGAGGCGGAGACGAGCGCCGCGTCGGCGGGCTCTCCGGTCGTGAAGACGTTCGCCATCGGCGTGCCGGGGAGCGAGGCCGGCGCGACGTTCCTCTCGAGCGTGGCCTTCAACGGCAAGACCGGGAAGCCCGGCTGCACCGTCGCAAAGGGCGATTGTCACTACCAGATCGGCTCGGCGAGCTTCGCGACCGATCTGCAGGCGGTGCTCACGGAGATCGCCGGCAAGGTCGCCTCGTGCATCTTCCAGGTTCCGGTCGGGCCCGACGTGCAGCCCGGGTACGTCAACGTCAGCGTCGACACGGGCGCCGGCCTCTCGGCGCTCTACCAGGACACGAGCCACGCCGACGGCTGGGACTACACCGACGCGACGCAGTCGCACATCGAGATCTACGGGCCCAAGTGCGACGCCATCAAGGCGATGACGGTGTCGAACGTGAAGATCCTCGGCGGCTGCAAGACCCGCGTGCGCTGACCGTGCGCCTCACGCGCTACGCGCCTCGCCTCACCCTCCGCAGACCCCCCACGTGCTGATGTTCACGTTGGCGTCGGTGCACGCGTTCCCCTGGCAGCTCCACGAGGCGCACTGGAGATCGTTCGTGCACGCGGCGCCCACCGGCGCGCCGGCCGCGCACCGCCCAGTCTTGCAGATGTAGCCGATGCCGCACGAGAGGTCGGTCGCTCCGGCGCAGGCGGTGCCGACCGTCTTGGCCGTGCGACAGCGATACGTCGCGGTGTCGCAGTAGAGCCCGCCGTCGCAGTAGCGGAGGTTGGCTCCCGTGTACGAGCAGCTCTGGCCGAAGCCGACGATTTCGTAGGAGCGACAGACCCCGGCCGCCGTGTCGCAGCCGGACACCGTGTTCGGCGGCGCGTAGCAGTCCGAGTCGAGCGTGCACGTGCCGCCGGGGACAGTCTTGCCGTTGAAGAGCTGGCTGCACGGCACGTAGTACTTCAGGTACGTGATCGTGCTGACGGAGCAGAGGTTCGAGAACTGCTGCCAGCGCGCCTCGCACGCCGCGAGCTGGCTGCCGTCGTACGTCGCGGTGCCGCCGTTGACGGCGTTCACCTGGTTGCCGCACCAGCTCTTGATCGTGTCGTCGCACCCGAGCGTGCTGTACGAGAGCCCCGCCTTGCTGCAGCACGCCTGCGTGCCGGCGTTGCACGCGTTGCCCAGGAACCCGGAGCAGATGGCGTTGCTGAGGCCACCGTCGGCGTCGCCCGGCGCGTCGACGCCGGTGTCGAAGGCGTCGACGCCCGTGTCCGTGATGCCGGAGTCGTAGCTGCCGGAGTCGTAGTAGCCGGAGTCGAAGTAGCCGGAGTCGTAGTAGGGCGCGTCGTAGCTGCCGGAGTCGAAGTAGCCGGAGTCGTCGTACGGCGCGTCGTAGCTGCTGGAGTCGTAGTAGCCGGAGTCGTACTCGCCGGAGTCGTAGTAGGGCGCGTCGTAGTAGCCGGAGTCGTCGTACGGCACGTCGTCGTAGGGCGCGTCGTAGGTGCCGGCGTCGTAGTCGGGCGCGTCGTGGCCGCCGGTGTCGCTAGGGACGGCCGTGTCGCCGCCGGCGTCGGTTTCTCCGCTCGGCGCGTCGGGCTCCTCTGCGAATGGATCGAGCGGCTCGACACGCGCGCCGCAGGCGACGAGCGAGCAGGCGCTGACGAGCGAGAGCGACGCGGCGAGCAGTCGGAGCGGACGACGCATGAGGGACCTCGGAGGGCGAAGCTCCGATCATGTCTCGTCGACGCCAGGCGGCGCAAATTTCCCTAGAAATTCCAGTCGACGCTGACGCTGAACCGGTCGTCGAGCGGCGCCTCGACGAGCGGGACCCTGCGCGTGAGCACCATCCGGTAGCGCGCAGCGAGCGCGAGATCACCGAAGCGGACCCCGACCTCGGGGGTGAGGGCGGCCATCGCGTCGCCGCCGACGCCGATGAGCTCGGCGCTGCCGCCGACGACGAAGCGGTCGGGCCGCAGGCTGGCGGAGACGCGCGCGTGGTGCACGCGGAGGATCTCGTTGGTCCGGTAGTCGAGGCCGAAGCGCGCGTCGTAGGACGCGCCGAAGACCCAGCGGCCGTCGTCGGTCGCCTCGAGGCCCACCTGCACGATGGGCCCTCTCGCGGTGTTGGCGCCCGTGTACCAGCCGTAGCCGGCCAGGATCCAGAGCTCGATGCCGGCGAGATCGGGCGAGAGGCGCTGGTAGCCGGCCGAGGTCGACCAGCCGTGCGCGCGGCCCGCCGGCGTGCTCCAGTCGACGCGCGTCAGGCGCGCGAAATCGAGCTGCAGGTGGTGGCGCGCCCCGCGCGGAAAGCCGCGCAGCGAGACCGCGCCCGAGAGCGTCGTGCGCTGCTCCACGCGCTCGCCCGCGTCGTTCCATTGCGCGCGGTAGTCGACGCCGAGGGGCAGGGCGAGGCGGCCGTCCTTGTCGATCCTCGGCCCGATCGGCGCGGCCTCGGCCTCGAGGTCCCAGAGCCGATACGGCGAGACCCGCAGCTCGGCGAGGTCGCCGGGCTCGAGCTCGGCGCGCTGCACGAGCCGCGGGTTCAGCGCGAGGTGCAGGCCCGCCGCGTCGTCGTCGAGGTCGGCGTGGAAGGTCTGGAAGAGCGCCGTGTCGAGCGTGACGTCGGCGAGGATCTTCGAGGCCCTCGCGCCCTCGCTCGGCGCCCGGAGCAGGCCGATCCAGGCGCGCGAGCGGATCAGGTCGTACGCGCCCCAGGCGAGCCCGGCGTCGACGCCGACGCGCGCTCCCAGCGCGAGCACGCGGCGGCCCGCGACGACGGGATCGGCCGCTTCCAGGCCGACGAGGAACGCGACGACGCGTCGCTCGTCGCACGCCGGATCGGAGTGGTCGCGGTCGATCCCGCGCTCCATGCACGCCGCGCGCGTGCGGCCGCGCTCGTAGAAGTCGTCGAGGGACGGGCGAGACAGCTCGGCACGCGCGCGCGACGTCACGGCGGCGAGCGCGAGCGCGACGAGCGTCGGGAGCGAGGCGCGCACGCGGCCGAGCGTAGAGCCCGGCGCGCGCGGGCGCGATCACCCCTCGCGCTTCGGCTTCTCCGGCGCGCTCGGCGCGTCTGGCGCGTCCGGCGCGCCCTCTTCGCGCTTCGCGGCCCCCTCCATGAGCGGCGCCATCGAGCGCTCGATCGCGCCGACGAACTTGATCTGCGCGAGCTTCTGCGCCTCGGGATCGGTGCTGTTGAGCAGCGACTTCATCTCGTCGAGGCTCCCGAACCCGAGCTGCGCGACCGCCTTCTCGAGCTGGCCGAAGAGCGCGCCCTGCAGCGCCTCGGCGGCCTCGTCCTGCGAGAGCCCGAGCGGCGTGTCGGCGTCGAGCGGCACGAAGGCGCCGAGCTCGCCGACCGCCTCGATCACGGCGTCGTAGGTCGCGGCGTCCTCCGGATCCGCGGCGTCCGGGAAGACGAAGACGCCGCGCTCGTCGTCGTGCGTCGCGAGCGCCATCGGGCCGAGCGCGTCGGACAGCGCCTCGACGAGCGCGTCGGGCTCGCTCTCGAAGGGGAGCTCGAGGAAGACGAGCGCGCCGTCCTCCAGCTCGCGGACGTCGAGTTCGTCTTCGGCTTCCCAGCCTGGGATTCGGACCAGGGCGACGGCTTGCAGCGTCATCGCAGGCTCATCTCACGGGAGCGCCGCGTTGCGAAGCGGCTGCGCGCGAACGCACAAACAGCGCGACGGCCCGCCTAGAGGGCGGGCCGTTCGTGGGGTCCGGGTCAGGTGTTTCCGGTCGGCTCTTCAGGCGGTGGCGGCGGCGCTCCGGCGGCTCCGCGGCGTGTGTCGCGACGTTTGCGCCCCCATTCGTTCACCTGCCGGTTCGCGGCGTCGAAGGCCTCCCGGACGGCGACGTACGGGTCCGCGTAGGCGTCGTGGGCCGCTGGATCACGGCCGACGACGAGCTCGTCGCCGTGCAGCGTGAGGTCGATGCGGACGCGGAAATGGCTCCCCTTCTGGGAGTGCCGGTGAGGCGACTCGATGAGGACGCGACAGCTGTTGACTTCGCCGTATTGCTCCAGCTTCTGCACGCGCTCGCGGATCGTGGCTTCGAGCGCAGGGGACGTTTCCATGTCGCGGAACGTGATCTGAACGGGAATCTGCATGTCTGACCTCGGTGCTGTTGACCGCTGCCCTTGCCTCCCTCGTCGCAAGCCCCGTACCGCGGCCACCCGCCGCCCGCGGGACCCTGCGTTCCCGCCGTTCCCACGGCGGGGCGCCGTTGACATACAGTTCGCCCGGCATGCCCGAGGCGAACCAAGCTCCCGAAGTCCCCGTGCCGTCCCCGAAGCGAATCGGCCTGCTGGTCGGCCGTGAGCGGAGCTTCCCGGACGCCCTCATCGCCGAGGTCGCCCGCCGCGGCGTCGGGGTCATGGCCGAGTACGCCCGCCTCGATCTGACCGACGTCGCGCGCCCGCCCGAGTACGACGTGCTGGTCGACCGGATCAGCCACGACGTGACCTGCTACCAGCCCGTGCTCAAGCTGGCCGCGCTGGCCGGCACCCGGGTCGTCAACAACCCGTTCTGGCGCATCGCCGACGACAAGGCGGTCGGCACCGCGCTCGCGCGGCGCCTCGGGGTGCCGGTGCCGAAGACCTTCGTGCTGCCGTCGAAGGGCTACGGCGCCGACGTCTCCGCCGAGAGCCTGACCAACCTCGTCTTCCCGCTCGGCTGGGAGGCGATGGTCGCCGAGCTCGGCCTGCCGATCTTCCTCAAGCCGCACTGGGGCGGCGGCTTCCGCGACGTGTACCGCGTCGGCTCGCTCGAGGAGATCTGGCGCGTGTACGACGGCACGGGGAGGCTCACGATGATCGCGCAGGAGGCGATCGAGTGGACGCACTACGTCCGCTGCATCGTGGTCGGCCGTCGCGAGGTGCTCGCGCTCCCGTGGGACCCGCGGCTCGGCCATTTCGACCGCTACGAGGGGGCGAAGGCCTCCATGCCGCCGCTCGACGACGAGCTGCGCACGGTGATCGAGTGCCACGCGCGCACGCTGTGCGAGGCGCTCGGCTACGACATGAACACGGTCGAGTTCGCCGTGCGCGACGGCATCCCCTACGCGATCGACTTCATGAACTCGGCGCCCGACTTCGATCTGTCATCGCTCGGCGAGGCGCCGTTCGCGTGGGTCGTGGACAAGATGGCCGACCTGCTGATCGGCTTGGCCGAGGCGCCGGCGCCCGTGACCTATCGCTGGGACGCGCTGCTCGCGGGGCGGCCGGTCGCGGGGTGAAGCGCGGTGAACCGGGCCGATCTGCGCTCGCTCCTGACGCTCGCGCTCGCGGCGGCGTCGAGCGTGAGCGTGTGCGGCCGTAGCGACTCGGCCGAGTCCGCCGCGCCCGCGCCTCGCTCCTCGCTCGGTGCGGCGACCACGACGAGCGCTGCCAGCGCGACGAGCGGGACCGTGGTCGCGCCGCCCGCGGCGCCCGCGCCCATCGACCCGTCGGCC
>CAIXWQ010001065.1 GCA_903923175.1 uncultured delta proteobacterium | reverse complement strand
GGCGTCCGCGGCGCGCTCCTGCTCGCGCGCCGCGCGCTCCTGCTCGCGCGCCGCGCGCTCGCGCTCGTGGGCGGCACGCTCGCGCTCCTCGCCGGTCTCCCACCAGCGCGTCCCCTCGCGATCGTCGGCGATGCGCAGGCGCGCCCCCTCGTCGACCACGAAGAGCCACGCCGCCAGCGCCTCCGAGTGCGCCGGCCCTTCGCCGACGTAGACGCGCTCGAAGTCGTCGCCGCGGCGACGCCAGATCTGCAGCCGATGCGGGCCGTCCGGGCTCTTCGGCCCGACCAGCAGCGGATCGAAGATCACCAGCTCGAAGGCGCCGAGGGCGGCGTACTTCGGCGGCGACTGGACGTAGTCCTTGGCGGGGTTCGCGCGGCTCACGACCTCGATCGCGAGCCTCGGCGGGGCGCGCCCCGGCAGCCAGGTGCGCAGGCTCGAGAACCGCTCCTGCGAGGGCGGCGTAGGGATGACCACGCAGACGTCGGGATCGACGCCGACCGACGGGCGCGCCTCGTCCCAGCGCACCGCGAGGTTGCGGTAGACGCGCCCGTCGAGCCCGGTGCGCAGGGCCCAGGCGACCAGGAGCTGTCGCAGCAGCTCGACCGTCTCATCGTGCAGCGGGGACTCGGGCACGGGCGCCTCCGAGAGCGTCCAGTCCGGGCTGCTGCGCGAGACCTCGTAGCGGAGGTAGAGGCGCGACGACGGCGACATGGACGTCATGATAGCCCTCGGTCGACCCGCCCGCCGGCGCGGTTGCGCGCGCTCGCGCGCGCTCGCGTGCGGCCCGCGCGCCCCCTACCCCGCCACCTTGATCCCGATCGTCTCGCGGAGCGCGAAGTGCTCCTCGCTCACCGACCACGCGAGCAGATCCTCGAGCCGCTGCGTCGGCGACGGATCGTGCGGGCCGACCTGCTCGCCCGCGCACGCGCGCCCCGCGGCCGCGACGTCGCCGCAGAGCAGCAGGCCGAAGCGGAGCGCGATGCGATCGGCGGTCTTCCAGAAGGCCTTCGCGTCGGCCTGACCGCCGCGCTCGACGAAGCGCCGCATGACCTTGCGCAGCGCCTCTTGCTGCACCGGCTGCAGGTAGCGCGCGAGCTCACGAGACGTCTCGGCGGCGACGCGCGCGAGATCCTCGGGCATCGGCACGTCGACCTGCGAAAGCTGGAGCGCCGAGAACGAGAGCGCCTTGAGCTCGGAGGGGCCGCCGACGAGCGTGGTCACGTAGAGCTCGGGGCGGTAGCGCGCGACGTGGCGCGCGGCGTGGAAGCGGCGCTCGTGCGGCGAGGCGATCGCGAGCGCGCCGGCGCCGATCAGCGTCGCGGGCGGATCGACGAGCAGCGGCACGAGCCCGCCCGCGACGTCGGGGCGCGCGCTCGGCCTCGGCAGCGGGAGGCCGAGCACCGCGGCGGCCACCGCGAGGTCGCGCACGACCGGCACGCGCGAGGTCGCGGGGTCCTGGATCGAGGCCGGCGGGGGCTCGGCGAGGCGCCCCTCGGCCTGCAGGCGGATCAGCCGCGCCGCGCGCAGCGCCGGCACGAGCAGCTCGAACAGCTTGCCGAGCACCACGTCGTGCTCGCGCGGGAAGAGCGACGCGAACGCCGACAGATCGAGCGCGCGCGTCGGCTCGATCGGCGCCTCGGTGGTGAGCTGGGCGAGGTACTGCTGCTGCTCGGCGTCGGCCTGCTGCAGGAACGAGAGCGCGGCGGCGACGCACCACGCGCGATCGAACGCCCCCTGGCGCCGGTAGAGCCGATAGAGCTGGCGATAGGGCTCCGCGCGGCGCGGCTCCTTCGCGATCACCAGCTGCAGCTCCGCCGCCGCGTCGCCGGTGCGGCCGCTGCGCTCGTGCAGATCGGCGAGGATGCGCCGCGTGCGCGGATCGTCGGGGCGCAGCTGCGCCGCCATGCGGAAGGCCTCCACCGCCGCGGCCTCGTCGTGCAGGCGATCGCGGTAGATCAGCACGAGCCCGCTCCACAGGTGGTGCTCGACGTCGGTGCCGCGCACCGCGCCCTCGGCGACGCGGTGGAGCATCTTGCGATACGCCCGCTCGAGGCGGCGCCAGTCGTGCATCGAGGTGAGCAGCCGATCGATCGACTCGAACGCGCGCAGCTCGGCGGGGTCGTCGTCGAGCGCGCGCTCGAAGCAGGCGAGCGCCTGATCGGGGTCGTTCATCGCGTCGCGCAGCAGCTGCCCCATCGTGAACACGTACTTGGCGCGGCGCTGCGGGTTCGCCTCCACGTCGACCACCCGGCCGAGCGTGTCGAGCACGCGCGGCCAGTCCTGCGACGCCTGCGCGATGGCGAGCAGCCGATGAAGGCGCGGCAGATCGCGCGGGCGCTCGGCGAGCGCCTCCTCGAGCGCGGCGATCGCCTGGCCGGCGTCGCCCACGCGCTTCCACCAGGCGTCGGCGATGGCGTCGAGCGCGGCGAGGCGCTCGTCGGCGTCGCGGGCCGTGTCGACGAGCTGCCGCTGGGCGTCGACGTACCCCTGCCAGTCCTGCTGCTCCTCGTAGATGGCGGCGAGCGTCTCGAGCGACGGCCGGTGATCGGGCGCGCTCGCGAGCACGTGATCGAGCGTCGCGATCGCCGCGCGCGCCTTGCCGAGCGCGCGCTGGATGACCGCCACGCGGTGGAGGACCTCGAGGCGGCGCGCGTCGTCGGCGAGCGTCTCGAGCAGCCGCTGGTGGGCCTCGAGGGCGGCCGGCCAGTCGCGGGTCCCCGCTCCGGCGTTCCAGGTGGCGTCGGCGAGCGCGTCGAGCACCTCGGGATCG
>CAIXWQ010001064.1 GCA_903923175.1 uncultured delta proteobacterium | reverse complement strand
TGCCTTCGCGCGTGCTCGCCGCGCGCGCTCGACCTCGAGGAGCCGATCGAGCCAGGCGTCTGGATCGGCGGCGAGCGCGCCGGTGAGGGCCTCGAGCACCGCGAGCGAGAGCGTGTCGCGCGCGTCGAGGAGCGAGCGAAGCGCGGCGTCGACCAGCGCGCCCTCCGGCTGCTCCAGCAACTCGCGCTGCGCGATCGAGGCACGGATGCCGCGGGCCTTGAGCGCGGCGGCGAGTGCGTCGAGCTCGTCGTTCTTCGCCATCAGCACCGCGATGTCGCCCGCGCGCAGATCGCGAATCTCGCCCGTCACCCGATCGACCACCGGCGTCGCCGCGGGGTCGACAAGGAGCTTCTTTAGCCCCTCGGCGATCGCCTCCGCGTCGTCCTCGACCTTCGTGGTCTCGATCCAGAAGCAGCCGAACGGAGGCAGCGCGCTGAGGCGCTCGGGCGTGACGCGCTTGGCGCTCACCACCACTTCGTGGGCCGCGAAGCCGTGCGGCGCGAGTGCGTGGGCGAAGAGCGCGGAGCAGGCGTCGACGAGCTCGGGGCGCGAGCGCCAGTTGTACGGGAGCTGCTCGGGCTCGCCGCCTTCGCGCTCGGCCCAGCGGGTGACCGCGTCCATGAGCGTCGGGTCGGCCTCGGCGAACTCGTAGATGCACTGCTTACGATCGCCGACCCAGATCGAGCGCTTGGCGATCTTGTGCAGCGCGATGAAGAGCGCGAGCTGGATGGGGCTCGTGTCCTGGAACTCGTCGACCACGACGAGATCGAGCCGCTGCGCGAGCTCCTCGGCCACCTCGGGGCGCTCCACCAGCGCGAGCGCGCCGTGGAACATGTCGACGTAGTCGGCCACGCGGCGGCGCGCCTTCCACTCCGCGTAGGTCGTCAGCGCCTGGCGAGCCGCCGCGTACACACCAGCGGTGAAGTCGCGCACGTCGGCGTGCAGTCGCGGGTGACGGTCGTAGTCGGCCGCGAGCTCGGCGAGCGGCACGACGAGGGGCCACGCGGTCTTCCCCGGCTTCCGACCGCCAGTCAGGTCCGCGAGCTTCGCCCAGTCGCTCCACGCGAGCCCCTCGTGCATGAGCTTGCGGCGCGTGTCGCGGAGAAGCTCAAGGCACTTCGCGGTGACCCCCAGACCGTCGCCGACGGCCTCGAGCGCCTTGATCGCCTGGTCGAGCGCGGGGCCGAGCTTCGCGTCGAGCACTGCGCCGTCCGGGAGCGGCTCGCGCAAGAGCGAGAGGAGCTTCTTCGACGAACGCTCGGCCATCTTGGGCAGCTCGGCGGGATCGATCCGATTGCTTCGCGCGAGCCCCATGATCTTGGAGACGAGCGGCAGCCAGTCAGAGCGGCGCGTCATCGGATCCCACTCGATCTGCATGCGCCCCGCGAGCGCGGCCATGCGCTCGCGCGTGTCGGGAGCGAGTGTCGCTTCGAGCGCCTCGCCGAGAAGCGTGCCGCCGCCGCTGGCGAGCACGCCGAGGTCGGGCGAGAGCCCCGCGTCGAAGGCGAGCTCGCGGAGGAGCCGCAACGCCACCGCGTGCACCGTGCCGACGTAGGCGAGCGGGAGGCGCTGCGCACGGTCGAAGGCGCCGTCGGCGATCAGCGCGCGCCGGACGCGCGAGGCGAGCTCGGCGTGCGCCTTGCGCGTGTAGGTCACCGCGATGAGCCCCTCGACGCGCGCGGGCTCCTTGGCGCCCGGACGCACGGCCATCACCACCTCCTCGGTGAGCCGGTAGGTCTTCCCGCTGCCGGCGCTCGCACCGATGATGCGGAGCCCGCGCGCGGTCTGCTTCGGCTCAGTCATGCCACTCTTCGCGTTCATCTCGGCCTCTTTCGCGCTCACGACATCACCTCCCACTTGCGGCCGCAGAGCGCGTCGAAATCGCAGTATTTGCAGGGCTCTTGTTCTTCGTACGCGATGTAGCGCGCGCGCTCCGCCTCGGGGACGGACGCCTGCTCCAAGATCGGCAGCGAGGCGCGGACGCCGGTGGCGGAGACCTGCCGGCGCGCGAGGAGCCCCTCGATCGCGCCGAGCGTGCGCTCGACCGCGCCCCAGGTCTCGGTCGCAGAGCGGCCGTCGATCGCGGGCGCGTCCCCGAAGATCTCGCGCTCGGTGGTCAGTACGCGTGAGCTCGAGAGCACGAAGTAGGCGACCGGCGGGAAGGGGGCCTTGGCGCCGCCGCTGCGCGCGTAGGCGTAGGCCGAGAGCTGCACGGCCTGGCCGTTGACGAGCAGGCGCTCGTAGGTCGACGCGCCCCACTTCAGATCGACGATTGCGTCGCCGCCGTCACGCGCGCGCAGGAGCAGATCCATGCGCCCCTTGAGGGTGCGCGTGGCCCACGGCGACTCGACTTCGTCCTCGACCGAGGCGATCTGGAGGCCAGAGCTCGTCAGCATGGTCGAGAGCCGGCGGATCGCACCGACGAGCTGGGCGCGCAGCTGCAGCCGCTCGAAGGCCATGCCGGGGCGGAGGAGCGTGGCGCCCTCTTCGGGGAGCAGGTCGTCGAAGGTTCTGCCGGCGGCGCTCACCGCGGCCTGCTCGTCGCCGGCGAAGGCGCCCGACTTGTGGAGCAGCTCGACGAGCCGGTGACCAAGCGAGCCGTTGAGGCGCGGACCGTCGGGAATCGCGGCGAGGAAACCGTCGCGGATGCCAGCGCGGTAGCGGAGCACCCAGCGCAATGGACAGCCGAGAAGCGTTTCGAGCTGGGAGGGCGAGAGATGCGTGGGCGGCTCGATGGACGACTTCGGCGTCCAAGCGGCGCGCCCTTCGGGGAGTGAGAGCGCGTCGAGCGGGCCGATCGAGAGGCCCGGCACGGCGCGACGTCCGGCGAGCAGATCGGCGACCGAAAC
>CAIXWQ010001063.1 GCA_903923175.1 uncultured delta proteobacterium | reverse complement strand
TCCCGGAGAGCAACATCGTGAGTGAATGCCTGCGTGAGGCCGAACTCGGCAACGGCCATCGCCACGGTGCGCGAAAATCGATCCCACAAAGTAGGAAGTAGATCTGACCAACCTACACGGCCGTCACCTTGAAAGGGCTGGTCGCCCCGGCCTACCTCGCGTACGGGGATATCTACTTCGACGAGGCGACTGCCGGGCGCGCGGACTGGGCTGTTCCGCTCGACGCGTTCGATCGCGTCGTGAACACCGGCTCGCCCCCGGCCAACCGACTCTGGGCGTACGCGCAATACAAGAAGGGGTTCGCGTACTGGAACCTCGGGCAGAGGAGCGACGCGATCGCGGCATTGAAGGCGGCGCGGGCGGCGGCGAAACAGCACTCGGATCAGGTCTCCGGCGAGGAGATCGTGGCGGACGCGCGGGCGGCGATCGACGAGATCTGAGGTCGAGCACGACCGCACGCGCCTACGCCTTCGAGCGCGGACGACCGCGGCTCAGTCTCCGCTCGCCCGCGGGGGCGTGAATTCCGCGAGGCCAGAGAGACGTCGCGGGCGCGAAGGAGCGGCGAGACTCCGTCCGACTCGAGCTGCGTGCTCGCCTCGTTACGTCGACCCGCCCGGTGGCAATCGTCGGCGAGGCTCGGAGCTCTTGGCGCCGGGCACGTCGTCCAGTGGCTGCGCCCCGAGGACCGCACCTTGATCGGCACCGGCCCGGGGCTCGAGAGTACCCGGAGGCGCAGGTGCTACTCTGCACGCTCACGCCCGAGGAGACGCTCGACTGCGTCCGCCACTTCGATCCCGTGCGCCTTGGGGCGCGTCAGATCTGGAACGCCGACACCTGCGGCGCGAAGGGCGAGCGCTGAACGGCGTGAACGAGCAACGACGACGCCCGCCCGAGCGAGAGGTTGCTAGGCTCGACGCCGTGAAGCCCGGCCTGCCGCTCGCCGTGGCCCTGACGCTCGTCGCCCCCTGCGCCGTGGCCTCGAGCCGCTTCGAGCCGACCGATCTCGAGCTCGAGGATCCGGGCGTCGTCGATGTCGATCTGCAGGTCGGCACGTTCCGCGGCACGCCCCGGCGCGCGCTGGTGAGCGACGTCGAGCTCGATCTCGGGCTCGCGGCCAACGTCGAGCTCGACGTCGACGGCGCGGTCTCGTGGGTCGGCGACGCGCAGCTGCGACGCGTGTGGGACCCGCTCTGGATCTCGAGCAAGCTCGGGCTCTTCGAGAGCCACGACGCGACCGCGAGGACGGCGTGGGCGCTCGGTCTGCAGCTCGGCCCCCGCATCGCGCTCGATCGGCCACGCGGGCTCGGTTACGAAGGGCTCGTGCTGCTCGGGCGCACCGTGCGCGCGACCACGCTGGTGCTCAACGCTGGGTTCATGGCCGACGCGCGGGCCGGCGACGCGCCGCGCGGGCTGGCGCTCGAGCTCGGCGCGGATCTGAACCACGCCTTCTCGCCCACCTGGGCGCTGCTCGGCGAGCTCTCGCTCCAGCGCTTCCTCACGAGCGATCCGCATCATCTCGAGGTCACGCTCGGCATCGCGCGCACGTCGCCGTGGCTCGACGTGAGCCTGATCGGGCTCGTCGGCTTGCTGTCGCCGGGCGATCGGTTCGGCGTGCTGGTGGGCGTGTCGCCGAAGCTGCGGCTGTTCGGGGGTTGACCGGCCCCGCGGCGGGGCGTCACGCTCGTCCGATGCGGAGCCGATTCGCGCTCGCCGTGACGACGATGGCGCTCTTCGGGTGCGGCGGTCGTACGGATCGCGCCGCGCAGGTCGGCGCCGTCCACGTCGCCGCGCCGTCGGGCTCGAGCTCGGCCCCTGCCCCGCTCCCCTCGGCGCGCGCGGGCGAGCCGGAGGCGAAGGTCGCCGCGCGCGCGCCCGCGGTCTCGCCGATGTCGGCGCGGCGGACGCCGCCGAGCTCCGGAAAGTCGACGCCGGCGCTCGTCCAGGAGATCGCGTCGCTGGAGTCGCTGATCAAGCCGCTCGCGAAGACCGACCCGAAGTACGCCGCGGCGGCGCGGTCGCTCGCGCGCGACTACGTCGAGCTCGAGCGCGCAAAGCAGGCGGAGGCCCTCGCGATCGACGCGCAGCTCGAGGCGGCGCGCGCGACCTCCGCGCCTACGAGCGAGCTCGATCGGCGGCGCGCGGCGAGCCTCGCGGCGCGCGATGCGTCCTACGAGCACGCGTCGTCGCTCTATCGCGCGGTGATCGATGCCCCCGCGTCCCCGGCCCTCGACGAGGCGCTCTACGAGCTCGCCCTCGAGCACGAGGCGCGCGCGCGCGGCGGAGCGAGCGACGCCGTCGCCGCGCTGGGGCGGGCGCGCGCGACCTACCTCGAGCTCGTGAAGAAGTGCCCTGCCAGCCGGTTCGTCGGCCCGGCGTTCCTCGCGTTCGGGGATCTCTACTTCGACGAGGCGGTCGCCGGGCGGAGCGAGTGGCAACTCGCGATCGGGGGCTACGACCGAGCGATGCGCGACGGGCCGCCCCCGGCGAACGAGGAGTGGGCCTACGCGAGCTACAAGCTCGGCTTCGCGTACTGGCACACGGGTGAGCGACCCTTGGCGGTCGCCGCGTTCAAGGCCGCCGTGGCCTCGGCGCGGCAGCACCCGAGCCAGCGCGCGGCAGACGCGGTGCTCGCCGACGCGGAGCGCGCGCTCGACGAGATCTGAGGTCGCCTAGACTGGCGGCACGCGATGCCGCGAGGCCGGGGACGCGCGGGCGTGCCCCAACCGCCCTCGGAGACGCAGCGTGGGCGCGGAGGAGCGGCGAGGTTCCGTCCGATTCGAGCTGCGTGCTCGCCTTGTCGGCTCGACCCGCGCCCTGCAATCCGCGAGGGACGGCGTGCGCTTCTCAGCCCCTCGCTTCGAGGCCGAGGCAGCCCGCGCGGACGTCGGCGGCTGCGGCTCGGTCGGGTCCCCCGCGCCGTCCATCGTGGGGCGCGGCGCGCTAGATCGACTCGTCGATGCGTCGCGACGTCTCTTCGTAGATCCTCCGCGCCTCGGCATCGCCGAGCTCGGCGAGCGCCTTGGCGATCGCCTCGCGGACCTCGAGCTTCTTCGCCGGGAGCAGCGCGCCCAACGCCTCGTTCGTGCGGGCGCCCGGGCGCGCCACCAGGCGCGGCGCGATCACGAGCGGCCAGCGGCTCAGCGACCGGAGCGCCAGCTCGTAGACGCGGTCGTCGTCCATCCGCCCCATCAGCAGCGACACGACGCGCTCCTCGACGCCCTTGCCCTTCGCGGTCGGCAGGAGCCGATCGAGCGTGCGGTCGTCGAGCGACGCGCCGTTCGCCAACCGCCCGCCTTCGACCGGCCACTCCCAGCCCAGCTCGGCGAGCGCGATCAGGGCCTGGGTGAGCTCCTCGTCGTGGACACCGGCGAGCGCGGCGAGCGCGGCGGCGGAGGTGTCGTAGCCGAAGCGGGTCGCGTGCACGAGGTAGACGAGGAGCAGGGGCCACGCCGACGCGACGTGCGCGCCGCCGAGCTCCGCCTGCTGCACGCGGACCGCCGCGTCGATGAGCGCCCGACTCGCCTCCGAGAGCGGGTACGTGCGCGCCTCGGTCGGCCACCGGTCCCAAGCGAGGCGACGGAGGACCGCGAAGCGGAGCGACGGCGCGACGGCGTCGACGCGCGCGCGCACGCGGCCGAGCGACGGCGTGGCCGGCAGCGCGTCCCACGCCACTAGCCACCGGGCGAGCAGCACGTCGTGGTCCATGCGCGGCGCCTCGAGCGGCGCGCGCGCGTCGTCGGGGATCGGCTCGACGCACGGCATCGCGCGGATCGCCTCGGGCGCCTCGGCGAACGGCCCCGGCCGCATCGCGAGGAGGTGCTCGCCCTCGGCCCACGTGCGCACCGCTGGGTTGCGCCACGGCTCGCGGGCGAAGAGCTCCTTCGGCACGCCGTCGAGCACGCCGAACCGGCGCCGCGCCAGCCCGATCAGGGGCTCTACGGCGTCGGCGCGCGGCGCGTCGTCGAGCGCGTCCGCGCCCGCGGCGCAGAGCCTCGCGAGGAGCGCGTGGAGCGCGAGCACGAGCGGCTCGCCGGCGAGCGCGGCCTCGAGGAGCGCGTCCGCGTTCTGCCCCGCGAGCACGGCGCGCAGGTACGTCTCGCGCCCGTCGAAGGTCGGCGAGACGAACGTCGCCTCGAGCCCCCAGTCGTGCTTCGGGACCCAGTCGCCGCGCGCGTCGTCCCAGCGCTCCTCGAGCGACGGGAAGAGCAGCCTCGCTCGCGACGGGAGCCGATCGAGCAGCGCGTCGACCGACGCGCCCAGCGACAGGACGCACCCCGCACACGTGAGCAGGTAGAACGTCGTCGCGCCGTCTGCGGCGGCGCCGCAGGCCAGCGCGTGCCCCTGGCGGTCGCGCGCGAAGACGACGAGCGCGTCGAAGGCCGCCTCGTCGAGCCCCGCGAAGAACCCGCGGCTCCGGAGCCGCCGCGCCGACGCCTGCCAGGCGCACCACGTCGGTCCGTGCGGCTCGACGACCTCGAAGAGCCCCGCGATCCAGCCGAGTCCGTGCAGCGCGAGCAGATCGGCGAGGGCCGTCGGGACGCCGCTCGTTCGGACCGGTGACCTCGAGACGCCGCGGTACGACAGTCGCTCCCATCCTGGATCTCTGCCGTCGAGGCACGCCGCCTCGAAGCGCTGTACGGCGCGCCGCTCGAGGGCGTCCTCGTCACGGAGGTCGCCTCGCGGCTCGGGACCGACTTCGACGCACTCGTCGAGCAGAACACGCGGGCTCGGATCCCGACGCTGCGCGCGCCGGTGGTCGCCGCCGTCGATGCGGAGGCGTCGCGGGAGAACCGCGAGCTCACGCAGGGCTGCGAGGCGCTCGCCACCGCACGCGCAGCGAACGACGAGGCGCACGCGTTGGACCTGACGGTCCGGCTTTGGGAAGAGTTCCACGCCGCCTACACAGGGCTACGACCGCGCGCCTTCGAGGCCGCCGACGACGTCGCCGTTCCTCTCGTGAGCGAGCCCACGCCGCGCGTCGAGGCGCTCTATCGAGAGATCTCCGCCCGATCCGACGAGGCGGAGAGGCTCGCGCGTCGCGCGCTCGGCGCGTACTTGCGGCGCCGAATCGAGGCCGTCGCGAATGCCCAGCTCGCGCCGATCGTCGACGGCGCGCTCGATGCCGCGCGCAACCGCGCGATCGCCACCCTCGGGAACTGCGCGCCGAGGATCGTGCCTGCGCTGGGCCCGAGGGCGTCCTCGAAGGCCTCCGCGCGCGAAGGAGCGAGCGACGCGCCCCGCTGAGCCGGGCCGGCCGGGCTGGCGCCTCGCGCGGCGCGCCCGTCACTTCTCGTCGAGCGTCTCGACGCCGGTCCACGCCGGGCCCGGATCCACGTCGAGGTACCGACGGCACCGCTCGACGTGGCGGGCGACCACCGGGTCCTCCGGGAGCACCCGGGCGCATTCGCTCAGCGCAGCCAGCGCGCCGCGGAAGTCTCTTGCGTGGTAGCGACGCAGCGCCTCGCTCCAATCGTGCTCGGCAATCTGCTTGGCCTCGCGCAGCGCCGGGGGATCGGCGTCGTAGACCTCGTGGAGCACGACGGGCGCCTCGCGACCGACGACACGGACGCGGTCGACCTCGCGCAGACAGAAGCGAGACGCCGGCGAGAGCCTCGCGACGGTCGCGTCCGAGACGAGGAACGGAACGCGATACACCTTGGTCACGCTCTCCACGCGCGCGGCGAGGTTCACGCTGTCGCCGATCACGCCGCACTTGATGCGCGTGCTGCCGCCGATGGTGCCCATGGTGAGCATCCCGGTGTTCACGCCGATCCCGACGCGCATCGGCGGCTCTCCCGCGACCGCGCGCCGCTCGTTGAGCCTCGCGAGCGCCCGCAGCATGTCCACGCCGCCGTGCACCGCGCCGTCGGCCGAGCCGTCGAAGAGCGCCATGATGGCGTCGCCGATGTACCCCTCGACGAACCCGCCGTGGCGCAGGATCTCGGGCTCCATGTAGCTGAGGTACGTGTTGATGAAGCGGATGTTCCGCTCCGGGCTCATCCCCTCGACCAGCGGCGTGAAGCCGCGGATGTCCGAGAAGAGCACCGACATCTCCTTCTCGACGCAGTCGCCGAGCTCGACGTCGACGATGCTCGCGCGCCCCAGGCTCTGGAGGAACTCGTTGGGGACGAAGCGACGGTGCGCCTCCGTGAGCCGAATCTGCGCCTTCAGCGCCTTCTCGAGGTGCGTGTAGAGACCGGCGTTCTCGAGCGAGATGGCGGCCTGCGCCGACAGCATGCGGAGCACCTCGATGCGCCCGGCCGTGAACGCTCCGGCGGCGACGGCGTTCTCGAGATAGAGGAGGCCCTGCAGCCGCCCTTGGTTGAGCAGCGGCGCGCAGAGCACCGACTTCGGCCGCCGCGCGATCACGTAGGGATCGGACGCGAACGGCTCGACGCGCGACGCGTCGTCGAGAACGAGGGCCTCGCGCGTGCGCACCACGTACGCGACCACCGAGCGCGCGACGCTCGTGCCTTCGCCGAGCGGGGCCCCTTGGGCCACGAGGGGCTCCCCGCCCGGAGCCGCGAGCTCGGCGTCGACCAGCCACGCGCCGTCGTGATCGAGGATGAGCAGACCGCGCGTCGCGCCGGCGTTCTCGACGGCGATCGTGATCAGTCGCCGCAAGACGCGAGGCAGCTCGATCTCGCCGGAGAGCGCCTGCGAGGCCTTGATGACGCTGCCGAGGTCGAGCGCCTCCGAGCGCGCTTCGGTCGAGGAGGTCGTGGTGGCAAGCGGCGAGGACGAGGCGGGTTCGCCCGTGCGCGCGAGGTCGCCGTGCTCGCGCTCGAGGGCGCGCGCCTTGCCGTCGGCGCCCCAGCGCCGGTAGACCCACAGCGCCTGTTGCAGGTATGTGCGCGCCACCGCGCGGCGACCGCGCGCGAGGTGGAAGCGCCCCGCGAGCTCGTTCGCGAGCGCTTCGTCGCCCGTCGCCCTCGACGCGCGAGCGGCCTCGATCGCGGCGTCGTAGGCGCGCATCGCCGAAACGTCGTCGCCGAGCACCCTCGCGAGCTCGGCCTCCACGAGCAACACGCGGTGCTCGACGTTCGGCGGCGCGTGCTTCGCCCAGCGTCGGAGATCGAACAGGCCACGCCGCGCGCGGAGGATCGACACCTGCCGCTCGACCATGGGCAGGGCGTTCGCGACGCCGAGCTCGGCGAGGGCCGCGTGGTAGACGAAGACCGGCACGTAGGCGGTCGAGGCGCCGCCATCCATGTACGCGCGGTTCGCCTTGGCGGCCTCGTGCGCGCGATCGGGGCGGCCGAAGAAGACGCCCAGCATCGTCTTGGCGCAGTTGGCGACGAAGATGTTGGTGCGGTCCTTCGCGCGCAGGTGGGCGGCGAGCATGCGCCGCTCGTCGTAGGCGGGGCCGGCGAGGAGCGTGGGCTCGTCGACGTCGGAGGCGAGGTTCGCGATGACCTGCCGCGTGATGGCGTGGGTGTAGCCCGAGGTCTCTTGCCCGATGGCGCGGATCGCCGCGCCGTAGCGCTCGGCGTCGACGGCGAGCTCGCCGAGATCGTCGCCCGCGAGCAGCCGGAGCGTGCACGACATGAAGGCGCCGAACGCGCCGTACTCGAGGTCGCCGTTGGCGACGCCGACCTGGAAGACGTCGCGCAGCTCGGCGGCCGAGCGGCGCAGCGGCTCCTTCCAGAAGCGGATGTGAGCGTTGAACACGTGGCGCGCGCGGTTCTGGGCGCGGCGGTCGTCGGCGCGCTCGGCGAAGCGCAGCGCGAGTTTTCCGTAGGCGTACCCGGCGTCTAGCTCGTTCAGGCTGCAGAGCACGAGGCCGTAGACGGCCATGCCGTACGACGACTCCGGCGCTAGACCGCGCTTCACGGTCGTGGTGACCATGCGGAAGGCGAGCAGCGGCAACAGCAGCGGCCTCGCGTAGTACGCCGCCGAGATGAGGCTGAGCATCAGCTTCATGGCGGTGCGCCCCGTCTCGTCGCTCATCGCCGGCATCGCCGCGAGGCGATCGGTGGACTTGCCGGCGAGCGTCAGCTTCGTGCGCACGAGCTCGCGCAAGACCGAGACCTGAGTGGGGCGCTCGGGGAGCTCGATCCCGAGCAGGCGCAGCGCCTCGAGGCCGGTGGCGAGCGCGCCCACCAGATCGTTGCGGGCGCTCTTCGCGTTCACGCGGACGGCGAGCACGCGGGCGCGATCGAGCGCCGTGCGCGCGTGCGTGGTCACGGTCTCGATGGCCGTGTCCAGCTGGGCGTAGTCGCCCGCGAGGTACGCGGCCTCGGCCGCCTCGACGTAGAGCGCGAGCGTGCGGTCGTAGCGCCGCGTCCAGCTCGCGGCGTCGGTGAGGCGCATCGCCGCCGACAGGTACGCGAGCGCGGGCTGGTAGGCCGCGGACCGCTTCGCGCGCATGCCGGCCCGCAGGTTGAGATCGGCCACGCGGTCGCGCTCTCCGGGCGAGGTGATGAGCGACAGGCCGCGATCGAGGTGATCGACGATCTCGAAGAGGCGATCGTCGACGTCGCTCGGCGACCCGTGCGTGAGCAGCAGCCGGCCGATCGCGAGATCGAGCTCGGTGCGGCGGGCGTCGTCGAGCGTGGCGTACGCGGCCTGCTGCACGCGGTCGTGGAGGAACGCGAAGCGCGCCGTCTCGGCGGTCGTCGACGAGGTCTCGTCGAGCGGCAGGACGAGGCCGAGCGCGACGGCCTCGGCGATCTGGGCCGCGGCCTCTTCGGGCGTGCGCTCCTGCACCACGGCGAGCGTGGCGAGGTCGAACGTCGCGCCGATGCAGGCGGCGAGCTGCAGGGCCGCCTGCGCCTCGGGGCCGAGCCGCCGGATCTTGTGCGTCATGAACGCGACGACGTCGTCGCTCACGCCGTACGCCTGGACCTCGGCGACGTCCCAGCGCCAGCGCCCGGCCTCGAGATCGAGCTTGAGGATGCGAGCCTCGTGGAGGCTCTCGAACAGCTGCGTGACGAAGAACGGGTTTCCGCCGGTCTTCGCGAAGCACGCGTCGGCGAGCGAGGCCGTCTCGGGCGCGCGCCGATGGAGGGCGTCGGCGACCAGCGCGCGGACGTCCTCGCGCGTGAGCGGGCCGAGGACGATGGTCGAGAGCGGGCGCTGCTTCGCGATCGTCTCGAGCGCCAGCTGCAGCGGGTGCGCGGGGCCGACCTCGTTGTCGCGGTACGCGCCCAGGATCAGCAGGTGCGTCGTGTCCGCGTCGGCGGCGAGCCGCTCGAGCAGCTTGATCGACGGCAGATCGGCCCACTGCAGGTCGTCGAGGAACAGGACCAGCGGGTGCTCGACAGACGCGAGGGCGCGGGCGAACGCGCGAAATGCGAAGTGGAACCGGTTCTCGGCCTCCGCCGGCGGCAGCGCCTCGGCGGGCGCCTGGGGGCCGATCAGGTGCTCGAGCTCGGGGACGACGTCGGTGAGCACGCGCCCCTGGTCGCCCACCGCCTGCGCGAGGCGCGTCCGCCATCGCGCGACCTCCGCGTCGCTCTCGCCGAGCACCTGGCGCAGCCGCTGCGAGAACGCCTGGATCAGCGAGGCATAGGGGACGTTGCGCTCGAGCTGATCGAACTTGCCCGACACGAGGTGGCCGCCGCGCGCGGTGATCGCGGGATGGATCTCGTGCACGAGCGAGGTCTTGCCGATGCCCGAGTAGCCGGTGACGACGACCACCTCGAACGCGCCGGCGGCGACGCGGTCGAAGGCCTCGCGCAGGGCCTTGGTGTCGGCGTCGCGGCCGTACAGCCGCTGGGGGATCTGCAGCCGCTCGACGACGTCGAAACGGCCCAGCGGGAAGGGCTCGATGCGCCCGGTCTTCGCGAGCTGCTCGGCGCACTCGAGCAGGTCCGCGCGGATGCCGAAGGCGCTCTGGTAGCGGTCCTCGGCGTTCTTCGCGAGCAGCCGCATGACGACGTCGGACAGCGCCCGAGGGATCCCGGCGAGCTCGTGCGGCGCGATCGGCACGCGCGCGATGTGGGCGTGGACGAGCTCGATCGGATCGTCCCCGGAGAACGGCGTCCGGCCGGTGAGCAGCTCGTAGAGCGTGGCGCCGAGCGAGTAGAAGTCGGCGCGGTAGTCGAGCGCGCGGTTCATGCGCCCCGTCTGCTCGGGCGCGATGTAGTGCAGCGTCCCTTCGATCGCGTTCGTCCCCGTCAGGGGCACGTTGGAGCGCGGGCGCGTCGCCGAGATGCCGAAGTCGATGAGCTTCACCTCGCCGGTCGCGTCGTTCCAGACGACGTTCGACGGGTTCACGTCCTTGTGCACGAGGTCGCGCTCGTGCACCCGCGCGAGCGCGTCGACGATCCGCGCGGCGAGCCGCAGCTGCCCTTCGAGCGAGGGCCGACGGGCCGTCCAGTCCGTCGCCAGCGAGGTCCCGCCGAAGTCCTCGAGCACGATCGCGACGGTGTCGCCGAACGTGTCGAGGCCGAGCGCCTCGATCGCGCCGGGGCCTCGCGCTCTGCGCGTGGCTTCGAGCTCACGTCGGAACCGCGCCGCGAGCTCGGGGGCGGGGTAGGGCCCGCGCAGGGTCTTCAGGACGACGCGCCGGCCGTCCGCGACGAGTCGCGCCCGGTAGACGATCGTGCGCTTGCTCTCGTGGATCTTCTCGAGGTTCCCGTAGTCGGTGCTCGGCATCGCGATCGGCTGCGCGGCGCCTGGTCAGGGCGTCGCTCCGCCAGGGTATCCCGAAGCTGGGTTGGCCGCGCGATCCTCGATTCACGCCACCGCCGAGCGACGGCGGGCCACGACTTCGCCCACCGCGGCGCGCGGCCGGTGCCGTCGTCGACGGTGACGTAGACCAGCGAGCTCGGTCCGGGGACCTGGAAGCTGAAGTAGTCGAGGTCGCCGATGGGGTTGATCGACGCGAGGAAGCCCGCGTGCGTGCCGAGCGCGTTCGCCGTCGCCTGCGTGTCGTTGGGCTCGGTCTCGGGGATGTAGTCCCCTTCGAGCCGGCACGTCGCGGAGCAGCCGTCGCCGCCGAGCAGGTTCCCGTCGTCGCACTGCTCGCCCCTCGCGAGCTGCAAGACGTGATCGCCACATGCGGCGGCGGAGCCGTCTGCGGCGACGGCGGCGTCACCTGCGTCGCCGCCCTCCGCGGCGTCGATCACGTCGGCGGCGTCGGTCGCGTCGGCGGCGTCGGCGGCATCCGACGCGTCGCTCGTCGCAGCCCCGTCTTGCGCGTCGGAGGCGTCACCCGCCGCACCGCTGTCCGTTGCGGCCTCCGGCGCGTCCGCCCCCACGTCGTCGGGTGCATCGGCCGTCGTCGAGTCGACCGCGTCGTCGGAGGCGTCCGTGGTCGTCCCCGCGGGCGAGCTCGAGCTCGAGCAACCGGTCGCGCCGGCGAACGCGAGGATGACGGCGACGGCGACGTGCAGCGAGCGAGCGGAACCAGGTCGAGCCGCGATGGAAATGGGCGATCCTCGGTAAAGCACCCGACGCCCGCAACGTGAGCGGACCCGTCGAAGCGCGTCGCGTGCTCGCCTCGTCACGTGGACCCGCCGGCGGAAGTCGTGGAGGACGCCTGGAGCGCTCCGCCGCCGACTCACCCGTCGCCAACTTGGACGCGACCCGCGTCGCGTTCGCTTCGGGTACGGGCTGGCGCATCTCGAGCGTCGCGCAGGTCGACGTCGCGCACGTGGGCGACGAGCTCGCGAGCGTGGAGCAGACGTTGCCGCAGGTGCCGCAGTTCGCGATGTCGCTGTTCGCGTCGGTGCACATCCCGGCGCAGCACGTGTCGCCCGTCTTGCGGTCGTGCGTCGGAGAGCATCCGGCCACGCACGCGTGCGTCGCGGAGCAGAGGGTCCCGGGGGCGCAGCTGGCGTCGGCGAGGCAGGCGACGCAGGCGTGTGCGACCGGCTCGCAGAGCGGCGTGCACCCGACCGGCTCTCTCTCGCTGGCCCCTACTTCACCCTGAAGATCGCCATCCCCGCCGCCGCCACGGTGATCTTCGCGTCGGCGCCGCTGCGGACGAGCGTGGCGTCCCCGAAGAGCAGCTGCGGATCGCCGGGGAGCGCCGCGCCGGCCGCCGTGCCGGTGTGCGGATCGGTCTCGTCCATGCTCATGGCGATGACGTACGTCTCGTCGGCGGAGCTGCGCGTGAAGAGGACGATCGACGGATCGTCGACGGCGAGCACCTTCAGCGCGCCGGTGCCGAACGCCGCGCGGCCACGGCGGACGGCGAGCAGCTGCTTGTAGAAGGCGTAGTTGCTGCTCGCGTCGGCCTTCTCGCCCTCGACGCTGGTCTGCTCGGGGACGTCGCCGAAGGGGATCCACGGCGTGCCGGTGGTGAAGCCGTAGCCAGGGGCCGCCTTCGTCCAGACCATCGGCGTGCGCGCGTAGTCGCGGTTGTCGACCACGGCCGTGCTGCCGGGGCGCAGCGCCAGCTCCTCGCCGTAATAGACGTACGGCGTGCCGGGCATCGTCATCTGCACGAACGCGGCGCGCCGCCAGCGCGACTCGATGCTCTGCGCGGAGTCGTACGCGCGCGCGACGTCGTGCGAGCCGATGACCAGCGCGTCCTGCGCGCCGAGGGGGTTCTTCGACTGCGAGTCGAGGAACGGCTGCTCCAGCGTGCTCGAGAGCGTGCCCGAGAACGGGATGCCCCAGAAGTAGCCATAGGCGAAGTTGAAGGCCATGTGGAACATGTCCTTGCCGTCGCCGAAGTAGTCGGCCGCGCTCGAGTAATTGGTGCTCTCGGCGACCATCGCGCGATCCGGATAGGAGTCGAGCACCGCGCGCAGCTGGCGGATGTAGTCCTTCGTCTCGGGGATCATGTCGCACGCCGTGGCCGACTCGAAGAGCAGGCCGATGACGTCGCAGCGGAAGCCGTCGACGCCGCGGTCGAGCCAGAAGCGCGTCGCGTCGAGCGTGGCCTTCACCACCGCCGGGCTGCGGTAGTTGAGATCGGGCTGCTGCTTGTAGAACCGGTGGAAGTAGTACTGGTTGCGCTCCTTCGCGAGCTCCCAGGCGCTCGCCCCGAACTGCGCCGAGAAGGTGCCGCAGCCGACGTTCGGATCGCTCGGCGTGTCCGACCAGACGTACCAGTCGGCGTGCGGATTGGTCTTGCTGGAGCGCGAGTCCTTGAACCACGCGTGCTGATCGCTGGTGTGGTTGAGCACCAGATCGATCATGACGCGCATGCTGCGCTTGTGCGCTTCGACGAGCAGCGCGTCGAAGTCCGCGAGCGTGCCGTAGTCGGGGTTGATCGCCTGGTAGTCGGCGATGTCGTAGCCCGAGTCCTTGAAGGGCGTCGGCATGATCGGCATGAGCCAGAGCGCGTCGACGCCGAGGGATTTCAGATCGTCGAGCCGCGAGGTGAGCCCCTTGAGATCGCCGAGGCCGTCGCCGTTCGAGTCCTGGAAGGAGCGGACGTTCACCTCGTACACGACTGCGTGGCGGTACCAGTCGGGGCCGGTGAGCAGCTTGGTCGCCGCCGCCGCGCGGTCCGGCTCGGGGTAGGTCGCGGACGGCGGCGTCGTCGGCTTCGAGCTCGAGCTGCAGGAGGCGACGGCGAGCGACCCGGCGACGAGCGCGACGAGCGCGACGGTGTGCGCGGCGGACGAGAGCGGCGATCGCATGATCCCGAAGACTACCGCGCCCGGCCGCCTGCGACGATTTCGAGCGAAGTCGCCGGATCTACGCGTCGACGGCCACGCGAAGCCACGCGCGCCACGCGC
>CAIXWQ010001062.1 GCA_903923175.1 uncultured delta proteobacterium | reverse complement strand
TCGTCGTCGAAGGGCTGCCCCTTCTTCGCGACGTCGAGGATCGCGCGGGCGAGGTACATCGCCATGTGCGTGTCGTCGGTCCAACAGAACACGCCGGGCTCGACGCGGACCGCGAGCGTGCGGACGCGGTCGCCGCGGACGAACTCGAGCGGCTGGCCGTAGGCGTCGCCGGCGGCGAGCCCGAGGAGCGCGGCGACGGAGCGGGCGGCGAATGGGAGGGCTGTCGGCGATGGCGGCATGGCGTACTTTCGGGGCGATCTGGCGCGGCCGGTGGGTCAGGGAGTCGGACGACGGATCAATAGGCGTGGGCCTCGGCGTTGAGTCGGCGCGCAGGCGGCTGCCGGAGAGGAAGACGGTGATGCACTGAAGAATCTGACACGCCGAGAGAGCCGCTCTCGATCTTGTGGCTACGCACAGCATCGGAGCCCCGATTCCTGAAGCGGTCCAGGCGGCGCGCAGACGTGCGGACGTACATCGTCCGCTGTGGTCCTGGGGCAGCCACCCCCGTCCAGCACCCGCGTCGATTCGCCGCTCGCGGCCCGCGCAGCGCGTCCGGCCCCGCCCGAGCGGCCAGCGCGCTCTGGTATGATCTCCCGCCGTGGTTGCCCGCGACGACGTCTTCGGTTGGGTCGGTCACGACCTCGGAGGCGCGGCCGTGCGTGAGGTCGCCGCCCGCGGAGGGTTCGGCGTGATCTATCGCGCGCGCCACCACGTGTTCGGCGCGGACGTCGCGATCAAGTGCCTCGAACTCAAGCCGTCGTTGACGGAGAAGGAGCGTCGCCGGTTCCTGCGCCTCTTCCTCGGCGAGGCGCGCGCGCTGTATCGGCTGACGCGTCTCACGTCGTCGGTCGTGCAGCCGCTCAACGTCGGCGAGGGGCGGTCGCCGAGCGGGCTCTGGTCGCCGTGGTTGATGCTCGAATGGCTGGAGGGGCACACGTTGGCCGAGGAGCAGGCGCAGGCGAACCGCAAGGCCATGCCCCTGAGCGACGCGGTGAACCTCCTGGAGCCGATCGCGGAGGCGCTGGCGTATGCGCACGCGGAGGGGATCGCCCATCGCGACGTGAACCCCTCGAACATCTTCGTCTGGCGCCGAGGCGGCGAGCGCACCACGAAGCTGCTCGACTTCGGGATCGCCAAGTTCATGCGCGGCGACGGCGCGGACTTCGTGAGCGCGACGACGACCGGGCCGCAGCGCGAGCTGACGGTCCGGTATGCGTCGCCGGAGCAGCTCTCCACCGAGTTCGGGAAGACCGGGCCGGCCAGCGACGTGTTCTCGCTCGCGCTCGTGCTGGTGGAGTGCGTGGTCGGGCGAGCGGCGGTCGACGGTGACCTGCTTCAGATTCTGCGACGCACGATCAACCCCGCGCGGCGACCGACCTTGCGCAGCCTCGGGGTGAAGACCGACGACGCCGTGGAGGCGGTCTTCCAGGAGGCGCTCGCGGTCGACTCGCGCGCGCGCTTCGAGGACGTCGGCGCGTTCTGGAACGCGCTGCGCGAGGCCGTCCCCCGGCGACCGAAGCGGCGGAAATGATGGATCGAACGGCGCGCTACGAGGAGCGGCTGATCGGCGGCGACGTGCTCG
>CAIXWQ010001061.1 GCA_903923175.1 uncultured delta proteobacterium | reverse complement strand
CTCGCGCAGCTCCAGGCGCGGCACGCGGGTGCGCTCGATCTCGTCGCGATGCAGCACGCCGTCGCGCAGGTAGCTCGCGTACGCCGCCCGCGTGTCGACCGCGCGCGCGTGCGCGAAAGCGAGCTCGTCGCTCGCGCGATCCCGCAGCTCGTGCACCGACCCGCCCAGCGCCAGCGCGGCGACGCACGCGCCCACCCACGGGCGCAGGCCGAACGGCGGCGGCGGCACGGAAGCAGGCGCGACGCGCGCTCCGTCGACGTCGTGGATCGGCGCGAGCGGATCGTAGAGCGCGGCGTCGCCGATCGCGTCGAAGATGCCGCTGGCCGAGGGGAGCGGCTGCGCCCGGAGCGAGTCGACGATCGCGCGCGCGGACGCCTCGTCGAAGCCGTCGAGCTCGAAGCGATCGAAGAACCCGAGGCGGGCGAGCACCCTCGAGCCGTCGCACCGGAGCGAGAGCCGCGCGCGCGGCCACCGGGTCAGCGTGCCGCGCTCGGCGTGGACCACGGTGCTCGGAAAGACGTACCAGCCGTCGCGGAACGCCTGCGGCGGCGCACGTCGGCTGCGCGACGCGGCGACGCAGGCGATCAGCGTCAGCGCCGCGAGCGGCAGCGCGACCAGGTGCGGCTGGCGCGCGTGCCCCGGCTCGCCGAAATGCAGGGCGAGGATGGCGAACGCCGCCACCGCGGCGAGCACCGCCCAGAGCCACGACGCGCGCGAGGGGGTTCGAAACCCGACGTGGAGGACCGGCCGCGGAGGAAAGTGACCGTTCGCGGCGGCGACGAAGCGCTCGCGCACCGCGCGAGGGAGATCGTCGAGGCGAAAGCTCCGTCGCCGTCCGCCGTGGTGATCGCGATGCATGAACGCCCCGTAGAGAGGACGGACCGTCGCGCCGCGCGCTTTAGGGCTCCTCGCCCTTAACTTCCTGGCGAACCGGCCGCATCGCCTCCGGCGCGAACGACGCGCTCTGCGGGGCGCGCCTGGCCCGCGCGACGCTCAGAACGGCGGCGGCGGCGCGGGCGGCGTGCCGTCGTCCTGGATGCAGCTCGAGAGGTCGAAGAGCAGGAACTCCAGCGCCTTCTCCTGCGGCGTCAGATCGCTGACCGCACCGCAGAGCCCGGGGAACGCCCCGCCGCCGGTGTCGTTCGAGACGTGGATGTCGGAGAAGACCGCCCGGCCGCACTGCTGATCGGCGGGCTTCGCGATGGGCGCGTTGAACGAGTAGTACTTGTCGGTCTCGCCCGCCGCGGAGTTGCCGTACACCCAGCGCTGCGCGCTCTTGTTCACAGTCTTCACGTCCGACTTCACCGAGCTCAGCGAGAGCTGCCCGGAGGTCGTCGACGCGCCGACGGCGAGCAGCCATTCGGCGAACGACTTCCCCTTCGGGAAGGTCGTGTCGATGAAGTAGGGATTCCCGACCGAGAGCGAGCCCCAATTGGCAGTCCCGGCGAAGTCGGCCGCGCCGCGCTCGAACCAGTAGTAGTGGTAGTGAGACGCGAAGACGCGGCCGCCGGCCTCGATGTACTTGTGCATCTCGGCGAGGGCCGTCGCCCCCTTGTTGGCGGCGTTCTCGCTGCACTCGCACGACAGCACCGTGACGTCGTACTTGGCGAGCTTCGCCTCGTCGTTCCAGAAGTCCTTCGCCTGCGTGATGCCGCTCACCGTCGAGCCGCCGCCGCCCTGGTAGAGATGAACTCTCCCCTTGCCCGACGAGCTCGTGAATTCCGAGTCCGAGACACCCACTTTGCGCAGAAAGCACTCCAGCTGATCGCAGCCACCGGTCGTGACCGCGAACTGGGGAATGTCGCCCTCGGTCGAGTTGCGGGGGAGCCGCTCTTGATCGTGATTGGTGATGGGGTTGTCCTGGCACCCTTTCACCTCCGGGAGCACGACCTTCCTTCGCCACTTGCCGACCTGGTAGACGATGGGAATGTCGTTGCCGACCGGCACGTTCTCGATGGTGAAGTGCCCTTTCGCGTCGGTCAGCGCGGTGGCGATCGGGCTCCCGGAGGTCACCACGCCGCACTTGTCGCAGGTCGCGCCGCCGGGGAACGGCTCGAGCGGCGCGTTCGGCACGTAGACGATGACGTTGTAGAGCGGCACCTTGCCCGCCGGGTCGTAGACGGTGCCGCTGACCGTCGTCTTCCCGCCCCCGGCGCAGGCGGTCTGCTGGCACTTGAGCCCGGAGCACGGTGGCGGCACGTCGGTGTTCACGTCGTCGAGGAAGAAGCCTCCGTCGTCCAGCAGCGAGCCGTCGTCGCCGAAGCCACCCGAGCCGTCGTCGCCGCCGTCGGCCCCGGTACCTCCGTTCAGCTTCTCGGTGCCGGGCGACGAGCACGCGCCGACCGCGAGGCAACAGAGGAGCGCGAGGAAGCTTCGGTGGCTCATCAGGACAATGGTCCGCCATGCGCGGAATTCGTCAAGGATCGTGGCCCACTCCGTGCTGCGACCTGCGTACATGTCGGGCCGAGCTCGGGCCGACGCCGCGCTTCGCAGCGCGCCGCGGCGCCGCTTCGACCGCGGACCGCGGACCGCGCGCGCGAGACCCCCTATCGCACCCCGACATCGAGTGAGAGGATCTACGCCCATGTCCGTTCGCCCCCTCCGCGCCGCCCTCGTCGCGCTGCTCGCCGCCGCGGGTGTCGCGGGCGTCGCGGGCGTGCCGCTGGGGTGCG
>CAIXWQ010001060.1 GCA_903923175.1 uncultured delta proteobacterium | reverse complement strand
TCGCGTGGCTCGCGCCGCACCGCGTGCAGGCGCTCGGCCTCTGCGCGACGCTGGCGCCGCTCGACGCGAAGGCCGCGCAGGGGAGCGACGCCGACATGACGCCGTTCCGCAGGCTCGCGGCGTGGGCCATCCGCAAGCGCCCGTCGCTCGCCGATCCCCTCGCGCTCTTCGAGGCGTGGCGCGTCGACGCGACCGTTCGCGCAGGCGTCGATCGGCTCGTCGAGGAGCTCGCGAGCCGCTCGCCCGAGGCCGATCGCAAGCTCCTCGTCGAGCCAGACACCTTCGCGTCCTACGTCGACTCGTACCGCGAGGCCTGGCGCCAAGGCTTCCGCTGGTACGCCCAGGACCTCGCCCTGCTCGTGAAGCCCTGGGGTTTCCGGCTCGGCGACGTCCGCGTGCCGACCTTCCTATGGCACGGCGACGCGGATCGCGTGACGCCGCTCTACATGGGGCTCTTCGTCGCGGAGCAGATCCCGGGCTGCCGCGCGAAGATCCTCCCCGGCGAGGGGCACCTGCTGCGGCTCGCGCGGTGGCGGGAAATCGTCGAGACGCTGGTAGGCTCCGCCGGAGAGGGCTGACCGTGGATCTCGGCATCGACTTCGGCACGACGAGGACCGTGGTCGCGGCGTGCGATCGCGGGAACTACCCGGTGCTCGGCTTCGTCGACCACGAAGGCGAGACCTGCGAGCACTTCCCGAGCGTGGTCGCGGCGCGCGGCGACGAGCTGCGCTTCGGCTTCGACGCGCTGGCGGTCGCAGGCGACGCCGAGTGGACGCTCCAGCGCTCGTTCAAGCGCTGGCTCGGCGAGGCGGGGCGGCCGGATCGACGCGTCGCCATCGGCGCGCGCGAGCTCCCCCTCGGCGAGCTGCTCGCGGGGTTCCTCGCGGCGCTCCGCGAGGCCATCCTGCGCCGCTCGAACCTGCCGAAGCGGCTCGCGCGGAGCGTGAAGGGCGCGAAGCACGCGAAGAACTCGAAGGCGAGCGAGCCGCTCCGCGCGGTGGTCGCCGCGCCCGCCAACGCGCTCGGCAACCAGCGCTTCGTCACGCTCGAGGCGTTCCGCAGCGCCGGCTTCGAGGTCGTCGCGATGCTCAACGAGCCCTCCGCGGCCGGCTTCGAGTACTCGCACCGCTGGCGCAGCACGCTGAGCGCCCGCCGCGAGCACGTCGTCGTCTACGACCTCGGCGGCGGCACCTTCGACGCCTCGCTCGTCCGCATGCGCGGCGCGCGCCACGACGCGATCGCCACCGCGGGGCTCGCGCGCCTCGGCGGCGACGACTTCGACGCGCTCCTCGCCGACCTCGTGCTCGAGCGCGCGGGCGTCGACGGCGCGGCGCTCGACGCGCGCGCCCGCGGCCGCCTCCTCGAGCAGTGCCGCGACGCGAAGGAGCGGCTGAACCCGAGCTCGCGCAAGCTGGTGATCGATCTCGACGGGGCGCTCGGCGCCACCGAGGTCGTGGTGCCAGTGGCGCAGTACTACGAGCGATGCGCGCCGCTCGTGGAGCGGACGATCGAGGCGATGCGCCCGGTGCTGCGGCGCCTGGAGGGGGAGGGGGCCCCGGTCCTCGAGCCGGGCGAGCCGGGCGTGTCCGACGCCGCCGACGCCGCCGACGAGGCGGAGGCCACCATCGACGAGAAGCGCGCGCGCCCCACGGACGCCAGCGCGGCCGACGCCGACGACGACGGGCTCTCCGACATCGCCGGCATCTACGTCGTGGGCGGCGCGAGCAGCCTGCCGATCGTCGGCCGGGTGCTGCGTCAGCGCTTCGGCCGGCGCGTGCACCGCTCGCCCTACCCCTCGGCGGCCATCGCCGTCGGCCTCGCGATCGCCATCGACGAGTCGGCCGGTTTCGAGCTCAAGGACCGCTTCGCCCGGCACTTCGGCGTGTTTCGCGAGGCCGAAGCCGGGCGCAAGGTCGTGTTCGACGCGATCTTCGGCGCCGACACCGAGCTGCCCCGCGGCGCGCCCCTGGTCGTGTCGCGCGAGTACCGGCCCGCGCACGACATCGGGTACTTCCGCTTCCTCGAGTGCTCCGCGCTCTCCGACGACGGCACCCCGCGCGGTGAGCTCCTCCCCTTCGCCGACGTCCACTTCCCCTTCGATCCGGCGCTGCGCGATCGCGAGGGCGCGCTCGCCGGCGTGCCGGTGTCGCGGCTCGAGCCGGCCCGCGCGCACCGCTTCCGCGAGCAGTACGCGCTCGATCCGAACGGCATCGTCGAGGTGACCATCACCGACCTCGACGACGGCTTCGGCCGCACCTACCGGATCGCCGGGGCGAGCCCGAGCGCGAGCTGAGCGCGTCCCCCTCCGCGCAGCCGCGCAGCCCGCTCAGCCCGCTCCGAGCGTGGGGCGCGCGCGCGAAGCGATCCGCCACTCGCCGATCGTCGCGAGCCCCGCCGCGAGGAAGATCAGCGAGAGCGCGAGGCCGACGTTGTTGAGCGACTCGGCGATGCCGAGCAGCGACAGCCAGCGCTTGCCGTCGGCGACGGAGTCCTGCGCGTAGAGCGACTTCATCGCGCCCATCGTGAAGCCGAGCGCGCCGCTGGTGGCGGTCAGCAGCCCGAACGCGCCGAGGAGGGGCAGCAGGCGACGCTCGGGGTTCTGGGCATATTTCAGGGCGAGCGCGACGAGCGCGACGCCGATCAGGAGCGTGGGGAACATCACGAACCCGCCGTCGCGGAACGAGTTGAACATGGTCGAGGACCTCCTTCGGGTAGCTCGACCGACCTCGGTCGCGGGGCGAAGTTCCCGGCGGGCCGGCCCGGCCGCACGCGCGCATGGTCGCCCGCGCTCGCGCGGCGTACGCGCCCCCCGCCCCATGTCCCGCCCGCAGATCCTCTCCATCCCCGAGCGCCTCGCCTCGCACCCCGGCTTCACCGGCGAGGGGGTCGTCATCGCCTTCGTCGACTCCGGCTTCTACCCGCACCCCGATCTCGTGCAGCCGAAGCGGCGCGTGCGCGTGTACGCCGACGTCACGCGCGAGAGCCCGGAGATGAAGGACTTCTACGCGGCGCAGCCGATCTCGTGGCACGGCACGATGACCGCGTGCTGCGCGGCGGGGAACGGCTACCTCTCGGGCGGTCGCTACCGCGGCCTCGCGTCGGACGCGGAGGTCGTGCTCATCCGCGCGGCCACCGCCGACAAGAAGATCCTCGGCGCGAACGTCGCCAAGGCCATCCGCTTCCCGCTCCGTCACCCCGAGCTCGGCGTGAAGCTGCTCAACGTCTCGCTCGGTGTCCGCCGCGACGACCCCGACGCCGAGGACGTCCTCGCCGCCGTCGAGGAGGTCAGCGCCGCCGGGATCACCGTCTTCGCCGCCGCCGGCAACGACCCCTCCGCCTCCCCGACGCCGCCCGCCTCGTCCCCGCACGCGATCACCGTCGGCGGCGTCGACGATCACAACCTCCCCGAGGGCGATCCGTCGCTCTGGCACGGCAGCCACGGCACCTCGCGCACCGGCCTGCAGAAGCCCGACCTGCTCGCGCCCGCCATCCTGCTCCCCGCGCCGATGCTCCCCGGCACGCCGGTCGCGCGCGAGGCGGCGCCGCTCTTCCACCTGCTCTCGGTGCTCGAGGAGGCCACGGTGGAGCAGCAGCTCTGCAAGTCGATGGGCGAGCCGTACCCGGACGCCGACACGGCCGGCGTCGCGCAGCTCATGGCGGCGGTCGCGGCGCGCATCGCGTACCGCAAGTATCTCTCCGCCGACTACCAGCACGTCGACGGCACCTCGTTCGCCGCGCCGATCGTGATGTCGGTCGCCGCGCAGATGCTCGAGGCGAACCCGCTCCTGCTGCCCGCCGACATCCGCGACGGCCTGGTGCAGACCGCGGCGGAGCTCCCCGGCGTCGCCTCGCCGCTGCAGGGCTGGGGGCTCGTGCGGCCGCGCGACGCGGTCGAGTGGGCGCTGTCGCGACGCATGTCGCTGCGCCCCGAGCCCGTCTGAAGCACGGGGCGCCGGGCATGCGGCGCGCGTGTCGCCGGGGCGGGGCGTGTAGCATTCGCGGCTCGATGCAGCCGACCGAGCCCACGCCCCCGCGCCTCGACGACCTCGCTCGCCCGTTCCGCCGCGACTACCTCGATCACGCGGCCATCTCCGAGCAGCTGCGCGCGTGGGCCGAGGCGTACCCGGCGCTCGCGCGCGTGCGCTCGATCGGCACCACGCTCGAGGGGCGCGAGCTGCTCCTGCTCACGATCGGCCACGACCCCGATCGGCGCCGCCCCGCCGTGTGGATCGACGCGAACATGCACGCCACCGAGGTCTGCGGCTCGAGCGTCGCGCTCGCGATCGCCGAGGACGTCCTGCGGCTGCACCTCGAGCCCGACGCGCTCGGCGCCGCGCCGCACGGCCTGCCGGCGCACGTGCGCGAGCGCCTGCGCGAGGTCGTCTTCCACGTGCTGCCGCGCGTCTGCCCCGATGGCGCCGAGACGATCCTGAAGCACGGGCGCTACGTCCGCTCGAACCCGCGCGATCGCCGCGAGACGGCCAGGCCCCGCTGGATCGCGGGCGACGTCGACGGCGACGGCGTGGCGCTCGTGATGCGCAAGCGCGACGCCGCCGGCGAGTTCGTCGAGGCGCGCGAGGTGCCGGGGCTGATGCTGCCGCGTCGGCTCGAGGATGAAGGGCCGTTCTACAAGCTCTATCCCGAGGGGCACGTCGAGCCGTGGGACGGCGTGACCGTCCCCGACCCGCACTTCCTCGCCGACAACGACACCGATCTGAACCGCAACTTCCCGTTCCACTGGACCCCCGAGCCCGAGCAGGTCGGCGCGGGGCGCTACCCCGCGAGCGAGCCGGAGACGCGCGCGGTCGTCGAGTTCGTCTCGGCGCACCCCGAGATCTTCGCGTGGCTGAACCTCCACACCTTCGGCGGCGTCTTCATCCGCCCGCTCGGCACCGCGTCCGACAAGAAGATGGACCCGGAGGACCTCGCGATCTTCCGCCAGGTCGCCGAGTGGGGCGAGGTGCACGGCGGCTACCCCACCGTCTCCGGCTTCGAGGAGTTCACCTACGAGCCCGACAAGCCGCTGCACGGCGATCTGTGCGATTTCGCCTACCACCAGCGCGGCTGCGTCGCCTACGTCTGCGAGCTCTGGGACCTGTTCGCGCAGCTCGGCATCCCGCGCAAGAAGCCGTTCGTCGATCACTACTCGCTCATGACGCGCGAGGACCTCGTGCGCCTCGGCCGCTGGGACGCGACGGTCAACCACGGCCGCGTCGTCCGCCCCTGGCGCGCGTGCGCGCACCCGCAGCTCGGCGACGTGGAGGTAGGCGGCCTCGATCCGCGCGTCGGCATCAGCAACCCCCCCTACGAGCTGGTCGCCGAGGTCTGCGCGCGCCAGAGCGCCGCGTTCCTGCGCGTGGCGGCGCTGGCGCCGGCGCTCGCGATCACCGCGGTCGAGATCACGCGGCTCGACGGCGGCGCGCGCCGGGTCGACGTCACCCTCGAGAACGCCGGGTACCTGCCGACGAACGTGCTCTCTTCCTCGAAGCAGCTCCCCTGGAACGAGCCCGTGATCGCGACGGCCACCGCGCGCGGCTGCGCGCTCGCCGACCCGACCTCCGCGCGCCGCGAGCTCGGCCACCTCGACGGCTGGGGGCGTGGCCTGCACGGCGAAGGCTCGTCGATCTTCCACCAGCGCAGCCGCGGCAGCGTCTCGCTGCGCCGCGTCTCCTGGACGGTCACCGGCGTCGGGGCCCTCGTCGTCTCGGTCTCGGGGGCTCGAATCGGGACGATCGAGCGGACGATCGAGCTCGGCTGAGCCCCAAAGGCCGCCCGCGCGCCCCCACTGGACGAGCGCGCCGTCAGTGGGCGTATGATCCGAGAGTCCGGCGCCGACGATGGATTCGAACCCCACGCAACCCGATCCGTCGCGGCCCTTCGAGAGCCGGCGTGAGCCCTTCCCGCTCGGCGCGATCGTCGGCGGCACCTACGAGCTGCGGAGCATCCTCGGCGAAGGCGGCATGGGCCGCGTCTTCGAAGCGTGGGACCGCGGACTGCAGCGCAAGGTCGCGCTGAAGGTCCCCTGGCGCGACGTCGATCCGAGCACGCTCGTCGCGGAGGCCCGCGCGATCGCCGCGATCAAGCACCCGAGCATGCTCACGGTGCACGCCCTCGGCGAGGACGACGGCCTTCCCTACGTCGTGATGGAGCGCCTCTACGGCGTGAGCCTCGAGGAGCACATGCGCCGCCGGCGCGCCGTCTCCGAGCTGCTGCCGATCGTCGAGGCCGTCCACCTGTTGAAGGCGATCGCCGAGGGGCTGCTCGCCGTGCACGGCGCCGGCGTCGCCCACCGCGACGTCAAGCCGGAGAACATCATGCTCAGCCCGGGCAACCGGGTCGTGCTCATGGACTTCGGCATCGTGCTCCCCGAGATCGCGGTCGCCAACGTGCGCGGCACGAGCAGCGGCACGCCCGAGTACATGGCCCCGGAGTCGATCGCGAGCGAGATCGAGGCGGGCGCGGCCCACCTGGTCGACGTCTACGCGCTCGGCGTGCTCGCCTACGAGCTGCTCGTCGGCGACGTCCCCTTCCGCGGCGAGACCGTCGTCGAGGTGCTGCGCGCCCACATCGATCGGCCCATCCCCGACATGGCGGCCGCGCGCCCCGAGCTCCCCGGCCGCCTCGTCGAGCTCGTCCGATCGATGCTCGCGAAGGATCCGCGCGAGCGCGTGCAGAGCGTCGACGAGGTGCTCGCGGAGCTGCGTCGCCTCAACGTCGCGACCGAGCGCGAGGCCGTCGCTCGCACGCAGGCCTCGCCGTTCTCGATCCTCGTCGTCGACGACGACAAGGAGATCGCCAAGCTCCTCGGCATCATCTCGCGCAAGGCCGTGCCCGACGCGGACGTCCGCGTCGTGCACGACGGCGAAGCGGCGCTGACCGAGATCAGCAAGCGCGCCCCCGACGTGCTGCTGCTCGACCTCCACATGCCGCGCATGAACGGCGTGGAGGTCTGCATGTTCGCCCGCGGGGCCGACTCGATGAAGCGCTGCACCATCCTGTCGGTGAGCGCCGGCGCGCAGCCCGAGGACGTCGAGCTGCTGCGGTCGCTCGGCGTCGCGCAGTTCATCCCGAAGGGGGCCGAGCTCAACAAGCGCGTCGGATCCGTGTTGAAGGAGCTGCGGGCGCGACGCTGAAGGCGCGCTCAGAGCCTCGCGGCGCGCTGCTTGAGGTCCACGAGCAGGCGCGCGTACGGGCCCGTCAGCGCGAGCTTCTCGCCGAACGCGATCGCCTCTTCGAGGGTCTTCTTCGCGCGGGGCTTGTCCCCCTTCGCGAAGAGGATCTCGGACTTCGTGTCGTACGCGCGCAGCTTGTGGGGGCCGTACTCGTGCGCGAGCGCGCGATCGATCGCGGCGAGCGCGTCGCCCCACTTCTGCAGCGCGACGTACGCGCGCGCGAGGAGCGACGGCGGGCTCGCCTCGTCGGGGAGCTCACGCTCGCTCGCCTGCAGCATCGGCAGGGCGCGCTCGGGCTCGCCGAGCTCCACGTACGCCTCGAGCCGGTGATCGTCGAACACCACGCGCGCCGTCGTCGAGGAGGCGTGCGCCGCCACCTCGTCGAGGAAGCTCGACCAGGCGCGCGCCATCTGCTTCGCCGCCGCCGCGTCGCCCTCGGCCTTGTAGTAGCCGACCAGCGCCTGGAAGAGGCTGGAGCGGTCGTCCGCGAGGATCGGGTGGTTCGGATCGAGCGCCATGCGCCGGATGATCGCCACCAGCGGCGCGACCTCCTGGCGCTTCGACGACCACTTCGGCACCGACCGCGCGCACTCGAGGGCGGTCACCGCCACGTCCGCGCGTGGCGTGCCCGGCGCCATGTCCGGGAGCTCGGCCATCGCCAGATCGACGCAGCCGAACCAGTCCTTCGTCGCGACCAGCTCCTGCTCGAGCGCGTCGACGACGCGCGGCCGTCGCGGCCAGTCCGGCGCTGCGGAGGCCATCGCCAGGCGGTACTCCTTCACCGCGGCGATCGCGTCGCCGGCCGCGACCGCGCGATCGCCCCGCACCGACGCCGCGCCCGCGTCGCCGTCCACGTAGCCGTTCGCGACGACCTGCGCCGCGTCCTCGAGCATCAGCTTCAGCTCGCCCGCGGTCGCCGTGCGCTGCCACTTGAGGATCGGCGTCTCGGTGGTGGCGTCGACGACCCACAGCGTCGGCCACGACTCGGTCGCGAACTTCGCGAGGAAGGGGGCGTTCGTCGGCCGCTCGGTGTCGAGCGAGAGCCACACGAAGCGCTCGGCCAGCGGCCGCAGCGCGGGATCGCGCAGCACGAAGGCCCGCAGGCTCAGGCACGAGTGGCACCAGCGCGCCCAGGCCTCCACGAACAGCGGCTTGTGCGCCGCGCGCGCCTGCTCCCTCGCGGCGGCGTAGTCGTCGACGACGAAGGCGATATCCGGCGCCGGGGCCGAGATCGTGGGCGGCGTCGTGCGCGCGGCCGGCGGCCCCCCGCAGCCGACGGCGATCGCACCCACGAAGACCCACGCACCTCGCATCGGGCGCAGAATGCCAGACCTACCGGGGTTCGCGCAGCTTCCTGATGGGGCGCCGCCCGCTCCGCGGTGGGCGAGGGCGCGATCCGTCCTACTTTCGCCGCCCGGCTCGGGCATACTCGGTACCCGGGGGCCATGAGCGACGATTCCAGGTCCACGCGTCGGCCGCCGGTGACGAAGCGGGCGCCGGCGAGGGAGTCGAAGGTCGCCGCGGAGCGTCCCAGGCGACCTGCGCTCTCCGAGGACGTCGTCGGCGTCCCCTCGGCCAAGCAGCCGGCCCGACCCGCGCCGGCGCTGACCGAGCAGCAGCTCCTGCAGCGGAGGCTCGGGACGCTCCAATCGCAGCTGGGCGAGGCGCAGGCCGAGCTCGCGCGTCAGACGCGCCAGGCGGCGGCCGACGCCGACCTCGTCGGGCAGATGCTGGCGCGCGTCGCCGATCGAGACGGGGCGGTCGCGGCCGCCGAGCGCCGCATCGAGCAGGCCGAAGGGCGGGCGCGCACCTCGTACGAGCAAGCCAACGAAGCGGCGGCGAGGCGCGCCGAGCTCGAGGCGCAGCTCGAGACGGTCCGCCGGCGCGCCGAAGGAGCCGAGGCGCGGGTCGGCGAGTCGGAGCTCCGCGCCCGCGCCACGGCCGAGCG
>CAIXWQ010001059.1 GCA_903923175.1 uncultured delta proteobacterium | reverse complement strand
GCGCCCTCCGCGCTCGTCGCCGTCGCGGCCGGCCCGGTCGCGCGGGGCGGGCCGTCGTTCGCGGCGTCGACGTCGGTGGCGCCGTCGAGGCGCGAGATTCCGAAGTCCGAGATCTTCGCGTGCGGCGCGCCGTCCTCGCGCGTCGCGAGGAGCACGTTCCCCGGCTTGAGGTCGCGGTGCACCACCCCCGCCGCGTGGAGCGCGGCCAGCGCCGAGGCGATCTGCGCGAGCACCGCGGTCGCCCACGGCACGTCGCCGAAGCGCGCGTGCGCGGCGTCGAGCGCGCGCCCCTCGACGAGCTCCATCACGAGGTAGAGGCCCGAGCCGCCCGAGCCGCCGACGTCCACGACCGAGACGAGGTGCTCGTGCGCGAGGCTCGCCGTGATCTCCGCCTCGCGCGCGAACCGCACCGACGCCGCGCTGGAGGCGTGCCCGCCGAGGAGCTTGAGCGCGAAGCGCCGCGCGTCGGTCACGCGCTCGACCTCGTACACGACCCCCATGCCGCCGCTGCCGAGCGCGCGCAGCACGCGGTAGCGCCCGTCGACGACGTCCCCTTCGCGCACGGCGCGCCCCGACGTCGGCGCCGCGGCGTGCTGGATCGCGTCGGCCATCTGCCGCGAGCGCTCGGCGATCTGCCGCCGCAGCTCGCGGTTGAGCGTCTGCACCTCCTCGTTGCGCTCTTCGAGCGCGCCCACCTGTCGCGCCAGCGCGGTCGCGCTCTCCTGCAGCGCGTCGCGCGTCTGCGCGTGGCGGCGCTCGATCACGATCGACATCGACGCGCCGAACGCGAGGACCGCGAAGGGGACCGACTGCACCGGCAACGTACTCTGCGCGATCAGCTGCAGCCCCTCTAGGATGTCGGGGAGCGAGAGCGCGACCAGCGCGCCGATGCCCCAGAGGAACGTGCGCGCCGCCGCGTCGCCCTCGCGCGCCTTGCGCGCCGCGAGCGTCAGCGCGTAGCCGGCGAAAGTCAGGACGAACGGGTAGATGAGGGCGCGGCTGAGGCCGAGCGGCACCCAGCCGAGCAGGTGGAGCGCCCACGCGAGCGTCGCGTACGCGAGGTAGGCCCAGCGCCCGCGCGAGAGGAGCTTGCTGCGCCCTTCGCCGAACGTCGCCAACGCGAAGCCCGCGAAGCCGATCGGGTACAGGAACGACGCGATCTCGTGGGTGTTCACGATGGCGTCGCCCGAGCGAAGCCACAGGTGCCGGAGCAGGGGCAGCTGGCTGAGCGTGATCACGCCGAGCGGCGCCAGGAACAGGCCGAGCCAGCGCTGCGCGCGCGCCGAGCCGCGCCGGAGCGTCGCCGCCAGCATCAGCAGGCCGGTGAGCAGGAGCGTGCCGCCCACGATCGCCTCGGGCACCTCGTGGCGGACCGTCGAGCTCCAGAGCGCGCGCTGCGAGCCGACGTGGGCCTGCGGCACGACGGCGTAGACCGGCGGCGAAGCGCGCACGATCACCGTCGCCGGCGCCCCGCCGAGCGGCACGATCAGCGGCATCGCGCCGAGCTCGAGGTGACGACCGTCGACCGAGAGCTCCTCGAGGAACAGGCCGCGGCTGAGGCGGAGCGCCGGGTCGGGCGCGTCGACCGCGGGGGTCTTCACGCGCAGCCAGAGCTTGGCGGGGGGCGGCTCCGTGCGGAGCGCCGTCATCGGTCGGCCCGACTTCCAGGCGGACTCGACCGGCTGCGCCGCCCACTGGTACTCGAGGGCGCCGAGCTCTCGAAGCGACTCGCTCGGGGGCGTCGGCGTGCACGCGGCCAGGGCGAGCGCGGCGGTCACGCCTGCGAGCAGGAGCGCGCGGCGAATCCACGAGCGCGGCGGAGCGTGGGGCGGCATGCGGTCGCGCCGAGCGTCGCACGTCGGGGGCCGCGGCTCACCTCCCGACCACGACCGGCGGCGGCAGGTACAGCGTCTTCGGCGTCGACTGCTGCGCGTTGCGCGCGAGCTCCACCAGCGCCCCGGTCTGCGCCAGCACGCGCTTGGCGAGGGCCGGCGCGGCGGCCGCGGCGGCGTCGTCCTGCTCCTCTTCGTGCGCGCGCGCGGCGCCGATCATCAGCTCCTTCGACTTCACGTGCAAAGGCTCCGCGACGCTGAACAGCACCGTCCCGGTGCGCACGTCGAGGAGCGTGGCCTGCGCGAACCCGTTGGATTCGACCGTCACGCCGGGCACCACGAACATCCCGACGACCGTCGCGTACGTCCACGCCCAGCCGTTCAGGTGGGTCGAGTCCTCGAAGCGCTGCGTGTAGAGGAGCAGGTAGCGCACGCGGTAGCGCGCCGCGATCGCCCGCAGGCCGTCGATGCCGCCGACGTTGGGCAGGTCGACGTCCACGTCGCTGATCTGCGTGAAGAACTCGGAGCCGAGCAGCGACTTGCCGAGGGCCGCGGTCGCGACGCGCCGGACGCGCGTCGGCACCGCCCCCTTGGGCTCGAACGAGGCCCCGAGCGGCACGATGCCGAGGCGCGCGGGGAGCTGCAGATCGATCGCGGAGGCGAGCGAGGTCTGCAGATCGCCCTCGGTGAGCGAGCCCCCCGGGCCGTACAGGGAGCGCGTGAGCACCGGCGCGGGCGGCGGCGCGCTCGGCTCGCGCGCCATCGGCGCGTTGGCGTTGCTCGCGCCGCAGCCGGCGGCGAGCGTGCCGAGCGCGACGAGCGCGACGAACGCGACGAGCGAAGCGAGCCTGCGCGAGGGCGCGCGCGGGCGAGGGGAGCGGCGAGCGGAGGAAGTTCGCATGTCGCGCCAACGCGCCGGCGTGGGAGGACCTTACGGACGCGCGTTCGGTGCTACCGTCG
>CAIXWQ010001058.1 GCA_903923175.1 uncultured delta proteobacterium | reverse complement strand
CGCCCGCCTCGCTCCCTCCGCCGTCCCCGCCGTCGCCGGCCTCCGGGGCACCGCCGTCTCCGCCGTCTCCGCCTCCGTCGGGCGCGTCGCTCCCGTCCGCTCCATCCGCGGCGTCGGGCGCGTCCGGCGCGTCCGGCGCGTCGGGCTGCGCGTCCTGGGCGTCGGGAGAATCAGGGGAGTCGGGGCCGGCGTCGCGCTTCTTCTCGTCCTCGAGCCGCTGGAGGGCGATCGCGCGATTCCACGCGGCGTCACGCGCGATGGCGTCGTCGTCGTCCGCCGGGCCCGCATCCGGGGCGGTCGCGCCGCGCGCGGGGTGCTGCAGCAGGACCTGGTCGTAGTCGTCGATGGCGTCCTGATAGCGCCGCGCGAGGAAGGCGAAATTGCCGAGCAGGTAGCGCGCACGGAGCGCCAGCGCCGCGGGCGTCTTCGGGTCCTTCACGAGGCGCAGCAGCAGCAGGTGCGCGCACTCGAGCTCCTGCGCGCGCCGGCCGGCGATCGCCTCCGCGCGCTCGCCCGCGTCGAGCTCCTCGTCGCCGAACCGCTGGCCGACCAGCTCCGCCACGCGGAAGACGACGAGCCCGAGATCGACCGACGCGAAGGGGCGATCGACGACGAGGTCCTGTCCGCCGTCGGCGGTGCAGCGGAAGCCGAGGAAGTCCTCCAGGCTCGCGCGCGCCGGCGAGAGATCGGCGTCGGGGTTCGCCGTCGAGGCCTCGAGGTCGTGGCGCGCCTGCTCGACCTGCGGATCGTCGCGATCGAAGATCTTGCCGAAATCCCACGAGCACGCCCCGAGCACCGCGGCGAGCGCGGGCGGCGCGAGCACGGCGAGGAAGCGGAGCGAGTCACGCCGCATCGGGCCTCCTCGCGCGCGCGCGCGGCTGCAGCGGTCGTGGGCGCGGGGTCGGCTCGGGCCGCCGCGAACGCGGCGCCTCGCCGAGCAGGGCGTCGATGATCAGCAAGAGCGCGACGCCGGCCAGCGGGAAGGCGTACTGGTCGGCGTAGAGCGTCTCGCGTCGCTCGACGCCGACGCTCAGCACCATCGCGCGCAGCTTCGCCTCGATGGCGTCGAGCCCCGTGGTCCCCTCCTCGGCGCGCACGTACAGCCCGCTCGTCTCCGCCGCGATCGCCTTGAGCTGCCCCTCGGCCGTCGTCGTCAGCTCGGTCATCACGGCCGCGCCGTTGTCGTCGTGCACGTAGCGCTCGCGCGGGTTCGGCTTGCCCGTGTCGGGGTCGATGTTCGGCACCGGCTGCGGCGCCCGCGAGCCGACGGCGACGACGTGGATCACGATGCCGTCCTGCGCGGCCGCGCGCGCCACCGCGACGGGGTCGCCCTCGAGATCCTCGCCGTCGGTCACCAGCACGATCACCGGCTTGCGGCGCGCGATCTTGGCGGCCGCCTGCTCGGCCGACGTCTCGGGCACCAGGTTCCTGCGCGCGAGCTCCAGCGCCTTGCCGATCGCGGTGCCGCCCGGCATCGCGTACGGCTCGTGCGCGTGCAGGAAGGCGATGACGTGCTTGATGTCGGTCGTCGGCGGGTAGGCCGCGGCCTCGCCGGCGAACGCGACCGCACCCCACCGGATCTGCGGCAGGTCGTTGATCATGCGGGTCGCGTCGAGGCGCGCGCGCGCGATGCGCGAGGGGGCGACGTCCTCCGCGTACATCGATTTCGACAGGTCGAGCGCGATCACGGCGTTCACGTCGGCGGCCGGCGTCACCTTCTCGCCGCCGCGCGTGCGCGGCCGCGCCAGCGCGACGATCGCCAGCGCCACGGCGAGCACGCGCAGCCCGCCCTTCACCGCGCGGCGCGAGCCGGCGTCGAAGGTGATCAGCGCGTCGACCAGCCGCGGCTCGCCGAACCGCAGCGCCGCGCGCCGCCGCGCGACGTCGCCCGCGACGGCGATCCCGAGCACGATCAGCGCGATCGGCAGCCCGAACAGGATCCACGGGTACGCGAAGCTCACGGGAACCTCCGCAGGAGCAGCGCGCGCACGAGCGCCTCGACGATCACCAGCAGCCCGGCCGGGATCAGCACGAGCGGGAAGCGCTCGACCACGTCCGAGGACGCGGCCTCGAACCGCGTCTTCGGCAGCTTGTCGAGGATCTGGTGCATCGACGAGCGGAGCTCCTCGGTCTGCGTCGCGACGAAGAACTCGCCGCCGGTCTCCTTCGCGATCGTCCGGAGCACCTCCGGGTTCACCGGCGCGTGCACCATGCGCACGATGGGCCTGCCGAAGGCGTCGACGCCGACGGGCAGGGGGGCCTCGTCGCCGTTGCCGATCTGCACGGTGTAGACCTTCACGCCGAGCTTCTTCGCGAGCGCCGTCGCGTACTCGGGGCTCATCTGCCCGGCGTTGTTCGCGCCGTCCGTGAGCAGGATGACCACGCGCGACTCGGCCTGCGAGCTGCGCATCCGGGCGAGCGCGGTGCCGAGCCCCTCGCCGATCGCCGTGCCGTCGGTCGTCAGCTTGTCGAGCGACATCTTGCCGACCTGCTGCGCGAGGCGCTGCTTGTCGAGCGTGAGCGGCGACAGCAGGAAGGCCTCGCCCGCGAAGACCACCGCGCCGATGCGGTCGTCCTGACGGCGCTCCAGGAACTCCTGGATGACGCTCTTGGCCGCGTCGAGGCGCGAGGGCTTGAGATCGGCCGCCTGCATCGAGCCCGACAGATCGAGCACGAGCATGATGTCGATGCCGCTTCGCTCGTCGAGCTCCGCGGCCGTGAGCGACTGCGGCTTGGCGAGCGCGAGCGCCACGAGCACGAGCGCCGCGGCGCGCAGCATCCCAGGGAAATCGCGCAGCCGGACGCGGACGCCGACCGGCGTCGCGAGCGCGGGCGCGAGGCTGCCGACGCGCAAGCGCGGCACGCGCCGGTCTTCGGCGACGGTGGTGAGCCACGCGACGAGCGGCGCCGCGCCGAGCAGCAAGAGCCACCACGGTCGGTCCCAGCGCAGCGCGAAGACCTCGGGGCCGAGGAGCACGAGCGCCCAGGCGAGCCCCGCCATCGTGACGAGCGCGGCGCCGAGGGCGACGCCGAAGAGCCGGAAGGCGGTCCGCATCACGGGGCCTCCTCGTCCTTCGACGTCGGCCGCTCGTCGTCGGCGTAGGCGTACATCCACGACTGCCCGCTCGCGTACGGCGAGAGCGCCCGCACCAGCTTGCGCGCCGCGTCCGCCATCGCGAGCCCTTCGTCCTGCGGCGCGGGATACCCGGCGAACTTCACGAGATCGCAGTCGCCGAGGAAGCTCGCGATGTCGCCGAACGGCAGCGTCGGCGACGGCACCTTGCGCAGCCTCGCGAGGATCTCGTCGGTCGTGAGCTCCAGCCCGTCGAAGCGGTAGATGCGTCCGAGGTAGACGCGCACCGCGTCCGAGAGCCGATCGTAATACGGCTTGGTCGCGAGCTTGCCCGTCTCGTACGCCACGCTCGCCGCCTCGATCTGCTCCAGCGCGACGCGCCAGGGCGCAGGCGGCGGCGGGGGGGGCGGCACGACCTTCGGGCGCCGTCGCAGCCAGGCCACGAGCCCGGCGAGCAGCGCCCCCGCGACGACCCCGAGCACGAGGTAGCCCACGATCTCCTGTAGCCGCTCGTTGCGCGTCCGCTGCGGCACGCTCGCCGGGCTCGGCCGCACCTTCGGGCTCGGCGTGTTCGCCGTCGGCTGATCGATCTCGACGACGTGGGAAGAGGTGCACACCTCGATGTCGCCGCCGCCGCGTCGCAGCACCACCACGCGCAGGGGCGGCAGCGTCATCGGCGTGCGCTGCGTCTCCTTCGACAGGAACACGAGCGGCACCTTCAGGAGCGTGTGTGCGCGCGTCGGCCGTCCCGGATCGACCACCGCTTGCGGCGGCGCGCCGCGGCCGAAGGAGGCCTCGTCGGCGAGCCGCACCCCCTCGTGCAGGAGCGCCGGCAGATCGGCGGGGAACGTCGCGGCCTCTCCGGCCCCGTGCTCCACGAGGACCTCGATCTCCACCAGATCCCCGGCCTTCGCGCGCGCCGGGACCTTCTCGCCCAGCGTCGGTCGCGCAGCCCCCGGCGGCACGTGCTCCACGCATCCAGCCGGCGCCGCAGCCGAGGCGGAGCCAGAAGCCGAGGCCGACGTGGAAGCCGACGCCGACGTAGAAGCCGACGCCGCCGCCGAAGCCGCGACTTGCGCGCGCGCCACGCCCAGCGTCGCGAGGAGCGTCACCCCCGCGATCGCGCGTCCTACGCGCGCGCCCTGCGCCCTCACCGCCCGCTCCGGGCGCGCCGCGCGCGTCGCGCGAACAGATCGCGGATCGGCACGACGTACGAGCCGTCCGTGCGCACCAGCACGTGATCGATGCCGAGTCGTCGGAACGTGCTCCGGGTCGCCTCTCGCCGCCGCTTCGCCGCGTGCGCGAACGCCGCGCGCACCCGCGGGCTGCTCGTGTCGACCAGGTGCTCCTCGCCGGTCTCGAAGTCCTCGAGCGTCGCGAGCCCGAGGTCGGGGAGCTCGTCGTCGCGTGGGTCGACGATCTCGACCGCGATGACGTCGTGCTTCGCCGACGCGAGCGCCAGCGTGCGCTCGAACCGCACGCGCGCGTCGCCTTCGTCGGTGAAGAAGTCGCTCAGCACGAACGCGACGCTCCTCCGCTTCGACAGCCGCGTCAGCGTCTCCAGAGCCTGCGCCAGATCGGTGCCGCGCCCCTCGTGCTCGACCCCTTGCGAGCCGAGCACCTCGCGCGTGACGCGCAGCACGTGCTTCTCGCCCTTGCGCGGCGGCACGATCCGCTCGACCCGATCGCTCGCCATCACCAGCCCCACGCGATCGCCGCCGCGGATCGCGCTGAAGGCGAGCAGCGCGCCCACCTCGGCCGCGACGCGCCCCTTGGTCGCCTTCGCCGTGCCGAAGTGCGTGCTCGCCGAGACGTCCACGACGAGCATCACGGTCATCTCGCGCTCTTCGGTGAAGAGCTTCACGTACGTCTCGCCGGTTCGCGCCGAGACGTTCCAGTCGATCTGCCGGACGTCGTCGCCCGGCTGGTAGGGGCGCACCTCGCGGAAGACGATCCCTTGCCCGCGGAAGACGCTCGTGTACGTCCCCGCGAGCATGTTGGTCGCGAGTCGAGACGTGACGATCTCGATTTGGCGCAGGGCCTTGAGAAGATCTTTGGGGATCATCGGCGTCCGGAGCGATGCCTGTCCGCGAGTGCGTGCGCTGCGACCGTCAAGGAGCGGTCGTCGACGTCACGGCACCTCGACGACTTCGAAGACGCGCTTCACCACCTGCTCGGAGGTGATCTGCTCGGCCTCGGCCTCGTACGTGAGCACCACGCGGTGGCGCAGCACGTCCGCGCCGACCTCCTTCACGTCCTCGGGCGTGACGTAGCCGCGGTGCCGGAGGAACGCGTGCGCGCGCGCGGCCATGTTCAGCGCGATCGACGCGCGCGGGCTCGCGCCGTACTCGATGAGCCCGTCGAGATCCTTCAGCCCGTGCTTCGCCGGCTGTCGCGTCGCGTGCACCACGTCGACGATGTAGTCCTTCACCTTGTCGTCGACGTAGATCTGCTCGACCGTGCGCCGCCCCGCGAGGAGCTCCGCCGGCGTGCAGACCGGTTTGATCTCCTGCGTCACGCCAGAGGTCATGCGATCCATGATCTCGCGCTCTTCCTCGCGCGACGGGTAGCCGACCTTCACGAGCATCATGAAGCGGTCCACCTGCGCCTCGGGGAGCGGGTACGTCCCCTCCTGCTCGATCGGGTTCTGGGTCGCGAGCACCGCGAACGGCGTCGGCAGGGGGTGGGTCTTGTCGCCGATGGTGACCTGCCGCTCCTGCATCGCCTCGAGCAGCGCGCTCTGCACCTTCGCCGGCGCGCGGTTGATCTCGTCCGCGAGCACCAGGTTCGCGAAGATCGGCCCGAGCTTCGAGGTGAAGTCGCCCGTGCGCTGGTCGTAGATGACCGTGCCGATCAGGTCGCCTGGCAGCAGGTCGGGGGTGAACTGGACGCGCGCGAACTTCGCGTCGACCGCCTGGCAGAGCGAGCGCACGGTGAGCGTCTTCGCGAGCCCCGGCACGCCCTCGAGCAGCACGTGCCCGCCCGTGAGCAGCCCCACGAGGATCCGCTCGATCATGTACTTCTGGCCGACGATGACCTTCGCCACCTCGTTGACCACGCGGTCGGCGAAGGCGCTCTCCTTCGCCACCAGATCGTTCATCGCCCGGATGTCGAACCCCATGCCGCTCCTCTAGTCGGAATCTCCCGAAATCGCACCACCGTGGCGCCCTCGCCCGGCGTTTCGGCCGGCGCCATTTCCCGGTCGACGCCGCTCAACCCGCGAGCGCCCGCGACGATTCCCGCGCCAGCCCCGCGCTCAGTACCTTGGCACCCGCGGATCGATGCGCGCGGACCAGGCCTCGATCCCCTCGCGCAGGCTCGCCACGTCGGCGAACCCCGCGGACTGCAGGATGGCCGCCCCCGAGCGCGAACGCACCCCGTGGTGGCAGTAGACGACGATCCGCTCGTCGCGGTGCCGGGCGAGCTCGCCGAGCCGCATCGCCAGCTCCGGCAGCGGCACCAGCAGGCTCGGCTCGATCCGGGCGAGCTCGTGCTCCTCCTCGCTGCGCACGTCGAGCAGCAGCACGCGCCCTTCCTCGCGGCGGAGCGCCTCCAGCTCTTCGACCGTGATCTCGCGGATCGGCATCGCGAGGCCTCTACGTCGAGAACGCCGTCCAGTCGAGCAGCTCGCCCAGCGCCGCGAGGTACTTGCGCAGCTTCGCCTTCGCGCGCTCCTCGAGCTGCCGCGCCCGTTCCCGCGACACGCCGAGCGCCCGCCCGATGTCCGCGAGGCTCGGATCCTCGTCCGACATCAGCCGTCGCTCCACGATGTACCGCTCGCGCGCGTCGAGGGTCGAGACGGCCTCCTTGAGCGTCTCGTGCAGGTAGGCCTGCCGCTCCTCGGACGCGAGCCGCTCCTCTTGCGAGGGGTCGGGGTCGGAGAGCGCGTCGACCATCGAGCTCCCGGCCCCCTCGGTGCTCGGCAGGTCGAGCGAGACGTCGCGCGCATCGAGCCGTCGGGTGAGCTCCTCCGTCCGCTCGACCGTCGTGCCCATGCGCTCGGCGAGCATCGGGATCGACAGCCGCTCGTCCGCCCCCACGATCGACGCGACGGTCGCACGCTCGCGGCGGAGCTTGAAGAACACCTTCGAGCGCAGCGGGCCCGAGCCGCCCCCCACCATCGACCAGCTCTTGATCACGAAGTTCAGGATGTACGCGCGCACCCAGTACGCGGCGTAGGTCACGAAGCGCACGCCGCGATCGGGCTCGTACCTCCGGATCGCCATCATGAGCCCGAGGTTCCCCTCGCTGATCAGCTCCGAGACCCGCACTCCGTAGCGTCGATAGCTCATCGCGATGGCGACCACGTGCCGCAGGTTCGCGCCGATGAGCCGGTCGGCCGCCGCGCGATCGCCCAGATCTCGGACCCGGTGCGCGAGCTCGCGCTCCTCCTCGCGCGACAGCGCCGGGATCGATCGCGCCGTGGCGGCGTAGCGCGACAGGATGGCGTCTCGATCGGACCCGCTCATGCGTCCCTCGGCGGGCCGGCCCGATCGGGCTTCGCGCCCCGGGCCACCCCCCGGACGGAACTGCAATGGCGTCACCAGGCCCGAGCGTGCGCCGCGCGGAACCCCGGCCGCAATCGTGTGTCGGTCCGGTACGCTCTCTTCCACGCGAGCGCCACCCAGCCGCCGCCGCCCCGCGCCCGCGTCGCTCCAACGCCTACGCTCCCAGGACCGCCATGTTGCTTCCTCGTCGCGCCCGTACCGCCTCGACTCATCGCCACCTGCGCCTCTCGCTCGGCGCGCTCCCGTTCGTCGTGCTCGTCGCCGCGTGCGGAGGCGCCGCGAAGCCGGCGGTCGCACCGGCCCCCGCGTCGAGCGCGAGCTCGGCCGCCGCCGCCGGCAGCACCGGGCCGATCGCCGCGGTCGTGATCGTCTCCGACGACGACCTCAGCGGCACGCCCAAGGAAGTGTTCGATCGCGCCAGCCTCGAATTCCAGGCCGGTCACGCGCAGAAGGCGCGCGTCTTGTTCGACCGCGTCGTGGTCGCGGAGAAGACGCGCGGGCTCCCGCTCTCGCAGCTCGGGCGCGACGCCGAGTACAACGCGGCCCTCTGCAGCGAGGCGCTCGAGGAGATCCGCGACGCTCGCGACCGCTACCGGCGCGCCGCGGAGGACGGCAAGGGGACGAGCGACTCGACCGACGCGCTCATGCGACGCGCTCGGCTCGACGTCGAGATCGACGACGACGACGATCTCGCGCTCGCGACGCCGCTCGTCGTGGCGAGGCCCGATCTCCCACCCGGCGACAAGGCGGAGGTGCAGGCGCTCGACGCGACCGTCTCCGCGCACAAGGGCGATCTCGTCTCCGCGCAGAAACAGCTCGACGCAGCCGAGAAGACGATCGCCGGCGTGACCGTTCCTGCCCCGCAGAACGCGTCCGCGGTGCCCTACGCGCGCGGCGAGATCCTGCGCGCCCGCAACCTCGCGGTGAAGCTCCAGCCGGTCGGGAACGACTTCGGCCAGAAGCTCGAGGCGCGCTGTCAGTTCCTGCAGGACGCGCAGGAGGCCTACATCGACGCGATGAAGCCCGGCGACGTCCGTTGGACCATCCGCGCGGGGGTGCGCATCGCCTCGATGTACGTGGCGCTCCACGACGAGCTCGTCGCGGTTCCCGCGCCGCCCGCGTTCTCGAAGACCGAGGACGACAAGACGCTGTTCCGCGCGGCCATGCGCTATCGCTACCGCGTCCTGGTCGAGAAGGGGCTCGACCTGCTCGAGCGCGTGCTCCGGCTGGACGGAAAGGTAGGGACCAAGTCGCCGTGGATCGATCGCGCTCGCGGCGTGCGCGTCCACCTCGAACGCGAGCTCGCCGACGAGAAGGCGGCGCTGGCGAAGCTCCCGTACACCGAGAAGGACATCGCCGACCAGCTCGACAAGATCGCCAAGAAAAATGCGGGAAAGACCACGCCTTGAGGCTCGGCGCGGCGCCGACCGGGTGCTCGTGGGCGGGGCGAAATCGCGCCGGGGGTTGACTGGGCCGGATGGGACTGGTAGCACGCGGCCCCCTTTCCTGCGCCGGCCCTCGCGACCTGCGCGAGGAAGCCATCCGAGCGTCGCAACGTGCGACGTGGAGGTGGGGCGGAGCCGCTCTCGGGCACCGCAGGAAGGCCGAAGCCCAGGCGCAAAGGTCGAAAGACCGAACGTCATGGTTCTCGTGCCAGCGTGGGTTGCAGGCGCTCGCCTTGGCGAGTAAGCTCCGCCGCCCGACGCTGGCGTAGCTCAACCCGGCAGAGCACCTGTTTTGTAAACAGGCGGTTAGGGGTTCAACTCCCCTCGTCAGCTCTTCTGGTTCGAGATACGCGTACGAGTGTCGGTCACGCCGGTCGCAGAAGCAGACATCGTGGGGAGCGCCACGGACCGACGTCAGATCATCGTGATTCGGTAGTGATTCTGGAGGGTTGCCCGAGTGGCCAAAGGGAGCAGACTGTAAATCTGCCGGCAATGCCTACGTTGGTTCAAATCCAACACCCTCCACCCCGTCGAGCTTGTCGGCCCGACGGTCACGGAAAGAAGGCGGGAGTAGCTCAGTTGGTAGAGCGTCAGCCTTCCAAGCTGAACGTCGCCGGTTCGAACCCGGTCT
>CAIXWQ010001057.1 GCA_903923175.1 uncultured delta proteobacterium | reverse complement strand
GGTCGACCTCGCCGAGCTCGCCGCGCGCACGGGCGTCGCGCGCGATCGCCTGGGGCGCATGGACGCGACCAGCCACCTCGCGCTCGCCGCCGTGGGCGCGCTGGCCGAGGCGCTCGGGCGTGAGCGGCTGCGCGGCGCGGGGCTGGTGATCGGCAGCTGCCTCGCGACCGTCGACGTGAACGCCATCTACGACGACGGCCTCCGGCGCCGCGGGGCCGCGCACGCCGAGGGGCGTCGCTTCGCGTACACGACGCCGAACGCGGCGGCGGGCGAGTGCGCGATCGCGTTCGCGCTGACCGGCCCGAACCTCGCGGTGGGCCGCGGCGAGGACGCCTGGGACGAGGCGGAGGAGCTGGGGCGCGACCTGATCGCGGCCGGGGACGCCGAGCGCGTGGTCGTCGTCGGTCTCGAGGCCGCCGGGCCGCTCGCGCGCGCGCAGGCCTCGCGGGCGCAGTTCGCCGTCCGCTTCGGCGCGCGTGCTTCGCTGTTCGAACGCGACGCTTGATGCGGCGCTGAGATCGGCGCGGGGGGCGCGCGGTGATCCGCGTGCATCGACGCACGAGCCGGCGGCGAGGCGTCAGCAAAGGCACGAGGCGCTGCGGGCACGCGGCAATCGGACACCCTGGCTGCGCGATTTTTTCGCGATCCGGCGGTCCCGAACTTGCGTAGGGCGCGCCTCCGTCGTCGCACCGAGCGCGCCCGCTGCGCGCCGTTCTGCCGAATTTTCCAGCCTCCAAGGAGTGCCGTCCGATGAAGCGCCTCGCCCCTCTGTTCGCGTGTACCTGGCTCCTCGCCGCCTGCGGCGGAGGCGACGCTTCCAACGCGAACCCGGCGCCGCAGGGCGACGACACCGGCGTGGCGGGCGACGACGCGGCGCCCGGCGACGACGCCGCGCCGGCCGACGGCGCGCCCGCGGTCGATCACGGCGCGCCGAGCGACAAGTACCCGGCCTTCGCGCCGGACCAGCCGACCCTCGCCACCAGCGGCGGGCCGCTGCTCACCGCGCCGACGATCGTGACCGTCACCTGGCCGAGCGAGCCGAACGCGGACAACTTCGAGAAGCTCGGCGACAAGCTCGGCGGCACGGACTACTGGGGCGCCATCGTCTCCGAGTACGGCATCGGCGCGACCACGAGCGGCGCTTCGAACCACGTGCGCATGACCACCGCGCTCGCGGCCTCGGTCAGCGACGCGGACCTGCAGGCGCTCGTGACCAAGAGCCTGACGGACACCGCGACCTCGGGGTGGCCGGCGCCGACGGCGAACTCGCTCTACGTGCTCTACCTGCCGACGACCACGAAGCTCATGACGGCCACGGGCGGCGGCGCCGGCGGCACGACGATGTCGGAGGCCTGCGCGGCGGGCATCGGCGGCTACCACGAGAGCGTGACGGTCGGCGGCGCGCAGATCGCCGTCGCCATCCTGCCGCAGTGCAACTTCGGGCAGGGGCTCACCGCGTACGAGAACACCACGCTGTCGGCGAGCCACGAGATCGCGGAGGCGGCGACCGACCCCCAGCCGAACACCGCGCCGGCCTACTTCGGCGTCGACGACAACCACCTCGCCTACTACTCGTTCATGCAGTTCAACGTCGAGAACGGCGACATGTGCGAGATCTTCCGGGACTACGCGCTCAAGCTCCCGAGCGGCGATCTCTCCGGCTTCTACGTGCAGCGCCAGTGGTCGAACAAGAGCGCGAAGGCGGGGCACAACCCCTGCGTCCCCGCGCCGGCCGACGCGTACTTCAACGTCGCGCCGCTCGACCTCACGAGCGTGAAGATCACCTTCGGCTCGCAGACGATCAACTCCAAAGGGGTGAAGATCCCCGTGGGCCAGACCGGCACCGTGACGCTCGGGTTCTACAGCGACGCCGCGGCCAAGGCGTGGACGCTCTCGAGCTTCGAGGGGAGCCTGTTCGCGCTCTCGCCGACCGGGACGTCGACGACGCAGAACCTCGACGTGTCGATCGACAAGACGACCGGGCAGAACGGCGAGAAGGCGGTCGCGACGATCAAGGTGCTGAAGGCGGGCCGGAGCAACCGCGAGCTCGTGACGTTCGTGTCGAAGTCGAGCACTGGCGAGCACTACCTGCCGATCTTCATCGACAGCAACTGACGGACGGGCGCGCTGCGGCCGCGCCGCGAGGGGGAGCGACGCGACCGCGGCGCCCCTCTCGCGCGCCGGCGGCGCTCGGCGTGGTGCGGAGCGGCGAGGCTACTTCGGCAGCCTCGCGAGGAACGCCTCGGCGTCTTCGAGGTTCGAGAAGCCCTTCATCGTGAAGCCGGGGATGAGCACCGCGGCGCTGATGCTCGCGCGCAGGAGCATCGCCTTGGTGGCGAATGCGCCGCCGCGCAGTACGCCGCGGTGGCCGATCAGCCAGGTCGTGTAGGCCGCCGTCGCGCGCGGGAAGACCTTCGAGACCACCAGCAGGTCGACCAGGACGCTGAACCGCGCGCCGGCGGGCAGCGTCTTCTGGTGCGCGTCGATCGCGGCGGTGACGGCCTGCGCCGTCTGCGCGGCGTGGGCGTCGTCGGGCTCCTGGCGATCCCAGTGGAGCGTGATGCGATCGCCGTCGAGCGTCGCCTGCATGTACTCGTTGCGATAGAGCTCGGCCTTCATCGATTGCGATTCATAGCAGAGCCGTGCGGGCCCGGCGCCCGTGGGCCGCCGCTCCGGTCCGGACTCGCGCCTTCTCAGCGCAGCCCGCCGCAGCGGTTCGGGACGCCGCCGCCGCCGCAGCTCTGGCCGCTCGGGCAGGTGCCGCAGTCGAGCAGGCCGCCGCAGCCGTCGCCCGCCGGGCCGCACTCGAAGCCGAGCGCGCTGCAGGTCGTCGGCGTGCAGGTCGGGGCGCCGCAGAGGTTCGGGACGCCGCCGCCGCCGCAGGTCTGGCCGGCCGGGCACGGGCCGCAGTCGAGCAGCGCGCCGCAGCCGTCGGCGACGGGGCCGCAGCCAGCGCCGACCTCCTTGCAGGTGAGCGGCACGCAGCTCGCGATGCCATTGTGGCCGCAGGCGCTCGCCACGCCGGCGCCGCCGCAGGTGTCGGGCGCGATGCAGTCGCCGCAGCTGAGCGAGCCGCCGCAGCCGTCGCCGATCCAGCCGCAGGTCGCGCCCACCGACGCGCAGCCGAGCGGGGTGCACTTGGGGCCGCCGCACCTGTTGGCGACGCCGCCGCCGCCGCAGGTCTCGCCGCTCGGGCACGGGCCGCACTGCACCGAGCTGCCGCAGCCGTCGCCGATCCAGCCGCAGGTCGCGCCGACCGAGGTGCACGTCTGCGGCTTGCAGGCCGGGCCGCCGCACACGCCGGCCACGCCGCCGCCGCCGCAGGTCTCGCCGGTGGGGCAGGGGCCGCAGTCGAGGGTCTTGCCGCAGCCGTCGCCGGCGAGGCCGCAGGAGTAGCCGAGCTTGCTGCAGGTGAGCGGCGCGCAGGTGGGGCCGCCGCACTGGTTCGCGACGCCGGCGCCGCCGCAGGTCTGGCCCGCGGGGCAGCTGCCGCAGTCGAGGATGCCACCGCAGCCGTCGGCGAGCGGGCCGCAGCTCGCGCTCGCGGCCGCGCAGGTGCGTGGCGCGCAGGTCGGCGGCGGCGGCGGCGGGACGTTGTCGGCGCTCACGCACGACGCGAGGTCGAAGAGCATGAATTCGAGCACCTTCTCCTGCGCGCTGAGCGGCGCGGTGGCGCACTCGGCGGGGAAGGTCTTGCCGTTCGTGGTGGCCGCGTTGACGTGGAAGTCGCTGAAGATCACGCGGCCGCACTGCGAGGCCGCGGCCGACCCGACGGGCGTGTTGAACGTGAGGTGCTGGACGGTCGCGGCGGGCGGGTTCGTCGAGTAGATCCAGCGCTGCGAGGGGCGCGCGACGCCGTCGTCGGTGACGTCCTGACGCGAGGCGTAGATGTCGACCTCGGGGGGCGGCGACTTGGGGCCGAGCGCGCCGACGCCGGCGAGCCACTGCGAGAACGCGGCCCCCTTGCCGAAGCTCGTGTCGACGAGGCCGGTCAGCGGCTTGGTGTCGTCGCCGGTCGGGTTGCCCGAGGTGAGCGCCCAGTTCGCGGTGGTGGCGAACGCGGCGTTGTCGAACAGCCACATGTAATTGAAGTGCGTCGCGAAGACGCGGCCGCCCGCGTTGGCGTAGCCGATCAGGTTGGCCTTCTGCGTGGCCGAGCGCGGGGTGCCCTCGAAGCCCTGGCACGCGAGCAGCACCGCGTCGTAGCTCGAGGTCGCGGCGAGGCCGTTCATGAGCACGTGTTAACGCTCGCCCTCTCCGCCGCAGATCCCCCGCGCCTCGCGCCGGCTGCGTGATGTCCCGCGCCGCCTCGCCGCGCCCCCTCCCGCATCGAGCCGTCGCGTCGGTGTAACGCGCGGCGATGTCGATGCGGT
>CAIXWQ010001056.1 GCA_903923175.1 uncultured delta proteobacterium | reverse complement strand
GGTCGCGATCCTCGCGGCGGTCGTGCTCCTCCGCGCGCATCGCCCCACGCGGATCGTCGCCCCGCGCGGCTGGCTCGTCGCGCTCGTGCCGCTCGCCGGCGTCGCCCTCGGGCCGCTGATCTTCCTCGCGCTCACCGGCCACGCGGTCGCGGCGACCGCGGAGGCGAAGTGGCTGATCTACTCGCCGTATCACCGCGCCGCGGGGGGCAAGGCGTTCTTCGACGCGGTCTTCGGCAACCTCGCCGCGCTGGTCGGGCCGATCCTCGGCGGCGACTTCCCGAGCGCGCACGTCGTCCCGCCCGGCGGCCGGATCCTCGCGCCGCTGTCGCTCCTCGCGCTCGCGGTCGCGGCGAAGCGCACGGGCAAGCGCGCGCGGGCGCTCGCGGTGCTCGTCGTCGCCGCGGCCATCGTGCTCCCCACGACCTACGAGACGTTCCTCGCCAATCGCCTCCGCTACGTCTGGCCCTTCGTCGCCGGGTGGTTCGTGCTCCTCGCCGCGCTCGTCGACGTCGTCGGCGAGCTCGCCGAGCGCTGGCACGAGGGGCTCGGCCGCGCGCGCCTCGCGGTCGCCGCGTTCGTGCTCCTCGTGTTCGCCGCCGAGCTCCCGAAGGCCGTCGAGGATCTCGCGGGCGACGCCGCGGCGGTGCACGGGCAGCAGGTGTCCGCCGCGCGCTGGGTCGCCGCGAACCTGCCGGCCACGAGCCTCGTCGGCGTGAACGACGCGGGCGCGATGGCGTACCTGTCGGGGCGGCGCACGTTCGACGTCGTCGGCCTCACGACGCGCGACGAGGCGCGCTACTGGGTCGCCGGCCCCGGCTCGCGCTTCGAGCGCTGGGAGCACCTGCCGCGCGAGGCGCTCCCCACGCACTTCGCCGTGTACCCCGAGTGGCTTCAGGTCCCGCCCGCGCTCGGCCCCGAGCTCGCGCGCCGCACCGTCGAGGGGGCGCCGATCCTGGGCGCGCCGACGCTCGTGATCGCCGAGGCGCGGTGGTCCGCGCTCGGGAGCGGCGAGCTGCCGATGGACGCCGAGGCGGCCGCCCGCATCGTCGACGCGCTCGACGTCTCGGACCTCGAGAGCGAGGCTGTGCACCGCTACGAGCTCGGCGAGGCGCGGCGCACGGCGAACGTGCTGATCGGCTTCGAGGCGCGCGTCGACGGCGGGCGCATGGAGCGCACGCGCGATCGCTTCCGGCTGCGCCTCGCGCGCGGGGGCCGGCTGCTCGCGCGCGTCGGCGCGACGCTCCCCTACGCCGTCGTGCGTGTCCGCGTCGACGGGGCGGAGCTCGGCGCGCTGGAGCTCGGCGGCGTCTGGCAGGAGGTCGCGCTCGCGGTCGGCGAGCTCGACGGCGAGCACGCCATCGAGGTCGAGGCGATGCCCGGTCGCCCGTTCCTCGCGATGCACTACTGGTCGCTCGGGCCGTGACGCGCGCCCTCGCGCCTCGGAGGCCCGCGCGGCGCCCCTCGGTGGTTACGCGATCTCGACTCGCCTCCCTCGCGCGCACGCGCCATGATCTCCGCCGATGACGCGCGCACGCCGCCCCGCGCTGCTCTTCGCGGCCACGACCCTCGTCGCCGCCGCGTGCACGTTCGATCGCGCCTACCGTCAGGACCCGATCGCCGCCTCGCTGCCGATCTGCGCGGTCGGCGTCGCGCGCTGCGCCGCGGACGTGCTCGAGGACTGCGTCGTCGGCGTCGACGGCCGCGCCGGCTGGGCCACGCGCGTCGACTGCGGCCTGCAGGGGCTCGCCTGCGCCTCGCCCGCGCTCGGCTGCCGCGTCTGCGTGCCGGGCTCGACCACGTGCGGCGGGCCGACGCAGAGCCGCGTCGACACCTGCAACGCCGACGGCTCGGCCTTCGTCGCGGGGGCGGAGTGCGCGGGGCAAGGGGTCGCCTGCCGCGGCGGCGTCTGCGGCGATCTGTGCGCGATCGCCGCCGATCAGCGGAGCAACGTCGGCTGCGAGTACTGGGCCGTGCAGCTCGACAACGCGCGCATCAGCCAGTCGATGAACGCGACCGCGCAGCAGTACGCGGTCGTCGTCTCGAACCCGCAGCACGACGTCTCCGCCAACGTGATCGTGCAGCAGGACGACGCCGATCCGGGGCAGCCCGCGAACGTGCGCCAGATCGCCAAGGCGCGCGTGCTGCCGCAGAACCTCGAGGTCTTCCTGCTCGGCCCGCGCTGGGTCGACGGCGCCACCGACACCGCCGGCACCGGCGAGACGAACACCGCCGTCTCGCGCCACGCCTACAAGATCACCAGCGACGTGCCGATCGTCGCCTACCAGTTCAACCCGCTCGACAACGTCAACGTCTTCTCGAACGACGCCTCGCTCCTCAAGCCGGTCGAGGCGATCGCCGGCGCGGCGCGCTACGTCGTCGCCGGCTGGCCGCAGACCATCGCCGTCGACAGCGATCCCGACAAGGACTTCGGCCTGAATCTCCGCAACTTCGTCACGATCGTCGGCACGCGCGCGCGCACCTCGGTCACGCTGAAGACGACGGCCGACATCGTCGGCGGCGGCCCCATCGCGGCGCTCGGCGCCGGCGGCACGCTCACCTACGTGCTCGAGCCCTTCGAGGTCCTCAACCTCGAGACCGGCGGCTTCCACGCCGACTTCACCGGATCGATCATCGAGGCCAGCGACGCGGTGGTCGTGTTCAGCGGCAGCGAGGCCTCCGACGCGCCGCACTGGGATCGCTTCTCGCAGCGCTCCTGCTGCGCCGATCACCTCGAGGAGCAGCTCGATCCGGCGCGCACCGCCGGGCGTCGCTACGTGGTCGGCCACTCGCCCAACCGCACGCGCGCGGTGCTCGCGGCCGGCGCCACCGGCATCTCGCAGATCGACGAGCCCGAGTTCGTGCGCGTGATCGCGGTCGCCGACGGCAAAGTCCACGTGCGCACCACGCTGCCCAAGCCCGACGACGACTTCGTGCTCGACGGCCCCGGGGGCTTCCGCGAGATCGTCTACCACCAGGACTTCGCGCTCGAGAGCGACGGCGCCATCCACGTCGCCGATCTGCAGGCCTCGCAGGACGCGGCCGGCGTCCCGCGCGGGCTCCCCGGCGGCGATCCGAGCCTGCTCATCGTGCCGCCGGTCGAGCAGTACCGCGCCGACTACGTCTTCCTCACGCCCGACAAGTACTCGTTCGACTTCGTCTCGATCTTCGCGCCCAAGGGGACGTCGCTCCTCTTCGACGGCGCTCCCTTCGACGACGGCGCCTGCGAGCGCGCGAGCATCGCGGCGGCGACGAGCCCGGTCACCGGGCTGCCGAGCGCGGCCGGCTGGGACATCTGGCGCTGCCAGCTCTCGTTCCCCGTCATCGATCCCACCAAGACCGCGCCCGCCAACCTCCTGCCGGGGCGGCAGAACGACGGCGTCCATCGGCTGCAGGCGAGCCGTCCGGTGACCGCGATCGTCTACGGCTTCGATTCGTACGTGAGCTACGCCTACGCCGCGGGGACGGAGCTGACGACGATCTCGCCGCGCTGAAGCGACGCGAGCTCGCCCTCGCCGGAGCCCAGCGCGACGCCGGGGCCTCGCGCGCGCACCTTCTTGCGGCCCCGCGCAGCTTCCGTGCACGGGCTCGGCGCCGGCGGCACTCGCTCGCTGCGGGCGTCGCGGGCGTCGCGGGCGTCGCGGGCGTTGCGGGGGGGATGCTGCCGTTGCGCGCGTCGGTGGGCGCGGCGCGCGGGCACACGAAGTGCTAGTTCTGAGGGCATGCGTCGCCTCTTCGTCCTCTCCGCCGTGCCCGCGCTCGCGCTCGCGCTCTTCTCCGCGTGCGCTCCGGCGAACGACCACCCGGCGGCGCTCGAGGGGGGGATCGATCCGAGCGACGGCGGGCCGATCGTCGACATCTGCAACTCGAGTCCCACCGAGCAGGGGTGCCCGTGCGCCGACGCCGGCGCGCCGGTCGTCTGCCAGGCGGAGCGGTTCGGCGCGGACGCCTACAAGTCCTGCGGGCCCGGAACCCGCAGCTGCGGGGCCGACGGCAAGTGGGGCGCGTGCGTGGGCGCCAGCGTGTGGGACGGCGGGCCGTAGCGGCGCGCGCCGCGCACGCGCACGGACGCCTCCGGACGCGTCAGGGCGCGTGAACGATGCCGGTCACGAGCGGCGTCTCGGCGTCGAAGCCGCCGTCGGACTTGTCCGGCGGGATCTCCGCCGTCAGGTAGACGCGATCGCACGCGTCGGTCGGCATCGCCCAGGTCCCCGTCGGCGCGTACGCGTAGAACTGGTCGAAGAGCGTCGTGCCCGGGACCCGGAAGGCGACCATCGACGTGTTGCTCGTCTCGTCGAGGTAGAAGAGCGTGAGCTTGTCCGACGAGATGCCGCTCGGTCGCCGGCGGTAGCTCGCCACCATCGCGAGGCGGCTCGCGATGATCGGGGTCGGGCCATCCCAGGTGCCGTCCGCCAGGCGCGGCGCCATCTGCAGCGTGGTCCCGCTCGTCTGCGCGAGGTCGGTGTAGAACAGCCACTGGCCGTCCTTGGAGAGCACCACGTCGCCGACCAGCTTGAAGCTCGTCGCGCCCACCGGATCGCCGACCAGGTGGACGAACGGCGCGCCGGTCGCGCTCGCGGGGTCGAACTGCGTGCCGCGCGCGGCGCGCGTGACCTGCGTCAGCGACTTGTGGTCGGCCGACGCGACGATCATCGTGAGGCCGTCGGCCGAGAGCGCGACGCTCTCGTTCGGGAACGGCCCGAGCGACGAGGGGACCGTCCACGTCGTGACGAACGCGTCGTCGCGCCCCGCGCGATCGGCGTAGTGGATGGTCACCGCCCCGCCCGCGTCGGTCGTGAGCCAGGCCATCGTCAGCTCGTCCCACGTGATGGCCGCGAGGCGATCGCCGGTCGCGGCGTGGGGGTAGCTGACGGTCGTGGTCGGGATGTCCGAGTACGCCTTCGCGCACTTGGGCGGCGCGGCCGCGTCGGCGGCGTCGGTCGTGCCGTCGGCCTTCGCCGAGTCGCTCGCGACGCCGTCGCTCGGCGCGTCGGTCGCCGTGGCCGTGTCCTGGTTCGCGTCGGAGGTGGTGGCGTCCGAGCCGGAGTCCGCGACCGTCGAGTCCTTCGCCGCGTCGGTGCCAGCGTCGTCCGCCCCGGTGTCGTCAGGCTCGAAGGTGAACGGATGTGCCGAGCTGCTCGAGCAGGCCGGCACACCGAGGCAGAGCGCCAGCAACGCGGCGGAGCGGATCGATCGCATCACTCGATCGCAACACAATCGTAGGACTGGCGCCAGGCATCGACCGTCGGCGTCAGCGTCTTGTCCGAGCTCGGGTAGAGCGCGAACGTGACGCGGAGCACGGGGCCCGCGGCGACCGGCACGGTCGCGAGCTTCGTCGCGACGTCGACGCCCGTGTACGGCGGGACCGTCGCGCCGTTGACCGACGCGAGCAGCACCCCCGGGGCGGTCGGCGCGAGGCTCGCCGAGGTCGCGCCCGTCTGGGCCCAGAACTCGACGTGGCTGTCGCCCGGCGTGTGCGTCGCGAAGTCGAAGAAGTGCCACACCGGCTGGAACCCGACCTGGCAGGTCGCGGTGTAGTCGCGCGTGACGGCCATCGGCACCGAGTAGGGCGTGGTGCTGGTGCCGGCAGGCGGGATGTAGTCCGGCGTGATGCACGAGGTCAGGTCGAACAGCATGTACTCGAGCGCCTTCTCCTGCGCGGAGAGGTCGCCCGTGTTGCAGCCGTTCGGGAACCCGCCGCCCGCGCCGCTCAGCGCGCTCGCGGACACGTGGAAGTCCGAGTAGACGACGCGGCCGCACTGGCTCGCGGCCGCCGCACCCACGGGGACGTTGAAGGTCATCAACGGCTCCATGTCGTGCGCGGGAGCGCAGCGATTCTGCCAGCAAGCCGCGCCGGTCCCGAGGCTGCTGCAGTCCGAGTCGACCAGGCAGAACTTGTCGTCGCAGGCCACCGCCGACGTCGTGACGTCGTCGAAGTACGTGTACGTGTTGTTGGTCGCGGCGCCGTCGTCGTGGTTGAGCAGCGTGAGCGTGTACTCGTGGCTGCCCGTGAGCGCGGTCGAGACCTGCACCCAGCTACCGGTGTTCGTGCACGTCTTCGCGAGGATGGTGCTCGTGGTGCCGGTCGAGTTGTCGATCAGCGTCGCCGTCGCCCAGTCGTTCGCGACCGCGCCGGTGCAGACATTCTTGTACCAGAAGGTCAGGTTCCCGCCGGCCGCGGCGGAGATGAAGGTCTGCGAGACCGAGTTGTCGGTCGAGCCGCCGGCGCTGTTGCCGAGCTTCATCGACGAGCTGCCGCCGTGCGGCGACGTGGCCGAGTTCGCGACGTAGCTTCCGCTGATCGCCCAGCTGCTCGTCGTGCTCTCGAAGCCGCCGTTCAGGATGGCCGCGCCGCAGTAGCCCGACATGCAGTTGCCGTTGGTGCTGCACGCGACGCCGTTGGCCGAGCCCGAGATCGAGCCGCCGCTGTTGTCGTACATCCACGGGGTCGCGCGCGTCGGGTCGACGTAGTCGTAGTCGTGGCGGCCTTCGGAGATCGGCAGCTGCCCGAGCGTGGTCGACGCGTTCACGTTCTTGAGCCACCAGGCGAAGTTGTCGCCCTTCGCGAAGCTCATGTTGATGTACGTCGTCATCGGGCTGGCCGGGTAACCCGTGTGGTTCCAGGCCTTGACCACGTTGGGCCAGTTGGTCGCCGCCGGCGCGAACTGCAGATACGAGTACGAGAAGTGCGTCGCGAAGAGGCGACCGCCGCGGCTCGACCAGTCGACGAGGTTCTGGTTGACCGTGTTGCCCTTGTTGTACTCGCTCCCCTCGCACGCCATGATGATCGCGTCGTAGATGTCGAGGCGGCTGTTCGAGGTGCCGGTGCAGCTGCCCGGCGAGCCGATCGTGATGTCGTCGAAGAACGTCCAGCTCGGGTCGCCCGAGTAGTTGTCGTCGTGGTTCGTGAGCGTCAGCGTGTAGCTGTGGCCGCCGGTCAGCGCCGCGGTCACCGGCTGCCAGCCCGCCGTCACGCACGTCTTCGCCAGGATGGTGGTCGTCGTGCTGGTGGTGTTGTCCCGCAGCGTCGCCGTCGCCCAGTCGTAGGTGACCGAGTCGTTGCAGATGTTCGAGTAGTAGAAGACGAGCGTGCCGCCCGCGGCGGGCGCGGTGAACGTCTGCACGGCCGTGCTGTCGGTGCCGGGGACGTTGGTGCCCAGCTTGACCGCGTTGCTGCCGCCGTGGATGGTCGCCGTCTGCACGGACGTGTAGCTGCCGGCGAGCGTCCAGCCCGTCGAGCCGCTCTCGAAGCCGCCGTTGGTGACCGCGGACGAGCCGGTGCTCGCGCCCGTGCACGTGCCGGAGTTGCAGTCCGCGTTCGCGTAGCACGCGCCGCCGAGCCCCACGCCGGAGATGTTGTACAGCGTGGTGGCGCTGGGCGCGCCGCCGCCGAGCGCCGAGGCGAGGTCCTGCCCCGCCGAATTGGGCGAGTTGTAGTAGTGGATGCGGTCGGGGTTGATGGCCCCGCCGACGACGGGGACGCCGACCTCGCTGCTCGCCGCCGACACGTCCATGCCCATCTTCGAGAGCACGCACTCGAACGGGTCGGCGCTCCCGGACACGAACGCGATGCGCGGGATGTTCCCCTCGCTGCGGTTCTTCGGGAAGCGGATCAACGGCGAAGTACCGGGGTTCAGGCCGGTCGTCTGCGTGTTCGTCACGCACTGGGTGACGCTCGGGATGGTCAGCTGGCGCATCCACTTCCCGCTCTGGATGACGAGCGGGATGTTGGTGCCGCTCGGCACGCCCGTGAGCGTGAATTCGCCCTTGTAGTTCGTGACCGCCGTGACGATCGGATTGCCGCTCGCCGACTGGCACGCGTCGCAGGAGACGCCGTCGCTCGGGATCGTCGGCGTGCCGTTCGGGATGAACACGAGCACGTTCGGGATCGGGTTCTTGCCGGCCGGATCGTAGACGGCGCCGGTGATCTTGGTCGCCGTGTACCCGCCGGCGGAGAGGCACGGCTGGATCTGGCACTGGAGGCCGCTGCACGTCGCCGCGCCGCCCTCCCAGTTGCCGACGACGCCCGCTTCCTGCGGCGTCAGCGAGATGCCGCCGGCCTCGTTGGTGGTCACGAGGCTACCGGCGTCGAGGTCGCTGCCGGTGTCCACGAACACCTGGCAGCCCGGATCGCACGGGTTCGCGGTGCAGGGGGTCGCGGTCGACGACTTGAGGATGGCCGACGGCACGCTCTGGAAAGAGCGCTTGGTGCCGACGCAGGCCCCCCACTTGCCGCCTTCGCACGTGCGCGTGCCGCTGCGGCACTGCGTCGTGTCGTTGCCGGGGATGTAGTCGACCGACTCGCTGCAATCGACGGCGACGCCGGGCGAGTCGCAGGGGCAGCCTTCGCTGCCGAGCGAGCACGTGGAGTCGTCGAGCTTGCCGGAGCCGCAGCCTGCACCGAGCGAGGCGGCACTGAAGCCGGTCGCCACCAAGGCCGCGAGGGCGGTGGGCAGAGCGTAGCGGGCTCGTCGGGTCGTGCGGTTCATACGTTCGTCGCCGGCGCGCGGGGCCATGCTCCCTCCAGCCAGTCGCGGCGCGGGGGGTACCGCGTCGCAGTCGCAAACGGCGAGGCAGTGCACGAAACGTGCGCGGCCGTCGCGTCCAGCGTCCCACACCGTGCCCACCGCGTCGAAGCCCGTCCGGCGAGCAGAAACGCGCGGACGGCGTGGCGGGCCCGCGCGGGTAGGGGCTTCGCCTACCCAGGAGCACTCCGCAACGATTTCAAGGGGAGCCCAACCCCTTCATAGCGAGCGGCCACGCCGAGGGCTCGCGGCGGCGCGGAGCCGAGCGCCCCCGGCCACCCCCGCGCGGGCTCGCTACCGTGTCGGCACGCGCCCCGCTTCGAACGCCGCCCAACCGGCGCCGCCCACGAGCTGCTCGAGCCGGAGCGACGGAGGCGTCGAGCCGGCGACGCACGCGTACCCATCGAGCTCCGCCTCGCCCACGCCGGCCGCGCGCAGCACGTCCTCGTCGGAGTACGCGCCGCCGTTGGCGAGCGCGCCGGCGCCGCCGCGGCCGAGCAGCAGGGCGAGCGTCGCGTCGACGACGACGTCCGGCCGGCGCCACTGCTCGCGCGTGCCGAGGCCGTGCGCGATCGTCGCGAGGCTCTCGATCATGGTCGCGGGCCAGAGCGCGAACGCGCGCACGCCCTGCTCGCCGTGCTCGGCGGCGATCCCTTCGGCGAGCAGCGTCATGCCGAACTTCGACATCATGTAGGCGACGTGCCCCGCCATCGCGCCGCGCACGATCGGCGGCGACATGTTGATCACGGCGCCGCCGCCGCGCGCGAGCATCGAGGGGAGGAGCGCCCGCGCGCAGAGGAACGAGGCGCGCGCATTGACCTGCATGACGAGGTCGAAGCGCGTGGCGGCCGTCCGCGCGATCGAGTGCCAGTAGAGCGCGCCGGCGTTGTTCACCAGCACGTCGACGCCGCCGAAGACCGCGATCGCCTCCTTCGCCATCGCGTCGATGTCCCGCTCGCTGCGCACGTCGGTCCGCACCGCGAGCGCGCGCCGTCCGAGCGCCTCGACCTCGGCCTTGACCTCGAGCAGCGTCCCCGGCAGCCGCGGATCGGGGTCGAGCGATTTCGAGGCGAGCACGACGTCGGCCCCTTCGCGGGCGAACGCGAGCGCGAGCGCCCGCCCGATGCCGCGCGACGCGCCGGTGATCACGGCGACCTTGTCCTTCAGCGAGGCGAACGGCTGCGCGGAGGGCGACATGGAGCGGGCATAGCGCGCTCAGCGCGGCGCGCCCAACGTGCTAGGCACCGCGTGGCCTGCGCTCGCGCGTCGCGCTGCGCGCGGGGCACTCCCGCGTTCGATCCTCCTCGAGATCCATCACGGTCCATGTCCGCACCCAAGCTCCTCGCCCTCGACGTCGACGGGACCCTGCTGCGCAGCGACGGCTTCGTCGATCCTCGCGATCGCGCCGCCATCGCCCGCGCGCGCGAGGCCGGCGTCACCGTCACGCTCGCCACGGGGCGCCTCGTGAGCGGCTCGCTCCCGATCGCGCGCGCGCTTCGCCTCGACACGCCGCTCGTGTGCGCCGACGGCGCGACGCTGGTCGATCCCGTCTCGGGCGCGCTGCTGGAGGCGCGAACGATCGACGTCGAGGTCGCCGAGGCCATCATGCTCGTGCTCGACGCGCACGGGCTCTCGCGCTTCGTGTTCACCCACGACGTCATCCACGGCGACGAGCTCGGCCGCGCGCACGTGCAGTACGTCTCCGCGTGGACGCCCGACGTGCAGCTTCACGAGCGGCTCTCGCACGACGCGCCGTGGCGCGCCGACGCCGCGATCACGATGGCGCTGGGCATCGGCGCGGAGGGGGACGTCGCCCGCGCGCACGCGATCGTCGCGCGCGAGCACGAGGCGACGGTCGATCTGCTCACGTTCGGCACGCGCAGCGGCGGCCACGCGCTGCGCCTGCTCCGCCACGGCGTCGACAAGGCCGACGGCCTCTCGCGGCTGTGCGCGCGGCTCGGCATCGCGCGCGAGGACGTGGTGGTCGTCGGCGACTGGCTCAACGATCTGTCCATGTTCGCCTGGGCAGGGCGCTCGTTCGCCATGGGGCAGGCGCCGCCCTCGGTGCAGCAGGCCGCGACCGATCGGCTCGCGGCGACCTCCGCCGAGGGGGGCGGCGTGGCGGAGGCGATCGCCCGCGCGCTCGGCTAGCATCGCCTCCATGGTGCGCCGTGACGAAGACGCCCGCGCTCCCGCCTCGGCGGGTTCGGGGACGTCTTCACGCTGCGCGATTCCAACGGGTGCGAGTCCCGTCCCGGTAAGCGCCGAAGCGCCGGGTAGCAGGCCCCAACTGTTCGGTCGAGAGGCCGGCGGTCGAGCGGGGCGTCGAGAGCCTCTACGGAGGGAGCAAGCACGCGGGCCGCAACCTGAAGT
>CAIXWQ010001055.1 GCA_903923175.1 uncultured delta proteobacterium | reverse complement strand
GCGGAGCAGGTGCCCACCTTCCCCGGGAGGTTGCAGGCTTGGCATTGGCCGTCGCACTTGGTGTCGCAGCAGGTGCCGTCAACGCAGAAGCCAGAAAGGCAGTCGGATCCGAGCGTACATGAAGTGGCACAAGCGCCGCCAACGCATCGGGCGAACGGGGCGCAGGAGCGCGTGCCAACGGGGGCACCGGAGGCGACAGGCGTGCAAGTTCCAAGGGAGCCGGCAAGGTTGCAGGCCGAACAGCTTCCTGTGCAGGGCGCATTGCAGCACACGCCATCGGCGCAGAAGCCCGTCGTGCAGTCGGCGTTGGCGGCGCAGGTGCCTCCTGGCGCGACGAACGCAAAAACCTCAGACGTAGACAGGGTCGTTCCGACCGCGTTGGTGCCACCAGCGACGAGCACCTTGCCGTTTCCGAGAACGCTTGCCGAGTGATAGTAGCGTGCGGACGTCATGCCTCCCGTTACCGCCCACGTTCCAGCGGTCGGGTCGTACAACTCGCTGCTGCTGAACACGGCGCTTCCGTTGCCTCCTGCGACAAGTACTTTGCCGCCGAACAGGACACTTGGCGCAATGGCGCGTCCCTGAGCCATGCTTCCGGTAGTCGTCCAGCTACCCGTCAGCGGGTCGTACAACTCCGCCGACGAGTCCTCGCCGGTAACCAGAACGCGCCCGCTCCCCAGAAGAGTTGCCGTCGGTGAGTAGCGGGCGACGATCATGCTCGCTGTCGAGGCCCAGGTAGCGCCGACAGGGTCGTAGATCGCGCCCTGCCCGCCCCAAACAGACAGCACCTTCCCATTTCCCAGAAGAACCGCGCTTGGCATCTTCTGGGAGGACGATGCACTCCCGGTCAGACTCCAAGTTCCGGCCGTGGGGTCGTAGAGTTCGGAAGTCGAGTCTCCGCCGTTGCCACCAAAAGTGAGCACCTTGTTGCTGCCGAGCAGGACTTCGATGTGCCCACTTCGAGTCTTGGACAAGTTCCCCGTCGCGGCCCACGTCCCAGCAACAGGGTCATATAGTTCCGCCGACGTGGAGGCAGCTCCACCGCCCCCGGGGCCTCCACCGGAGACGAGTACCTTGCCGCTATTGAGGGGAGTGGCCGCGTGGTAGGCACGCGCCGCAAGCATCGTTGCCGTCGATGACCAAGTGGCGGTGTTGTAGTCGTACAACTCTGCCGTCGAGGTCAACCCGCCCGCGGTGGACGTCGCGCCACCCGCAGCGAGTACCTTGCCGTTTCCCAGTACATTTGCGGAGTGCTGGAAGCGCTTCCCGCTCATGTTCCCGGTCGTGGTCCACGCGGGATCCACCAGTACAGGCCCTCTCAGCGTGCCGGGCTCCCAAGCGACCACGACCGCGCACGTCGCCGCGTGGGGCCTCGTCACCGGCCGGCCCCACGGCCCGGCGGGGTTCGTGTCCACGCTGCAGCCTACGACCGAGAGCGCCGCGTCCGACCGAACCCCAGCCGAGTCCACGACGTAGGGCGGCGCGACCCGAAGCCGAGGGGCACCGCCGCCATCGAGGAACTCCAGGGTGTTCGCAACGAGCCGCAACCCCGCAACGTCCCTGCCGAGCGTCACTCTGTACGTGAGGCTCTGCGTATCCGCGCTCGGGGCGTACACGAAGTCCTCGGTTCCTTCGGCGGTCGGCCGGTGGAGGATGTGCCCACCTCGGAGTGCGCCCGCGTAGACGACGTAGCCGTCGAGGATCTCGGCCGGCACGTCTGCGGCGCCTTCCAGCGCGACCTCGATCCCGACCTTGGAGTCGGCGTCGGTCAGCTTGAACTTCCCGGCGGCCGAGGTTGGAAGGCTGATGGTCGCGCCGTGCCGGAGTCCTCGAAGGGATCGTTCCGGCAGGAAGGGAACGAGCATCCCGTTCGCGACGTCGACGCGTTCGGCCACGGCGTCTCGAAGCACGCGGTCGGCGGCGGTGACGTCCACGTCGAGGCTCGACGCGCCTGGGGACCAATG
>CAIXWQ010001054.1 GCA_903923175.1 uncultured delta proteobacterium | reverse complement strand
GCACGGCGACCGTGAACCGCGTCCCCTCGTCTTCGATCTCGCCGTCGGGTACCTCGACGACCACGCGCGGATCGCTCGGGGCGCGCAGGATCAGCAGGCTGAGCGTGCCCTCGTCGAGGTGAACGCGCTCGAGGTCTCCGTCCGCGCGCGACGACCAGCGCGCATCCGACGCCGCCACGACCGTGCACGAGGCGCGGACGAGCCGCAGCGCGTGTCCTGCGCGTCCGGCGAGTCCGAAGACCGCGAGCGCGAGCAGCAGCGAAGCCGCGAGCGCGAGGGACACGCCGACGCGCCGGAGGCGTGGCGGGGCGAGCTGCATGCGGGCATTCGCGGCCGCGAGCATGCGCCTCCGCAGCCGCAGCCGCCCGACCTCGTCGAGCGGGATGGGCGCGACCTCCCGCAGCAGACGCCCCAGGCGCGCGAGGCGCTCGGCCTCGCCGGCGCAGTCGCGGCACCGTGCGCGGTGCGCTTCGGCGTCGAGGAGCGACTCGCCGTTGAGTCGCCGATCGTAGCCGGCTTCGACCTCCCAGAGGCGTGGGCACGACCGGTCCGTCATCGTGGCTCCTCCGTGGAAAGGGTCCGCAGCTCGAGCCTCGCGTGGTGGAGGCGCGTCCACACGGTGCCGAGCGGCACCCCGAGGATCTCCGCGATCTCCGGGCCGCTGAACCCCTCGCCCTCGGCGAGGAGCAGCGCGATGCGCTTCGGCTCCGAGAGCCTGCCGAGCGCCTGCTCGAGCTCGAGCCGCGCCGCCGTCGCGTCGCTCGCCTCGCGCGGGCGCAGCGTCGCGAGGTCGAGCAGCGTGCGCGCGAGCCGGGCGAAGGAGCGCCGCCGCTCCTGCATCACGCGCAGCGCGACGCCGAACAGCCAGGCGCGCGCCGAGCCGCGCCGGCCGTCGTAGCCGCGGGCGATGTCGACCAGACGCACGAACACGGTCTGCACGACGTCGTCGGCGTCCTCGCGCGGCGTCGCGCGTCGGACGAACGCGTGGAGCGCCTGCGCGTGGCGATCGAAGAGCCCGCCCAGGCCGTCGAGCTCGCCGCGCGCGATCCGCGCGAGATCCGCGGCGTCCTGGCTCGGCGGCGCGCCGGCGACCAGCCGGAGCCCGGCGCGCTTCACGACTCCCTCCAAGCGACGCCGAGGCCCACGCCGAAGCTCCACGAGGGCAGCACGGGGAAGCCGTCGGCGACGCGGACGTTGCGCCGGGCGTGCGTCGGCGCGAGGTCGCCGTCGATCGACACCGTGAAGCGCAGCGCGCCGGAGCCGAAGAGGCCACGCAGCACGGCGCCCACGCGAAACTCCGAGTTCGCCGCGGTGCGCTCGCTCGCCGTCGCGTCGTACCCCTCGACGACCTCGAAGAACTGCATCGTCACGCCCGCGTCGACGCCGAGCGCTCGCGCGACGTGGTTGTGCCGCGCGAGCAACAGGCCGCCGCCCGCCGCCGTGCGATCGAAGTCCATCGGCGCGTCGAAGCGCGCCGACTGCAGCGGCTCCCAGCGCGCGATGAGCGCGACCAGCCAGTCACGGGAGGTCAGTCCGATCCAGCCGTCGAGACCGGCCGTGAGGTAGCGCGTCCCGCCGCTGATCCGCCCGGTGCCGCCCAGGCCGACGTCGAGCGTGAGCGGCGCGCCCGCCCGCGCGCCGGCGCGCTCGGAGTCCGGGCTGCTCGGCGCGGTCGGCGCGGTCGCGACCGAGGCGGCGCGCGTGGCTCCGTTCGGCACCCGCACGACCGCCTCGACCGTCATCGAGAAGTCGGCCGCGCGCGAGACGTGGCGTCGCGCCGTGCGCCCGTCGGCGAGCGTGATCACGACGTCGACCCCCTGCCCCACCGCCGACACGCGCAGGCGCGCCGCGGCGTCGACGTCGTCGGCGCCCGTCAGCTCGCGACAGCTGCGGTCGAGCGCTTCGAGCCAAGGCTCGGCGAGCGCCCCCTCGACCTCGATGCTCGGCCGCGCGCACGCGCGGTGCAGCTCGGTCGCCGTGCCCTCCGCCCCCGTCGTCCCCTCCGTCCCCTTCGTTCCCGCCGCACCCGCCGCGCCCGCCGCGCCCGCGGCGGACGACACGCGCGCCACGCACGCAACCATCGACGCCATCGCCACGCAGGCCCGCAGCCACGCCCGCGGAGGCGGAGCGGCGTGACGGAAGAGGGAGGTGTCGAGCATGGCGGTGAGCGGAGGAGCGCGCAGGTGTCTCTCCTCTTGGCCGCCCACCGGCGGATCCTTCATTCGGTCCGACCACCGCGGCCGCGGCGGTCAGGAAGCGATCAAATCGGCGACGCGAGCGAAGCGACGGCTTGGGAGATGCGCGGTCGGGCGGTACAGCGCGAAGCTCGCACGCGGCGCTCACCGCCGCACCAGCACCGGCACGTCGCCCCCGGCGACGCACGCCACTCGGACCGAGGATGTCATGTCGTCGACGCGTCTCCCGTTCGCGCTCCTCCGTCTCCTCCCCCTCCTGCCCCTCCTGCCGACCATCGCCGGCTGCATCGTCAGCAACGCGAAGGACGGTGCGACCACCCTCGACGCCGGACACGGCGGACTCGACGGAGGCAGCACCGGCGACGACGCCGGGCTCCTCGCCGACGTCGCCGCGCCGGACGCCGGCCCCGCCAGCGGCACCCCGGTCATCTACGTGAGCAGCGACACCGAGCTCTGGGAGATGAACCCCACGACGAAGAGCGTCGCCAGGATCGGCGCGTTCGACTTCGGCAGCGCGGCCAAGGAGAACATCACCGACGTCGCGGTGAACGGCGACGGCGCGGTGTGGGTGAACTCCTCGACGAAGGTGTACCTCGCGACCCTCCCCGCGGGCGGCACCGGCGCCGTCGCGCTGACCCTGAAGCTGACCCTGCCGACCACGTCGAAGTTCTACGCGCTCGGCTTCGCGCCCGCCGGCGTGCTCGAGACCGGCGAGGGGCTCGTCGCGGGCGACAGCCTCGGCGACCTCTATTACATCCCCGCCTCCTCGCCGACGCCGACGCTGCAGAAGCTCGGCTCCTTCGGGCCTTGCAAGGCCGGCGATCCGCCGCAGTGCGCCTCGGGCGATCACTGGGAGCTCTCCGGCGACGTCGTCTTCTACTCGGTGAACGGCCTCCCCAAGGGGCTCGCCTCGCTGCGCGCGTGCACCAAGCCGACGTCGAGCGGCACGACGACCTGCGACAACACCAACGACGTCCTCGCCGAGATCGACATGACGGCCCTCGCCGCCAAGAGCCCGACGTCGGTGCTGCGCAAGCAGATCCTCGGGCAAGGGAGCGCCAACGGCCGGGTCTACGGCCTCGGGGCGTGGGGCGACGTCGTGTACGGCTTCACGCTCGCCGACACCAAGAGCGCGTCGCCCGCCGCGCTCGTCTCGATCGGCGCCTCGGGCGCGGGCACGGTGCTCCAGACCTTCCCGACGGTCACCGGCGGCTGGTCGGGCGCCGGGGTCAGCACGAAGGCCACGATCACCGTCATCCAGTGACGCGCGCCGGAATGGCAAAGAGGTGACCGGAGCGATCCGGTCACCTCCCGCGCCGCCGAGTCGCCCGCTCAAGCCCCCGAGGCGTTCGCGGGTGCGACCGCAGGCGTCAGGTGCAGCCGCCGCAGCTCTTCGCCATGCAGCCGAGGAACGACTGCGTGGTCGCATCGTTGTTCTTGCTCGCGCACTGGGTCACGCACGCCGACGGGATCGACGCGCAAGGCTGGACGCACTGCAGGAAGGCGCGGCAGGTCGCGTCGTTGCCGCACGCCTGGGTCTCGGCGGCGCAGCTCGACTGCGCGCACGTGGCGCACGAGAGCCCGCTGTCCGTGCCGGGCGCGGGACCGGCATCGGCCGGCGGGGGCGGCGGGCCGGCGTCGCCCGGGGTCGGGCCCGCGCACGGCGCGTTGCTGGAGATCACGCCGTCGCAGTTGTTGTCGCGACCGCCGCAGTCGGCGCCGCTCGGCGTGCAGCGACAGGTGTTCGTCTGCGTGCTGCAGCGCCAGCCGGAGACGCAGTCCGCGCTCGAGCCGCACCCGGAGGTGCAGCGCCCCTGCTGGCAGAAGCCGCCGGTGCACTCGCTCGGCGAGGTGCACGCGCTGCCGTCGCCGCCCGACGTCGGCGGGGGCGGGGTCGGCTGGCCCGCGTCGGCGGGCTGCGGAGGCCCCGGCGGGGTGACGCCCGTGTCGCTCGCGGGCGCGCCGGAATCGGGGGTGGCGCCGTCGATCGGGGCCGCGGCGTCGCCACCGGGGTCGAACACGGAGCCGTCGATTTGTCCGCCGCAGCCGGCGAGCGCGGCGAGGACGAGCGAGAGAGCGGCGCGATTGGTGATCATCGCGGCGAAAGGTAGTCGCGCGGCCCTGCGAGCCAAGCCGCCGAGCGTCTCGGGCGAACTCTTCCGCGCAGGCACCGCGCCGTGCACCCCGTCAAGAGACCGAAAGGGGCCTCCTTCGGCGCAATTCCGGTCGTGGGTGCCGGCGGAGGTGGCCTCGAACGGGCGCCTTTCGCGCTCGTCCCCGCGAACCTTCACGCGCTGGCGCACGTTCCACGACGATTCACGTCGATCGTGAAGCGGCCGTTCAGCACCCACCAGCCGTCAGTCTCGACGCTGCCAACACGATCGGATCGAGCCCATGTACGTCAACGCCTCCACCCCGCAGATCCAGGCCACGAGCAAGGCCACGACGTCGGCCGCGAAGCCGCCGCCCGCGACCACGTCGCCCGCGGCGGAGCCGGCCGTGAAGGTGAACATCTCGCCGGCCGCGCTCCACGCCGCGGCTGCCCACCGCGACGCCGACGGCGACGGCGACTGAGCACCGAGCACCGAGCGAAGCGCGCTCGACGCCGCGCCCTCGGGCTCCCGCCGCCGATGTCCGCTTCACAGCGCTGCGAGACGGCATCGGCGGCGCTCCCCCTTCGAGCCTCGTCCGCCCCGCCAGGCGCCTCGGTCGGCGCCGCGCGCGGTGACGACGGCGGCGCGAAGGGAGCCGCGCTCACCGCCAGTCTGCACTGCACGCCAGAGTGGGCGTGGAGAGCGTGACGAAGCGCAATCGGCGCGTGCTTCCACGGGCCACGCGTGACCGGCCGATCGCGTGCGGCGTGCGAAGATGCGCGCCGCATGCGTTCCACGAGAGCTCTCCCCTTGGTCGCGTCGATCGCCTCGATCGCCTCGATCGCGTCGATCGCGTCGATCGTCCTCGCCTGCGGATGCGGCGCGACCCCGCCCGACGCGCTCGCCGAGGCGGCCCCCGGGCGCGCGGGAGAGGCGCTGCTCGCGACGGTC
>CAIXWQ010001053.1 GCA_903923175.1 uncultured delta proteobacterium | reverse complement strand
TCGCCGACGCGCTCGCGCTCGAAGACGGCTCGACGCTCCTCGTGAGCGAGGGGGGCGTGCGCTTCGTCGCGAAGGGGGACCCGGCCGTCGTGCAGTCCGCCGACGGCTTCGCGCCCGACGAGCTCGTCGCCGCGCGCAGGCTCGCCTCCGGCAAGTTCGCCTTCCTCGCGAGCACGGGCGCCGTCTACCTCTCCGACGGCCCGCTCACGCCGTTCTCGAGCGTGCGCGAGGCGCCGAAGGACGTGCGCCGCACCGTCGCCGGCAAGGGGGCCTTCCTCGCGATCACCCACGCGGGCGGGCTGCTCCGCTCGGTCGACGCCGGCGCGAGCTGGAGCGCGGTCGCCTTGCCGAAGCGCGATGGCGCGATCGTCGACGTCGCCCTCGATCTCGGCGGCGAGGGCCTCGCCTTGCTCGCGCCCGAGCAGCTCCTCGAGACGCACGACGACGGCGCGACCTTCGCGGCGTTGCCGGTGCCGCCCGTCGGCGCGACGCGCGTCGAGCGCGCGGACGCGCCCGCGGGCGTCTTCGTGACCGCCTCGACGCTCTACAAGAGCTCCTGGGGGACCTCGATCAACAGCGAGCCGCGCGCGCTCGTGCGCGACGGCGGCGCGGTCAGGCTCGAGCTGAAGAAGGGGCTCTACCGCTACGCGCCGAGCATGCCGCCGCTCGTGGGCGGCGACGCCGCGTTCGGCTACGCCGAGGCGATCGGCGCCGGGCGCGCCGCGCTCCTCGGCACGACGTACCTCGAGCTGCTGCCGGCGGAGGAGGAGCAGTCGTTCCTCACGCTCGCGAAGGTGGAGCTGCCGTCGGGCGCGACCACCAAGCTCGTGACGCCCGCCAAGGCGTGCGCCGTCAGCGCGTTCGCGGCCGCGGGGAGCTTCTACGCGATCCTCTGCACGCAGGAGGTCCAGCGCGCCGACGAGACGCGGACGGAGGTCGTCGTCTACGGCAGCGAGGACGCCGGCAAGACGTGGAAGACGCTCGGCACCCTCGCGCCCGCCGGCAACGAGCCGACCCAGCGCGTCTACGTGACGGCGAAGGGGGCGGTCGTCGTCGACGGCGCGGCCCTGCCGAGCAAGGACGCGTTCGTCGTCGCGGCCTCGGTCGTGCGCCCCGCGGGCGGCACGTTCCGCGCGCTGGAGGTGACGCCGCAGATGCCGATCGACGTCGCGCGCGTCGCGTCGAGCGCTTCCGGCGATCGCCTCTACGCCGTCGGCAGCGAGCTCGGCGCCGACGGCGCGGACGCGAGGCAGGTCCTGCTCGTCTCGACCGACGGCGGCGCGCACTTCGCGGCGAAGCCCTTCCCGGTGACCGATCAGCTGCTCTTCGGCGGCGCCGACGCGCTCGTCGTGGAGGAGACGGGCGGAGGCACGCCGACCGTCCACGTGTTCAGCAGCTACGAGACGACGACGCGCTGGAGCACGCGCGACGACGGCGGGCACTTCGAGATCACGAACCTGCCGCAGACGCTTCACGGGCTCGCGTTCGGCGGCCGGCACGGCCTCGCGTACGCCGACGGCGACGCGCTCGAGAGCCCCGACTTCGGCGCCACGTGGGGGCTGGTCAGCGTCCCTCCGGCTACCAGCTACGCGTGCACGGAGAGCGGCTGCCTGATCGGCGACGCCGCCTACCGCGTCGGCTTCGAGCTCGGCAAGCCGGCCGACGCCAAGCTCGCCGTACCCGTCGTCACCGGACTCAGCAAGAAGCTCGAGGCCGCCTCGGCGTGGAAGTGCACCGTCGAGCCGACGGGGACGAAGCTGCGCGACGCCGCGCCCGCGCAGACGTTGCCGCGCGCCGGCGTCCCCTGGCTCGGCTCCGCGAGCGACGGCGCCACGGCGACCGCGAAGGTCGTCGAGGCGAGCCACGGCAAGGACGGCGCGCTCGCCTTCAAGGACGTCCCGCTCTTCGCCGCCGCGTTCTCGCCCACCGGAGGCAAGGGCGAGCCCGTGTTCGCGCTGCGCGCGCTGCCGCAGGGCGTCTTCGCGGTCCGCTACCGCTACGAGCGCCCCGGCGCGCCGGCCGCCACCAAGCCGGGGCCGACCAAGCCGCCCGGCGGCGCGAAGCCCGCGCCGTCCGCGAGCGCGTCGGCCCCGAAGCTCTCCGGCGCGAAGCCGCCGCCGCCCCCGCCGAAGCCCGCGTCGCAGCGCGCGGACGTCGAGGTCGCGTGGTACGTCGCCTCGACCGGCAAGGTCGCGCACGCGACGATCTCGGGCGCGGAGGGGCTCGAGCCCAGCGCGCACCTCCTCGTGCGCAAGGGGTGGAGCGAGGCGCGGATGAACGGCTGGATCGTGCCGGGCTACGGCCTGGTGGTGCGCCCGTTCGCCTCGCGGCACGACGAGCCGCTCTGGCTCGTGAGCGAGGGAGGGAAGGTCACGCGGCTGCCGCCGCTTGCGCAGCCGAACCTGCGCACGAACGTCGCGGTGCGAGGCGCCGGGGCGCTGCACCTGCTCGCCATGAACGAGCGCGGCGGACAGGTCTTCGTCGCCACGCTCGCCGACGGCGCCAAGGAGTGGAAGACGCGCGTCGTGACCGCGTGGGCCGAGCGCGGGCCGAGCCCCTTCGCCACCACCCTCGGGCCGTTCGGCGCCGGCGCCGACGCTTCGTTCGCCTTCGCCACCTCGGGCGACGGGCTCGGCGCGCCGCACGCGTGGGCGATCGGCCTGCGCGACGACGCGGCGCT
>CAIXWQ010001052.1 GCA_903923175.1 uncultured delta proteobacterium | reverse complement strand
GTGCTCGCGCCCGAGCACCCCGCGCCGCTGGTCGGCCGCGCGCGGGCGATCGTCGCGACGCTGGGCCTGCGCATCGAGCTCGGCGCCGCCCTGGGCGATCCGGCGCGCGAGCGCCGCGTGACCCAGGCGCGCGATCTGCTGCGCAAGGCCCAGAAATTGGCCCCGACGTACGCGCCGGCGTGGCTCGAGGGGGGGCGCGCGGCGCTGCTCGTGAGCGACGTCGAGGGGGCGCTCGCCGATCTCGATCGCGCCGTCGCCCTCGGGCCGGACGACGTCGAGGCGGTCTCGGCGCGCGGGCTCGCCCGGCTCGCGCTCGGCCGACGCAGCGAGGCGATCGAGGATCTGCAGCGCGCGGAGAAGCTCGAGCCCGCGAGCGGGGCGCGCAAGCGCAACCTCGCCACCGCGCTGCTGCTCGACGGCCGCACGAAAGAGGCGATCGCGCTGTACGAGGCCGCCGTGAAGCTCGAGCCCGAGGCGCCGCTCGGGCACGCCGTGCTCGGCGCCGCGCTGCTCGCCGACGGCGACGCCAAGCGCGCGGCGAAGGAGCTCGAGCGCGCCGTGCAGCTCGCGCCCGGCGACGCCTCGTTCCGGATCTCGCTCGGCTACGCCTACCAGCAGCTCTCGCGCTGGAGCGACGCCGAGGCCGCCTATCGCGAGGCGCTCCGGCTCGACGCGCGGCGCCCCGAGGCGTGGATCAACCTCGGCTCGCTCCACCTCGCGCGCGGCAAGAAGCCCGAGGCGCGGCAGTGCTTCCAGAAGGCGCTGGCGATCGATCCGAGCGACGAGCGCGCCAAGGAATTCCTGCGGCAGGTCGACGAGCCTCCGGCGAAGAAGCCGTAGCGCCCGGCGCGCGACGCCCGCATGCGCGCGAGCCTGCGCGGGCGCACGTGCCACCTCGCGACACGCGCCGGCGCAGCGTCGCGGAATGCCACGGCCACCGCTCCCTCGAGCTGCGGTCGCGACGCGCCCCCGCGCGAGAATTCACGCTCTCGCGCGGCGCGACGGCGGCGCGAGCGTGGCGCGCGCCCCTCGCGCACCGCCGGCCCCGATTCTGCTATCGGACCTCGCGAGCCCGCCTGCGCCAACCACGGAGCAGCCGGCGCTCCCCCACCTTCCCATGCGCACCCTCTCCAATTCCGCCTCGTCCGCACGCTCCCTCGTCGCCCTCGCGGCTGGCGTCGCGCTCGCCTCCCTCGCGTCGCTCGCCGCCGCCGACGACGCGCTCCCGACCGGCACCGCCGGCGCGGGCGCGGTCTCCAAGGGGACGAACGACGTCACCACCGTCGGCAAGGTCGAGACGGCGCAGAAGGCCGACCCCGACGCAAAAGACGCGACCGAGTGGTCGGTCAACGCGGGCGGCATGCTGACCACCGGCAACTCGCGCGCGATGGCGGGCACGTTCGGCACCGCCTTCCGCGCGCGCCGCGACGGAAACCAGTTCTCCGCGATCGGCGCCGCGAACTACGGCGGCAACACCCCCGTCGGCGGCACGTACACCAAGACGGCCGACAACCAGCAGCTCAAGGCCCGCTACGACCGCTTCCTGTCCGGCGAGTTCGTCGCGTTCCTCGGCGCGCAGGTCCGCCGCGACTCGCTCGCCGGGCTCGTGCCGCGCACGCAGGTCGATCCCGGCTTCGGCTACTACTTCTACGACACGGCCACCTCCAGCACCTGGATCGAGGCCGGCTACGACTTCCTGTACGACCGCCGCTCGAGCGACGCGATCGACGCCGCGTTCGCCAAGGACGGCACCATCCTCGACAAGACGGCGACCGCGCACTCGGCGCGCCTCTTCTACGGTCTCAAGTCGAAGCTCGCCGAGGGGACGACCATCACCCTCGCCCTCGAGTTCCTCCAGGCGCTGACCCGCAACGCGGCGACCGACAACCACCCGTTCCGCCTGAACGGCGACTTCATCGTCAACGCGAAGCTCACCAAGACGTTCTCGCTCGCGGCGTCGTACAGCCTGAAATACGACACCGGCGCGCTCCCCGGCAAAGAGAAGCTCGACACCATCACCGCGCTGAGCCTCGTCTACACGATCCTCTGATCGCTCCGCGCGCTCGGCTCGCGACGCTCCGAACGCTCGGACGCGCGCTCGGACGCGCGCTCGGACGCGCACCTCCGCCTGCCCGCGGCCCCCTCCGCGCTGCTACCCTCGCGCCCCGATGGCGACGACGAACGCGACGCGGACGGGGAGCGCGGACACCCCCGCGTGGCGACGGCACGCGCCGCTGGCGCTCGTCGTCGCGGCGGCGCTCGCGCTCTACTCGGGCTCGCTGCGGGCCGGCTTCGTCTTCGACGACGCGCACACCATCCTGCGCCATCCGGGGGTCACGGGGCCGTTTTCGCTGCGCGCGATCTTCCTGCGCGACTGGTGGGGCGAGCCCTTCGACGCGCCGACGAGCCTCGGCTCGTACCGGCCGCTGACGACGCTCACGTTCTGGGTCGATCGGCACGTCGGCGGCGGCACGCCGAGCGGCTTCCACCTCGGCAACCTGCTGCTGTTTGCCGCGCTGCTCGTCGCCATCGACGGCCTGCTCGCGGCGTGGCTGCGCGAGGCGCTGCGGCCCACGGCGCGGCGCTTCGTGATCGCCGCGTTCGGCGCGCTCGCCATCCACACCGAGGTGGTGGCGAACGCCACCGGACGCGCCGAGATCCTCGCGCTGCTGTTCTCGACCCTGGCGCTTCGCCTCGCGCTCGCGCCGCCGCGGCCGCTGCGGCTCGCGGCGATGGCCGTGCTGCTCGCGCTCGCGATGCTCAGCAAGGAGTCGGCGTACCCGCTCGCGCTGTTCGCGCCGATCCTCGCGTGGCGGGGCGGCGCGCGCGCGCGTCAGGAAGCCTTCGACGGCGACGCGCCCGCGCGCGCGCCCGAGGACGCGCGGCGGCACGTGCTCGCCGTGGGGCTCGTCGCGGTCGCGGTGCTCGGCGGCGCGCTGCTGCTGCGCGCCAAGCTCGTCGGGCGCTTCCACCGCGACGATCTGCAGATGCACTTCGACAACCCGCTCGTCTACGCGCCGTTCGGCCGGCGCGTGCTCGGCGCGTTCGAGGTGCTCACGCACCACGTGCAGCACGCAGCGAGCGGCCTCGATCTCTGCCCCGACTACAGCTACGCGGGCGTGCCGCTCTCGGACGGCCCCTCGCTGCGCGCGCTGCTCGGGCTCGCGCTCTACGCCCTGGCGCTCGGCGGCGCCTGGCGCGCGCTGCG
>CAIXWQ010001051.1 GCA_903923175.1 uncultured delta proteobacterium | reverse complement strand
TGCGAGCCCGCGCGCGGCGACGTCGACGCGCCCGTGCGGCTCGAGCCGCCGGCGACCGCCGGAGACCCGTCCGGCGAGGCGATGGCCCGCCTCATCGCCAAGATGAGCCACGAAATTCGGACCGCGATGAGCGGCGTCATCGGCATGACCGGGCTGCTGCTCGACACCCCTCTGTCGGAAGACCAGCGAAGGTTCGCCGACACGGTGCTCGCGAGCGGCGAGTCGCTGCTCGCGTTCGTCACCGACATCGTCGACGCAGCCGAGATCGAGGGGGGCCGGTTGCGGCTCGAGACCAGCGACTTCGACCTTCAAGCGTTCGTCGACGCGCTCGGGGCGTCGCTCGCGCTGCACGCCGAGGCCAAGCGCCTCGAGCTGATCACCGTGGTGTCGGCCGATGTCCCTGGGGCCCTGCGAGGCGACCCGGCTCGGCTGCGCAAGGTGCTGCAGACCGCGGTGGAGAACGCCATCAAGTACACCTCGTGCGGCCAGGTCGTCGTCCGGGTCGACGTCGAACGCGAGGCGCGAGGGTACGTGGAGCTGCTCTTCTCCGTCCGCGACACTGGACCCGGGATGCCGCTCGACGAGCAGCGGAAGCTCGACGGCGACCAGGCGCAGCGCGAGACCGTGACGTCGCGTCGGCATGGGAGCCGCGGGCTGAGCCTCGCGACCTGCAAGCGCCTGGTGGAGCTCATGGGGGGAGCGCTCGTGGTGCGAAGCGAAGAGGGGCGCGGCACGGAGATCGCGTTCTCGGCGCGCTTCGAGAAGCGCTCGCCCGCGCCGGAGCCCGCGCCCGACGCGAGGGACCGCGCGGCCGCGCCGGCGGGCGATCCCGTGCGATGGAGCGGGCCGCCGGGCTCGATCTTGCCCGCCACGACCCCAGCGCGTGGGAAGGCCGCGCGAGGTCCGGCGATCGCGGCCGCGCCAGAGCTCCTTGCCCCGCCTCCCGCCGGTCGCGACTTCCTCGCGCACACGATGCTCGACCGCATGATGGGCGACGCGAGCCTGGCCCACGCGGTCGCCAAGGGCTTCCTCGAACAAGCGCCGAGCGAGGTCGCGGCGATCGAGGAGCGCGTCGCCGAGGCCGACCCGCACGCGGCCGCCAGGCTGGCGCACTGTCTCCGGGGGGCCGCCGCGGTCGTCGGGGCCGAGCTCCTCGCCGAGGAGGCGCACCAGCTCGAGCGCCTCGGCGAGGCGGGCGAGCTCGGGGCGATGCGCGAGCGGCTCGGCGAGCTGCGCGGCTGCTTCTCCCGAGCACGCAGCGCGATCGAAGCGTGGTCGCGCGGGGCGCTCGTGCCCTGAGGGGCGGAGCAAAAAGGGTCGCGAAGCGTCCGATTGGCTCCGAACCTCACTCCCCCGCCGCCGCGAGCTCCGCGTCGGCCTCGAGCCGCGCGACGTCGATGAGGTGCCCGGAGCGCCGAGCCTTGGTCTCGAGGTAGTGGCGGTTGTGCACGCCCGGCGCGATCTCGTGGGGGACGCGGCGAGCGACGACCACGCCGCCGCGCTCGAGCTGACGCACCTTGTCCGGGTTGTTGGTCATCAGCGCGACGCTCGCGACGCCCAGCGCGCGCAGCATCGCGGCGGCGGTGCCGAAATCGCGCTCGTCGTCCTGGAAGCCGAGGGCGCGGTTCGCGTCCACCGTGTCGAGCCCCTGCTCCTGCAGGCCGTACGCGCGGATCTTGTTGATCAGGCCGATGCCGCGCCCCTCTTGCCGCAGGTAGAGCACGACCCCCCGGGGCTGCGCGCCGATGCGCCGGAGCGAGAGCTCGAGCTGCTCGCGGCAGTCGCACCGCAGCGACCCGAGCACGTCGCCGGTGAGGCACTCGGAGTGCAGCCGGGTCGGCACGTCGGCGCACCCCTCCACGTCGCCTCGCACGACCGCGATGTGCTCCTTGCCGTCGGGCGCGTTCTCGAAGCCGACGATGCGGAAATCGCCGAACTGCGTGGGGAGCTTCGCGACGCCGGCGATGGAGACCGGGTTCGGAGCCACGCTCGGCGGGGCGGGGCGGGCTACTCGGAGCGTGGTGGCTGAGCTGCGCACGGTCGGGACCTCCTGTCAGATGCCCCTCGGATGCAGCCGCGCTCCGGAACGTTTCGATGCTTGTCCAATGTGTGTCTAGTGTTTGTCGTGTGCTGGCTGCCCCCCGTGCGCCCCGGATGGACCTGGGGCCCGACCGGACATTGACCGTCCGGACCAGGGAACACGCGCGCAGTCGTCCGGACATTCTCGCGTGCGCACGAATCGCCGCCGCTCCGTACCGTTCCGACGAGGCCGCAGCGAGCGCCGCACGAAGTCGTGCGAGGCGATCGCGCCGCGGCCCGAGGAGGCTCCGACATGGGCGAGGCGCGGGTCGCGAAGTGCAGAGCGTGCGAGGTCGAGTTCGAGATCGCGCGCGGGCCGGGGATGTTCTGTCACATCCTCCACTGCGATGGCTGCTACGCCGTCCGGTTCGTCGGCTTCGAGGAGATCGAGGGGCTCCTCAGAGAGCGACGCGGTGCCCGCGGGGGCGGCGCGATTGCGCTGCCACCGGAATCCTGGCGGTGCGCATAAGGAGTCTTATGTAATCAAATATCGCATCTGAGCATGCGGTGCGTGTTTGCGCTTCTTAGCCCCTCAGCAGCGCGAGCGTGC
>CAIXWQ010001050.1 GCA_903923175.1 uncultured delta proteobacterium | reverse complement strand
CGAGCGCTCAAGGCGTGCAAGCTCGTCGAGATTCAGTGCGAGGTCTCGCCGACGATCCGCGTCGTGCGCCCCGCGCGACGGTCGCGAGACCAGGAGCTGCCGCGCTTCGAGGAGCACCTCACGCGCCCGATCGAGATTGCCTGCTTTGCGATACTGACGCGCAGCGACCGTCAGCACGGCGCACAGATCCTGGAGAAGATCGTCGCGCAAAGGCTGTGCGGTTTGCAGGCGACGCAACGAGGCGAGCGCCCTGCCCAAGCGTTTGCGCGCGACGACGTCCTCTCCCGTGGCGAGCGCGAGGAACGCGCGGCTTGTCAGCAGCGCACCGCGCTCGGATTCGAGCTCTACGTCGTGTCCCTCCCCGCGCGCACAAGAGATCGCCATCGCAGCTTTCTCCAAGAGCGCACCCGCAAGAGCGACGTTCCCTGTGCCTCGCTCGAGCACCGCGAGCACCCGAGCCGCGCGCGCTCCACGTAGCGACGCCTCGGCTCCACGACCAGAGCTCCGTTCGAGCAGCGCAACACGCGCTCGAGCGAGGTGCAGGGCAAGGTCGCCGTGCTCTTGCTCGCGTGCCCACCGGACGGCTCCAGTTGTGGCATCGACGAAGTGATGAGCGTCAGCATCGGGGAACTCTCGGCACAGCCTCTCCAGCCTCGCCGCGCCGTGCTCCAGATCGCTCCAGCTCCGAGCGAGCGAGCGCACCACGGCCAAGCCGATGGCATCGGCCACGCTCGGCCGCGCCGTCTCGAGCGCCAACACGAGCGCTGAGGAGCGTTCACTTGCTACGAGCTCCTCGACGATCCGCGCGATCGCAGTGGCGAGCTCGCGGAAAGCTCCATCCGATCGAGAGGCATGCTGCACCCACACACGAAGCTGGTTACTGCTGGGGAGCGACCCCGGGCAAAGGTTCACTTGGCGTTTCAGCTCCCGGTAGAGGAGCTCCACCCCAAGCCCCTCGTGAACCGGCGCAAGCGTCGGCTCCTCGACACGCCGAACGCCCGAAGTCTCCTGGGTGCGCAAGAGCACGCTAGCCGCCACGAGAAGCTCGATCGGGTCCAGGAACGCGTGGGGAACGTCCCCATGCTCGATTGAACGACGGCGCCACTCCGCGACCCAAGGCTCGACGACCGCGAGCGGAAGCACGCACGACTCACGCTCGTACATCTCGCGCCCGAGTTCGGTCAGGACCGCGGCAGCGGCGGTCGACTCCTGGCTGACCGCGTCGAGGTGCAGACCGAACAGCCGCGCCTCGTCGACGTCTGCGTCGACGTCCGTCGTCCCGCGAAACGCGTCGTGAAACAGGTGAAGATGGAGCGGTGTCGCGAGCAACCGGCGAAGTTCCGGCTGCAGGCGCGCGAGGGCAGCGGCGGTGGCGCGGTCCGGAAAAGTTCGCTGGCGCGTGCGGTACGCGCTCGCCAGTTCTTCAGCATCGAAGTCGCGCAGTTGGAGATGCGGCACCACGCGGCCTCGACCAGGCTCCGGAAACGTCGCGAACGCGTACGCGTTTGCGAACGCTGCCCGGCCGCTGGATCGATCCGCCAGCGCCTCGTACGCGCCGCGCCGCATCGAGACGGCAATGCGCAGCGATGGCCAACGCTCTACGCATGGCAACAGATCGTCGAGGGCGCGCGAGAGGTCGACGAATCGATCTGCTTCGCTCAGCCCGTCGAACACGAGCCACACGCCGCGCGGTTGCCCTTGAGACGAGGACGACGGCGTCACGAGCTGTTCGATCAGCTCGGGGAGGTCGCGAAACTCGTCGCTCCGGACGCCGACCCGCCGCGCGACCGCGTCGAGGAGGAGCGCGCGACCGGATCGACCGACATCGCCTTGGTAGGCCGACGCGCCCGACAGAAGGACCACGAGCTCACTGTCGCCACGCTCGTCGGGCTCGATCGCGAGAGCCTCGAGCACGAGGCGCGCGAGCAGGGAGGTCTTCCCCGACCCCGCGTCGCCGAGAACCAGGAGCGCTTGTCCACCCTGAGCCAGGCATGCGCGCGCCGCCGCATCGACGTGACGCCGCTCAACGTAGGTTTCCGGGAAGTACTGACGCGAACGAAGGGCGTCGAGCTGTTGCACCGTGGAGCGCCTCGCGCAGTCAGAGGCGGACGCGCGTGTCACCTCTCGACGCTTCATCGAGATGTCGGCGCGCTTGCGGGCGAAGGTCCGTTCCACCGGCTCCAGCATCGCCTTCGACTCGACGTATCCGCGCACGCCTAGGAAGACGACCTTGTTCGATCCGACCGACTCGAGGAGCATCGCTGGTTCGGAATCCTTGTCGCACGCATCGCCAGGAGCAACGAGATCGCCTGCGACGGATGCGAAGAACGGCCGGAGCGAGAGGCTGACGTCGCCCGCGATGGCCAGCAGATCGCCGGCTTCGCTCACCACCGGAGCCGGGAGCGGCTCGCGCGCGAAGAGCAGTTCCTTGTGCGGCCCGCGGAGCGCAATGCCGTGCTGGCCTTCGAGGCCGCTCACGATCTCCGTCAGAAGCTCGAATTCGCCCGCAGGAAACAGCGCGACGACGAGCGCTTCAACGGCAGGGAGAAGGCGTTCGAGCAGGCGTCGCTCTCGCTCTTCGTCGACGACCGTCGCGGAGCGGTGCGCTCGATCGTTCCGGGTCCGTTGGAGCGCTTCGTTAAGGGAAACCTCTTCCGGGCGCCCGAGGAGCTGCTCCACGACCGCTCGGGTCGGATCCCCCCGAAGCGGCCGCGTCAGACTCACGCGCATCCAGCCTTCGACCATCGCGGGAAATCGTGTCGGTCGCGGCGGCAGCTCTGGCAGCTGCCCGCGCCAGAACCGCGCGAGGGCGTTGGCGAGCATCGTCCACTCCGCCCAGTGGGGCATCCGCAGTCCGCCGAGCCGTCGCGAGACCTCAGCGCAGACGACGTCGACGTCGAAGT
>CAIXWQ010001049.1 GCA_903923175.1 uncultured delta proteobacterium | reverse complement strand
GGCGCCGCGTGGCGAGGAGCCCCGCCGCGACGATCGCGCTCGCCCCGCCCACGCTCGTGCCGCTCGCGCCGCGCGCGCCGCCAGCGCCGTGCGTGCGACATCCGCAGCCGCCGGAGTCGGCGGGCGCGGGCGGCGTCACCACGCCGGTGTCGGGTGCGCTCGAGTCGCTGCCTGCGTCACCCGCGCCGGTGTCGACGGCCGCGTCCGCAGCGGTCGCGTCGCTCGCGTCGCTGCCTGCGTCACCCGCGCCGGAGTCGACGCCAGAGTCGCCGCCCCCCGTCTCGCCCGCGTCGGCCCCCGCGTCGCCCGGCGAGCCTTCGTCGTAGTACGCGCCGCACGCGGGCTCATCGAGCGGCGTCGCGCGGTTGGCGAGCGCGAGCGCGTACACGCCTGCGCCGAAGCCGACCATCGGGGCGTTGAACTTGTAGAGCCCCGTCCCCTCGTCATACGTCTCGGACACCGCGAGGTAGTTGGTGAGCGACTGATCGCGCACCCACGCGAGCAGGCGATCCGCGCGCGCGGTGTCGCCGGCGAGGCGCTTGGCGACGGCGCCGCGCAGGTCGGTGAAGATCCACTCGGCGCTGTCGTACTCGCTCCCCCAGGGGCTGACGTCGGTCTTGCCGGCGTGATCGGTGCGGTCGTCGTTGCGCGACCAGCCGGCGCCGGCGGTCACGTTCAGGTGCGCGTCGAGGCCGGCGAGCGTGGCGGTGGCGATGCGCCCCTTGGGGTCGAAGAGCCCCATCGCGATCGCGTCGAGCACCGCGGCGTCCCAGTAGCCTTCGCCCGACGCGAGCTCCTCCGCGTTCGACGCGAGCGCGCCGGAGGCGTCGGTGAGCTTCGTCGCGATCGCGACGCGCAGCGCGAGGCCGGCGTCGCGGTAGGTCTTCGCGCGGGCCGTGTCGCCGACGCGGGTCGCGAGCGCGGAGGCGTCGCACAGGCCACGCGCCGCGGTCAGGTTCGTGTACGTCCACGTCCGCTGGCGCCCGTTCCAGTGCGACTCCCAGATCGACGAGTCGGGGCGCATCAGCCCGGTCGCGGGGTCGATCAGCGCGACGAGCGCGTCGGCGATCTTCGTCGACACCATCGGCCAGCTCGCGTCGACGAGCGTGGGGTCCTTGGTCTCCTTCTCGTAGTGCCGGAGCGCCCACAGAAACAGGCCGAAGCCGTCGAACTCGAGGTTCGGCCCGAAGTCGTTGAAGTCGGTCTCCTCGACGCCGAAGCCGTAGTAGCGCACCAGGCTGACCTGGTAGGGCGGCATCGAGTACGGCTTGAGCTCGTTCCACCCCTGGAAGCGCCCGCCGAGCGCGTTCAGGTAGAACTGCAGCGCCGCCTTCGATTGGTCCTTGAGACCGAGCGACGCGAGCGCGGCCGCCGCGTAGGAGCCGTCGCGGATCCACGCGACCTGCCACTCGCCGGGCGGCAGGCACGCGAGCATCGCCCCCTTCGCCTTGTGCACGACGTCGCTCGGCAGCGCGGCGGCGCCGCTGCCGGCGGGCGCGGGGAAGCGCGTGCGGCGCGCGTCGGAGTCGTTGGTCAGGAACTGCCGCAAGTACGTCTGCTGCTCCTGCACCTGCGCCATCGCGAGCCACACCGCCGACTGGCGGAGCATCGTCTCCTCGCCGGCGGAGAGCCCCGCGGGGACGACGAGCGCCGTCTGCATCGCCGTCCACGTCGCGATCTCGTCGTTCACCAGCTGCTGCGCGGTCTTGCTCCCGACGTACGTGTCGAGCCACCCCTGCGTCGTCGCGCCGCCGAAGGGATCTCCGTGGTGCGCGACGACGAGCCCGACCCACGCCTCGGCGCCCGGAGCGAGCGTGCCGACGTTCCACTGGTAGCCGCTGATCGAGTCGTCGGCCGTCGGCGCCGCGCCGGTGAGATCGTTGAGATCGGCCGAGCCTCCGCCCGCGTTGACGATCGAGTAGACGGTCGTCGCCGAGGAGCCTGCCGACCAGCCGTGATGTGCAGGCGCGCCGAGCCCGCGCGCGGTGACCACGCCGGCGAACCCCTTCTCGAGGAAGTCGGCGTGCCCGCCGGTGGCGTCGAACGAGATCGTCTCGCCGTTGGCCGCGATGTCGGTCGAGGCGAGCGCGCCGATCGACGTCGGACGCCCGTAGCCGAGGTGGAAGTTGTGGATCGAGAACGCCGAGACGCCGGTCGCCGCGGAGGCGCCGACGTTCCTCACCCGCATCGCCATCACGAAGCCGTCGTGCGGGAACGCGCTCGGCGCGAAGTAGTACTGCGTGGTCTCGATCGAGCCGACGGTCTGCACCATCGTCGCGACGCCGGTGCCGCCGGTCTTGCCGGCCTGCCACGGCGCGTAGCCGCTCTTGGTCAGATCGACCGGCGCGCCGGTGAGCCACGCCTGCGTGCCGTTCGCGCGCAGGCCGAAATACGCGTCGAAGAGCAGATCGCGCGTGATGACCGAGGCGAACTGGTTCGCCGTCGCGTCCCACACGTCGTTGCCCGCCGCGTCGAGCTGCGGCTCTTCGGAGGCCGTCAGGTGCTCGTGGAAGTGCGTGAGCCGCGCCTGCTGGAGATCGAGCAGGATGGCGCCGTGGCCGTTCGAAGAGCCCAGCTTGAAGAACGTGCGCTGCGGCGGCACGTCGGCGGCCACCGAGGGCGCGACCAGCGAGAGGCCCGCCGCGGCGAGCAGCGCGAGAGCGAATCGACCACGCAGGGGCGAAGGCATCGCCCGCCATCGTAGTCCCGCGCGACCGACTTTCGGGCGCGCATCGGAGTCGCACCGTCTGCGCGCCTCGCGGGCTGTCGGACGGACGCGGCGAGCGACGTGTCGCGACGCGTCGCGACGCTCAAGCGCTCAGTCGATCGGGTGGTTCTTCGCGACCGCCGCCAGGTACCAGTTGTGCGCTCGACCATCGCGTCCGCGGGCGTCGGCGACGAGCCGCAGCGCCGTCTCGGCCTCGGG
>CAIXWQ010001048.1 GCA_903923175.1 uncultured delta proteobacterium | reverse complement strand
TGCTGCGGCCGAGCTCGCGCCGGACGCGCTCGGGGCGCCGGACGCGCTCGGGGCGGCGGGCGCGGTGGCGGCCCGGAGCGAGGGGACGGCGGCGAGCGAGGCGACCGCGCCGAAGGCGACGGCCGCTGCAACGAGCGTGGGACGAAGCGAAGCGCGCATGCCCGCGGGAGGGTATCACCCCGCGCGCCCGTGCCGCCCGCGCGATGCGCGACGTCGGGGGCGCGGTGATCGGTCGGTTTTCAGGTCGGCCGGCGCGTGCTACCCGGGAGGCAGCCGGCGCGCACCATCGATGGGGCACGGCCGGCGCCCCGAGACGAGCGCAATCCCATGGACGAAGGCCGGCTGAAGGCGGAGCTCAAAGAGCTCATCGTGACCGAGCTCAACCTCGAAGGGCGGGAGCCGAGCAGCATCGACGACGATGCGCCGCTCTTCGGCGAGGGGCTCGGGCTCGACTCGCTCGACGCGCTGCAGCTCGCGATGGCCGTCGAGGAGAAGCTCGCGGTGCGCATCCCCGAGGGGCCCGACGGGCGCGTGGCGTTCGCCTCGGTGAGCGCGCTGGCGAAGTGGATCGTCGACCACCCCCCGAAGGGCTCGGGGTAGCGCGGTCATCGTGCGCGTCGCAGTCACGGGCGTGGGCGTGGTGTGCGCCCTCGGCGGCTCGCTCGCCGAGGCGTGGCCGCGCATCGTCGCCGGCGAGCGCGCGGCGGCGCCGCTGGGGCTGTTCGACACGACCGGTCAGCGCGCGGGCCTCGCGGCCGAGGTGCGGCACCTCGTCGTGCCGAAGCGCGCCGACGGGCGGCCGTGGTCGCGCACCGACGCGATGGCGTTGCAGGCGGCCGAGGAGGCGCTCGCGGAGGCGGGGCTCGCGCGGCGCGCGCAGGGGCTGCGGCTCGGCGTGGTGCTCGGCGGCACCACCGGCGGCATGTTCGAGACCGAGCGCAGGCTCGCGCAGATGTCGACCGATCCGAGCACGCGCGTCCCGGATCCGGAGATGCTGGCGCACCCGCTCTCGGCCACGATGGACCGGCTGCACGAGGCGCTCGGACCGATCGCGCGCGCGCGCACGCTCTGCTCGGCGTGCTCCAGCGGCGCCAACGCGTTCGCGCTCGGCGCGGCGTGGCTCGCGCTCGACCTCGTCGACGTCGTGCTCGCGGGCGGCGCCGACGCGCTCTGCCGGCTCACGTTCACCGGCTTCAACGCGCTCGGCGCGATCGATCCCGAGCCGGCGCGCCCGTTCGACGTGCGACGGCGCGGGCTCACCATCGGCGAGGGGGCCGGCTTCGCGGTGCTCGAGCGCCCGTCGCGCGCCCGCGCGCGCGGCGTGGGCTGGGGCGCCGAGCTGGTCGGCTGGGGCGCGCTCTCGGAGGCGCACCACATCACCAACCCGGAGGCGAGCGGCGAGATCCCCGCGCGCACCATCCTGGCCGCCCTGGCGCGCGCCGGCGTCACGCCGCGCGAGGTCGACTACGTCAACGCGCACGGCACCGCGACGCCGCTCAACGACGCGATGGAGGCGCGCGCGCTGGTCCGCGCGCTCGGCGACGAGGCCTCGCGCGTGCGCGTGTCGTCGACCAAGGGGCAGATCGGCCACACGCTCGGCGCCGCCGGCGCGATCGAAGCGGCGCTCACGGCGCGCGTGATCCAGCTCGGCGTGATCCCGCCGACCGGCGGGCTCGAGCAGATCGATCCCGAGTGCGCGGCGCTGCGGCACGTCGTGGGAGCCGCGGAGCACGCGGAGGTGCGCGTCGCGCTCTCCAGCTCCTTCGGCTTCGGCGGCGTCGACACCGTGCTCGCCTTCGCGAAGCCGGGGTTCGCCGGCACTTCGGACGACGACGACGAGCGGCGCGCGCGACCGCGGCGCGTGGTGCGCGTGACCGCGGTCGGCACCGCGACCCGGGCGGGCGCGCGCGCGGGCGAGGCGAACGCGGCGCT
>CAIXWQ010001047.1 GCA_903923175.1 uncultured delta proteobacterium | reverse complement strand
CTGCGGCGCCGTCACGCTGGCCGACCTGCCCGAGGGCGTGCCGACCGGCTCGTTCGGCCCGAGCGTGACCGCGCTCGTCGCGTTGCTGACCGGGGTGTACCGATTGAGCAAGCGCGCGGTGCCCGAGATCCTGCGCGACCTGTTCGGGCTCTCGATGTCCGTCGGTGCCGTCATCGGCTGTCAGAAGCAGGCCAGTGAGGCGCTCGCCGTGCCCTACGCGCTCGCGCTCCAGGCCTCGTTGGACGCGCCGGTGAAGAACACCGACGAGACCGGGTGGCGCGAGGCGCGAGGTCGTGCGTGGCTCTGGGTCGTCGTCACCGCCAGCGTGACCGTCTTCATGGTCCAGCTCCGCCGCAACACCGACGCAGCCCGCTCGCTGCTCGTGAGGGCGGCCGGGGTTCTCGTCACCGATCGGCACGGTGCCTACAACTGGTGGCCGGCTCACATGCGGCAGTTCTGCTGGGCGCATCTGATCCGGGACTTCACGGCGATCTCCGAGCGAGGTGGCGACTCCGAGCGGATCGGCAACGCGCTCCTCGATGAGACCAAGCGCATGTTCGGTTGGTGGCACCGAGTCCGCGACGGCACGCTCGCGCGGTCGTCCTTCACCGCCTACATGCGCGACCTTCGCAGGAGGGTCGAAGACCTGCTCGCGGAGGGCGCGGGGTGCCTTCACCCCAAGACCGCGAAGACCTGCAAGAAGCTCCTCGGCAGCGTCGACTCGCTCTGGACCTTCGTTCGCGTGCTTGGCGTCGAGCCCACCAACAACGTCGCCGAGCGCAGCGTTCGCCACGCCGTCCTCTGGCGACGCATGTGCCAAGGAACGCACTCGGAGCTGGGCAGCCGCTTCGTCGAGCGAATCCTGACGACCAACGCCAGCCTCCGCCAGCAGGGGCGCAATGTGCTCGCGTTCCTACGTGACGCTTGCGTCGCGAGGCTCCGAGGATCGGCGCCGCCGTCGCTCATCGTGACAGCCGATCAGAAGTGCGATCTGACAGCCAGGCTGGCCGCGTAGGCGTGCTGGGCGCGGCGGGGATGCCGTGAACGGTTACGTGCAGTCAGGGACGGCACGAAGAACGACGACCTGATCATGGCCGCATTCACCGCTGCGCCAGTGAAGATCGTGTTCGCGCACTACGGCGCCCTCAGAAGCATGAACGCCTTCGACGGTGTCGACTGGGCAGAGATCGATGGGATCATCACGCTCGGGGACCCGTGGCCGAACGTTGCGCAGGCCGCCGCTGAAGCCGCTCTCCTCGGCCTGAGCGGCGAGGCAGCAGATCGACGGGCCGGTGAGCTTGCCGCTGCGGAGCTGACCCAGACCTTCGGTAGGATCCGGGCTCCACGCAGAGCCCGTTCGGCCCTACTCCTGCACGTAGGTCGGGTTCTGCCACTCGACTGGCACGCGGCCAACGCCACGATCGAGCTCCGGCCCGAGGGACGACCGCCGCAGGTGCTGGCGATGGGGCTGGCGGAACTCGAAGCTGCGCTGCAGTGCTTCAAGAGCCAGCGCGCCTTCGCACGAGCGGCGGGGATCAGTGCGTCGAGCGTGCGTCAGTACCTATCGGGCGGCCGAACCCTGGGCGAGGAGCACGCAGCACGCATTCGCACTGCAGTGGAGCTGGCGGCGAATGCGTCCCGTAACTGAATGGGCAGTTCATCGAGTGGCGCGTCCACAATAGGCATTTGACATGAGTCAGACCGGCGCTATGTTGCCTCTCGCCGTCATGCGGAGCGTGCCATTGCACGCCGCATGAAGGTGCAACGAGCGGAGGTATCCATGGGAGATACGACGGGGCCCAAGCCAGCGGGCAGGACGACCCGTGCTGCGCCCTCGGCCGAACCCCGCGAGAGCCGAAACATCGTCTCTCCGAAGAAGGCTGCAGTTCGCCTCGACACCACCGTCCCAGCACTTCTCGCGTCGATTCGCCGGAAGCTTCAGGTCGTCGACG
>CAIXWQ010001046.1 GCA_903923175.1 uncultured delta proteobacterium | reverse complement strand
CGCGAGCCCGGGGCGTGGTCGCGCCGCGTCCAGGCCCTCGGCCTGCTCGGCGAGCTCGCGGCGCACGGGCTCGGCGCCGACGTGAAGCCGACCGTCCGCGCCGGCTTGCGTGTGCTCGCCGGCCGCGAGGAGCACCGCTGGGTCCAGCCGGCGGCGCTCGCCGCGCTGGCGACGTTCGATCCGCGCCTCGCCCGCGCGCTCGCGTTCGAGCGCCTCGCGCGCCCCGGCGAGGGCGACGACTTCCTCGTGCGAGAACGCCTCGTCGACCTCGCGGCCCGAGGCGCCCTCGGCGCGAAGGCCCCGGCCGCCATCGCCGCCCTCGCGAGCGCCGACCCGAGTGAGCACGTGCGCGTCGGTCTCGCGCACGCCGAGCACGACCGCGGGCGCCTCGCGCGCCTCTGCGCCGACGACCCGAGTCACCGCGTGCGCGCGGTCGCGCTGGTGACGCTCGCGGCGCGCCACCGCGACGTCGGCGCGCTGAGCGCCGCGGTCGCGCGGGACGAGCACGACGTCGTGGTGCGCATCGCGGCCGATGAGCTGATCGGGCTCGCCGAGGGCGGCCACGTCGCCGAGCCTTCGCCGCTGCTCGAGGCGCTGACGCGCGCCGCTCTCCGCAGCGAGCTCGGCGAATCGACGCGCACCCGCTTGGGCGAGGCGATCGCGGCGATCGCGGTCGCGACCGACCCGCTCGCGCGCGCCGCCCACGACCGCCTCGCCGACGCGCTCGCGGACACCCCGGTCGGCGGCAGCTGCGAGGTCGTCGACGACGCGCTCGCCGCGCTCGCCGCGCCGCGCCTCGCGCGCGTGCTCGCCGTGCTCGCGTGCGGCGCCTATGGCGTCGCCGTCGACCGCCTCCCCACGGGGCTGCGCCTCCACCGCGGCGACGCACGCGGCTTCGCGACCTGGCGCGCCCTCCACGAGCTGCTCCATCCCTCGCCGAGCAAGCGCCAGGCGTTCCAGCACACGCTCGGCCGCACCCCCCGCGGGACGCTGCGCGGTCCGCCGAGCGGCCTCGCCGAGCTGACCGCCACGCGCGTCCCCGGCGAGCGCGTGCTCGGCGCGCACGGCGACGGCTGGGGGCGGAGCGTCCCGCTGCTCGACGATCTCCTCGGGCTCTCGCTGCTGCGCCCGCGCGCCGTGACGCTCGCGGGCCCGACCGGACTCACGCGGCTCGAACCGTCGCCGCGCTGGAGCGAGCGGCTGCGAGGGCGCCTCGCGCTGGTCGTCGGGTACGCACGGCTCGCGGAGCTGCGGCGACGCGCGCTCGACGCGGCCGAGCCCGCCGCGCAGAGCGCATTCGTGAACGAGATCGCGCGCGCCACCGGGATCTCCATCCGCTTCGAGCCGTACGCGCTCGACGACGTGCGTCCGAGCCTCGCGCTCGTCCCCGACGGCCTCGCCCGCAAGACGCTGGTCGCGCGCGCGCCGCGGCCCGCCGGCGCCGCGCTGCCGGAGCCGGAGCGCGCGCTCCAGCGAGGCGCGATCTCGGCGCTCGCGCCGCCCGCGTTGCTACCGCTCCTCACCTCCGCGCTCGACGGCCTCCCGCGCGTCCGCGACGTGCTCGGCGACCTCGCGCGCTACGCGTCCTCGCCCGCCGGCAACCGCCTCCCCCACCTCGCGGCCTACGCGACCGTCGTGCTCGGCGCGTTCCTGCTCCGGAGCGCCGTCATCCGGCGGAGCATCGAGTCCGATCGAGCGGCGATCCCGCTGGTGATCGGCGGCTGGGGCACGCGCGGCAAGTCCGGGACCGAGCGCCTGAAGGCGGCGCTGTTCCAGGGGCTCGGCCACGAGACGCTGGTCAAGACGACCGGCTGCGAGGCGATGTTCATCCACGCCATCCCGGGCCTGCCGGCGCGGGAGATCTTCGTCCACCGGCCCTACGACAAGGCCACGGTGTGGGAGCAGCGCGATCTGCTCGAGCTCGCGCGCCGCCTACGCGTGCGCGTCTTCCTCTGGGAGTGCATGGCGCTGCAACCGGATCTGGTGAGCCTGCTGCAGCAGCAGTGGATGCGCGACGACTTCTCGACCATCACCAACGCCTACCCCGATCACGAGGACGTGCAGGGGCCGAGCGGCTACGACGTCGCGTCGGTCATCAGCGAGTTCGTCCCCGCGCGCGCCCACCTGCTGACCACCGAGGAGCAGATGCTCCCTTTGCTGCGCGAGCGCGCGCGCGAGCGTGGCACCGTGCTGCACGCGGTCGGCGCCCGCGACGCCGAGCTGATCCCCGAGGATCTCCTCGCGCGCTTCCCGTACCGCGAGCACCCGCGCAACGTCGCGCTGGTCGCGGCGCTCGGCCGCGCGCTCGGCGTGCCCGGGCCGATCGCGATCGCCGAGATGGCCGACCACGTCGTCGCCGACCTCGGCGCGTTGAGCGAGTCGCGCGCGGTGCCCTGGCTCGGTCGCACCCTCTCGTTCATCAACGGCATGAGCGCGAACGAGCGCACCGGCGCGCTCGGCAACTGGCGGCGCTGCGGCCTCGACGCGCACGAGCCCGACCGCGAGCCCGCGACGCGCGTCGTCACCGTCGTGAACAACCGCGCGGATCGCGTCGCGCGCAGCGAGGTGTTCGCGCGCTTCCTCGCCGAGGACACCTCGGCGCACGCGCACTTCGTCATCGGCACCAACGTCGGCGGCTTCCTCGGCTTCCTGCGCGACGCGGTCGCCAACGAGGCGCGGGCCCTCGCGCCCACGCGCGAGCTCCACGGCGACGGCACCGAACGCCTGCGCGTCGCGCGCGCCCGCGTCGATCGCGCGTTCCTGCGCGTGAAGATCGGGCGCACCGACGCCGCCTCGGTCCGCGAGGAGCTCGACGCGCTCGGCCTCGCGTCGCTGCCCGAAGCGTCCATCGAGGCGCTCCTCACGCCGACCGCGCCCGACGAGCCGTTCGAGCGCGCGCGCGTCGCCGTCGCGGCCGCGCTCGCCGCCGTGCCCGAGGCCGAGCGTCCGCACGTCGTCCGCGCGATCGCCGGCCGTCGCACGGTGCGCGCCGTCCACCAGACGCTCGCGCGCGATCTCGGCACGCGCCCCGCCGAGGTCGACCGCGTCTTCCGGACGGCGTTCGAGGCGCTCTTCCTCTCGTCGGTCACCGCCGTCGAGGACGCCGCGACCACGGGCGATCAGCTGCTCGAGGCGATCGCCCTGGCGAGCCCACCTGGCGCCCGCGTGCGCATCGTCGGCCTGCAGAACATCAAGGGGACCGGCCTCGACTTCGTGTACCGCTGGGTATCGATAGAGGCCGTCGGTCGCCACCTCGACGCGCTCGACGCGACCGACGCTCCCGACGCTCCCGAGCTGCGCGCCGCCGCCGTGCGAGCGCTCGCGCGCCACGCCGACTACGGACTCGTCGACGCGACGCTCGCGCTGCGCGCGCTCGAAGCCGCGCGGACGCGCGCGTCCGAGGAGGAGCGCCCCAGCTACGACGCCGCGCTCGCGCGCCTTCGCGCGATCGTCGCCGCGCGCCGCGCTCGGCTCACGACGCGACGGACCGGCGGCGTCGAGGAGGCCGTCCGGCGCGCGATCGGCCGGACGCTCGACTACCT
>CAIXWQ010001045.1 GCA_903923175.1 uncultured delta proteobacterium | reverse complement strand
CGGCGCGCGAGCAGGAGCGCGCGGCGCGCGAGCAGGAGCGCGCCGCGGACGCCGCCCGCATCGCGGAGCTCGAGGCCGAGCTGGCGCGCGCGCGGCCGCGACGCTGAGCCCGGGCTCTCGTCAGCGCACGCCGTTCCACAGCGCCGGCAGGATCATCTCGAGCGCGAGCCAGGTGAACATCGCGTGCCCGATGATGGCTGGCGTCACGCGGCCGGTGCGGCGGACGATCAGCGTGGTCGCCACCGCGAGCACCGCGGCGGCGCCGATCATGGGCGCCTTCAGCGTGGGGACGAGCGACAGCACGTAGAGCGCCCCGGCGGCCCACGGCGCGCGCGCCGAGCCGAGGCTCCCCTCGAGCGAGCGCAGCACGGCGCCGCGCCACACGAGCTCCTCTGCGGCGGCCAGCGCGACGATGGCCGCGAACCGCTGCCATTTCTCGGGGAGCCCGATGGCCGTGCGCACCACCGTCACGAGCTCGCCGGTCGCGAACGTCGGCAGGAGCGCCAGCGCCGCCACCGAGGTGCCGTACACGACGACGAGCGCGCCCGCAGCGGCGAGCAGGCCGCGCGTGGCGTCGCCGCCCTTGTACGCGAGCAGCTCGCCGAGCGCCTCCTCCTTGCGGAGGTAGACGAGCGCGAGCGCCGCGCAGACCGCGTAGCCGCCGCCGGCCCACGCCCAAGGCAACGCCGGCGAGCCCGACGCGCGCATCGCGACGCCGAGCGCGGCGCCGATCAGCACCGTCGCGATCAGGGGGAAGAAGCGGCCGAGCATCGAGCGAGCTCGGCTCCTAGCGCGTCCGGCTCGTCGCGTCTCGCGCGGCGCGAATCGCGACGTCACTCCTGCTAACCTGCCCGCCCGCCCATGCTCCCCGCCCGCCGCCGCGCGCTCGTCTCGGCCTGGTCGCGCCGTCTCCTGGTGCTCGTGGCCGCGTGCGTCGTCGCCTACCTCGCGCGCCGGCTCTTCCTGCGCACGCCCCGCACGATGTCGGGGCTCGGGCAGATCGGCATCCGCAACTGGGAGGTCTTCCGCGCCTCGTTCGCGCGCGGCGAGGGGCTGCCGCTGTGGGACCGCAGCGAGTGCGGCGGCCGGCCGCTGCTGCCGAACCCGGAGACGCAGCTCCTCTCGGGCCTCGTCGCCGGCGCGCTCGACGTCGGCGGCGACGTCATGGAGCGCTGGTACCCGACGCTCGGCGTCGTCGTCGCGGTCACCGGCGTCTACGCGTGGGGGCGCCGTGTCTTCGCGCTCGGCGCCGTCCCCGCGCTGTTCGCGGGCGCGGTCTTCGGCGCGTCGGGCTTCGTCTGCCAGCAGTTCGCCGCGCAGCCGTGCTTCGTCACGTTCGCGCTGGTGCCCTGGATCCTCCTGCTCGCGCGGCTCGGCGAGGACGACGTGCGCGCGGCCGTCGGCGCCGGCGCCGTGCTCGGGGTCGCCGCGCTCGACGGCGGCGGGTTCACCGTCCCGTACGCGCTCGTCGCGCTCGCGCTCGCCGAGGGGCCGCGCCTCTTCTCGGGCGGGCGCGCCTACCGCGTGCTGCGGCTCGCCTCGCTGCTGCTCGTCTCGTTCGTGCTCGTCGCCGGCGCCAAGCTCTTCCCGCAGCTCGTCGAGCTCGTGCGCCACCCGGCGCATCCGGTCGAGCTCGACAAGCAGACCTGGGCCGAGCTGATCCCGATGTTCATCGACAACCGGCACGGCGGCTTCCCCGGCCACCCGTACAGCCTCGACGAGTACCGCGCCTACGTCGGCCCGCTCGCTCTCGGCTTCGCGATCGCGGGGGCGGGCGCGGCGCTGATCCTGAAGCCGCGCAGGCTCGAAGGCGTGCTGCTCCTCGTGGTCGGGCTGCTGCTGGTGCGCGGGCGCTACTCGGAGAGCGCCCCCTACGCGCTGCTCGCCAAGCTGCCGGTCTACGCGCAGCTGCACGTCCCCTCGCGTTACGTCGGCCTCGCGCTCCTCGGCCTTTCGATCGCCGCCGGCATCGCGCTCGACGCGGCGCTGAAGATCGTGGCCCGCCGCCGGCCGGTCCTGCAGGCGCTGCTGGTCGCTGTGGCGCTGGTCGCCATCTACGACCCGCTCGTCACCACCGAGAACTGCCACAAGCTCTGGCTCACCGAGCCGATGCTGCCGCAGACGCTCGTGTCGGCCGGGCCGTTCCGCTTCGTCGACGGCCGTGACGCGAACCGCAGCGCCGAGTACCCCGCGCGCGACGTCGGCGTGCCGGGGTGCATCTGGAAGCCCTGGGATTACCCGGAGGCGCGTGATCTCCCGGTCGGCGCGGTCCCGCAGGCGCACCTCGACGCCGGCGCGGGGAGCGTCACCAAGGTCGACGTCACGCAGAACGGCTACGTCGTCGAGCTCACCGCGACGCGGCCGACCGTGCTGCACGTCCACTCGACCTACGACCCCGACTGGAAGAGCGACGTCGGCGTCACGCGCCGGGCGCTCAACGGGCAGCTCGAGGTGCAGGTCCCCGCGGGCACCCAGCTCGTTCGAGTGCGTTACCGGCCGCTCGCGTTCTTCTTCGGCGCGGGCGCCACCGTGTTCGGCGTCGTCTTCGTCGGCGTGGTGCTGTGGCTCGGGCGGCGCCGCGCGCCGAAGCGCGCGAAGGCCGCGGAGCCGCTCGCGCCGCCGGGCGCCGCGCCGACGCCGGCGTAGGCCGCTACTTCCCCACCATCGTCGTCTCGGTCTGCAGCACCTGGGTGCCGAGGCCGGAGGGCGAGAAGCCCGTCGGCAGCGCGCGTCGCAGCTCCACGTTGCGGTCCTGCGGCGTCCCCGCCCCGCTCGGCGAGTAGCCGTCGTTCACGTCGACCAGCGACCACGCGCGAAAGCGCGCCTCGAGGCAGGTGCGCGCCTCGTAGTCGATCATGCTGGTGAAGATCGAGAGCGTCGGCGCGCCGCCGGTGGCCGAAGGCACCGCGACCAGCTCGATCGCGCGCGCCTGCGAGGGCCAGTCGGCGATCGCGTCGGTCATGATCTCGTAGTAGCCGGGCGCGGCCGCCGACGGCCCGTGGACGGCGCGGATGCGGTTCTTGTGGTCGTGGCCGACGAGCCACAGCACGACGCTCGGGTGCGACGCGACGAGCGCCTCGAGATCGTTCGGCGCGATCGCGTCGGCGTCGAGCGCCGAGTCGAGGCCGCGCTTGGTGGTGAGCGCGGTGGTCGAGTGGTGCGAGGCCAGGATGACCAGCACGTGATCGGCGTCCGCCTTCGCGAGCGCCGGCTCGAGCACGCCGTCGGCGAACGCGGTCTTCACGAGCCCGTCGGAGCCGCCCCACGGGCTCGAGGTGTCGAGCTCGATCAGCCGCAGCGGCACCCCGGCGATCGGCGTGACCGTGTACGTCGTCGAGGTCGCCGCCGGCGCGAAGCCGTGACCGGCGGGCCCGGGCTTCGCGGCGCTCGAGCGCGTCACGAGATCGAGGATCTCCTGGCGCGCGAGCTGCCGCCGCAGCGGATCGGCCGGCACCGCCTCGCGCGTGACGGGGGCGAAGGCGAGGCGGTAGTCGCGCGTGCCGTTCAGCGGATCGGTCCCCGTGGCGCGCTGCGCGGAGGCCTCGTCGGGCAGGGACGTGCCGGCCACCTCGACGTCGTGGTTGCCGAAGACGAAATACCAGGGCGAAGGCGCGGGCGTGGGGTCGAACGGATCCTTCACGTCGTTGCCCGGGCCCACCACCGGATCGTCCTTGTCGCCGCTGTCGGTCGAGAGCCCCGGCTTGCCGTCCATGAGATCGACGAACCAGGTGAGCTCGTTCTGCTGCGCGCTGTCGGCGCAGTCGCCGGTGACGATCTCGAAGTCGAACGGCCGCGTCTTCGTGATCGCGCCGAGCGTGCGGTGCATCGCCGAGACCGTGTGCGCGACGCCCCCCTCCTGCGGCCGCGCCGCGCCCGGGATCTGCGCGTTGTCGAGGGTCATCAGGCGCGCGGGCGACTCGTCGTCGACGAGCTGGAAGTCCGAGAGCTGCCCGATCCACGCGAGGCTCGCGCGCCCCGCCACGCCCGCGCTCGGCCCCGCGCCGGGGAGCAGCGTGTCGACCACGCCGCCGTCCTCGCCGGGCCCTTGCGTGGTGTCGCCGAGCCCGTCGGCGAGCGCGCTGACGAGCGTCGCGTGATCGATCGGGCTCTGGGCCGCGGGCTGCGCGAGCGGCGTCTTCTTCGGCGCGATCGTCGCGACGCGCGTCGAGGGGGTCGGCGTCGAGGCGAGCCCGGTCGGATCGGCCCCGCACGCCGGCTCGTGCTCCGGCGCCGGGGTCGCGTCCGCCCCCGCGTCGGTCGCCGCCGCGCCGCCCGCG
>CAIXWQ010001044.1 GCA_903923175.1 uncultured delta proteobacterium | reverse complement strand
GTGGCGTCCATCGTTTCACGTGCGGCCTCCTTGGGCGCACGAGATCATGCGGAGTGCCAAGTGTCGATCCCCCTCCGCAAGTGATCGAAATCACGTCGCTATCAACGTGATCGGCGCTCTAGGACGACGACGCGCCTGGGGCTCTGGTCGGCCTGCACGAGCGACCGGAGCGGAGCGCCGAATGGGAAGGTTTCGGCGGGGGGCATGCCGTTCGGCGTACCCGGTCCTGCGGGTTCGGTCACCAAGGCGACGGCCTGGAAACGTCCGGCGCCTCGTTGCCGGGAGCTTGCGCGAGCGGGCTGATGAGATCGACGCACTCGTGCACGAGCGCTGAACGACGGCGACCACGAGGGCGGCGCGGGAGCTCTCCACCGAGCAGTCGATCTCCGCCTGTCGTTCCCGTCGGCAGCGGCTACCAGCCAGTCGCGAGTCGCTCGTCGAGCACCACCCGCGCGGTCGGTCGAGGGTCCCAAACGGCGTTCGCCAGCCCGACCGAGAGCCCGTCGAGGTCGAGCCTCGGGCGGCCCGGGGTCAGCCATCGCACGCACCGCGCAGGGTGGCTTACGCTAAGCCGTCCGCCGCGAGCCCCTTCGAGAGGGCGCCGCGCGCGGGCTCAGTCCTGAGGCGGGCAAGCCGTGAGGTTGCGGCGACTGCGGCGGAATGTCTCGTGAGATCAACGGTGTTGCGCCTGTTGCGGCTTGGCCGGCGTCCGACGCTCTGCGGCTGTCCTTGTAGCCTCGCCGCGTCGCCACGTCGCCCGCCCGTCACACCCGCGCCGCGCGCGTCTCCACCAGCCACGCGTCGAGCGCCTGAACCCCCTCCGGCTCGGCGGGCACCGGTGAGCGCACCCACGCTTCGGCGATTCGCTCGATGGTCCTCTTTGCCATCGCGAGCCACCGCGCCTGCTCCGCCTCGGGCAGCGCGACCCGCTCGCCGGCCTGCTTGAGCGCGATGAGCTCGCGCACCTCCCCAAGACCGTGATCGTCGAGCAGCTCATTGACGTCGGTGACGATGCGTCCCGCGGCCAGCAAATGCGCGCCGGTGAGCGCCGTGCGGAAGACGTAGAGGACCTTCTTCGCGGTCGGCGTCTTCTCGGCCAGTGCTAGCTGCTGATTCGCGAATCCCCGGTAGTGGTGCGCGTAGCGTCGGCTCAGCGTGCGGACCGCGAGCTCGCGCAGCTCGGCGTGGAGCTCGCCGCTCTCGAGCGTGGTCTCGCCGAGCAGCCGCTCGAGGTAGTTGCCGTTCCCCTTCAGCAGCCCGGCGACGACCTGACCGAGCTCGTTGGAGCTGTAGTCGACCTCGACGCCGTCGCGCACTTCCATCCGCTCGGCGGTGGGGAGCGATGGGAACAGCCCCAAGAGACGCCGCGTCGGCTCGACGTGGATCGCCTTGGCGTCGACGTCGCTGTCGGGCGAGGGGAATCCATAGGCGTGCGCGCCGCTCAGGTAGATGACCACGTGCATTCGCTGCGCCGATTCCTCGGCGAGCAGGGCGCGCGTGGCGGTCGCCTGTGCTTCGGTGAGCGCTTCGTATCCCTTCACGGCTCCTCCCAGTGCGCCACGGGCGGCGCGGGCGCATCGGCGCCGAACGGGCCCGGCGCGCCGAGCACGGCCCGTCGGGCGATTTCGTGCCGAACTCGTCGCAAAGCGGCCTCCGCGCGCGGCACGTCGGGCTGCGCAGGAAGTGAGGTCTTGGTGCGGGCGGCCTCCAGATCGACCGAGAGCCCCTCCGCGCGTGCGAGCACTTCGGTGAGTGGGACTTCGCCGCGCTTGATCGCGAAGAGCTCGTCGCGAAACTCGCCCTCTGCGGCGAACGTCGGTGTCCCACTCTCGAGCCAGCGCGTCGCGGTGACGATCAGGCGTAGCAGGTTGTAGGCGTTCTTCGGCCGCAGCTCGCGGGCGAGCTCGAGCCCCTCGGCGCCGGTGGTCGCGAAGTGCACGAGCCCGACGAAGTCGTTCGACGGGAGGAGCCCCTGGTCGTGCAGCGAGCGGTAGAGCTGCTTCAGGTACTCCTTCGCCTGGCGCTGGGCGTCGGCCTCGCTCGCGTGCGCCCGCGGACTCAACGCAGCGAGGCGCGCGCCGATCGCATCGAGCGACGCCGTCGGCTCGGCGCGGAGCCACTCGAGCACGCGATGGCGGTGCTCGGCGAGACGCGCCGACTGCTC
>CAIXWQ010001043.1 GCA_903923175.1 uncultured delta proteobacterium | reverse complement strand
GAAGGCGGCGCAGGCGGCGTGACGGCGCATCGAAGGGGGATGGTGGCCGAGCGGCCGACGAAGTCCAGCACCCTCGCCGCGGACGTGGCGCGCCCCCTCGCGAACGGCCCGCGAACGCCCCGCGCGAGGGCCGACGCAGCGCCCGCGCACCGCGCGCGCTTGCCCCGGCGACGCTCCACGGCCAGAAGGCGCCGGTGACCGAAGCCCAGGCCTCCCCTCCCGACGCCCCGCGCGCCCCGAGCGCCGAACCCAAGAAACGACCGCGCGTGTTCTCCGGCGTGAAGCCGACCGGAACGCTCACGCTCGGCAATTACCTCGGCGCGCTGCGCAACTGGGTCCAAGGGCAGCGCGAGGTCGATCCGATCTTCTGCGTGGTGAACGATCACGCGATCACGATCCGGATCGACCCCGAGGAGCTGCGGCGCAACACGCGCGAGGTCGCCGCCATCTACCTCGCGGTCGGGCTCGATCCCGAGCACTGCATCCTGTTCGTGCAGTCCGACGTGCCCGAGCACACCGGGCTCGCCTGGGTGCTCAACAGCGTCACGTACTACGGCGAGCTGCACCGGATGACGCAGTTCAAGGACAAGACGGCCAAGGGCAAGCTCGAGGGCGTCTCCGCCGGGCTGCTGAACTACCCGATCCTCATGGCCGCCGACATCCTGCTCTACAACACCGACGAGGTGCCGGTGGGCGAGGATCAGAAGCAGCACGTCGAGCTCTGTCGCGACGTCGCGATCCGCTTCAACGGGCTCTTCGGCGAGACGTTCGTGGTGCCGAAGCCGGTCATCCCGAAGGTCGGCGCGCGCATCATGTCGCTCGACGATCCGACGCGGAAGATGGAGAAATCGAACCCGAACGCGGGCTCGTACATCCTGCTCACCGACGGGCCGGACGTGATCAAGAAGAAGCTCGCCCGCGCCGTCACCGACAGCGGCAGCGAGATCCTCGCGACGCCCGACAAGCCGGCGATCACCAACCTGCTCACGATCGCCTCGGCGCTCACCGGCAAGCCGATCCCGCAGCTCCAGGAAGCGTACGTCGGCAAGATGTACGGCCACCTGAAGAAGGACCTCGGCGAGCTCGTGTCGGAGACGCTGAAGCCGATCCAGGAGAAGGTCGCGACCTACCTGGCCGACCCGGCGCAGCTCGAGGCCATCCTCGATCGCGGCGCCGAGCGTGCGCGCGCCATCGCCGGGCCGACGCTCGCGCTCGCCAAGAAGCGCATCGGGCTCGGCTGGAAGGCGGCCGCCCGATGAAGAAGCTCCTGCTCCTCGGCGCGTCGCTCGCGCTGCCGCTGGTGCTGGCGGGCGCGGCCTGCGAGCCGCCTCCCTCGCGCTCGGCGGTCGAGGCGGCGTCTGCCTCGGCGGCCGCGTCCTCGGCGGCGCCCGCGGCCTCGCTCGAGATCGACGACGTGAAGGTCGGCGCCGGCGCCGAGGCGCGCGAAGGGCGCGCGGTGAGCGTGCACTACCGCGGCACGCTCAAGGACGGCTCGGTCTTCGACGACTCGCACCCGCGCGGCCAGCCGCTCACGTTCATCGTCGGCGACAAGAACATCATCGCCGGGTGGAACAAGGGGATCGTCGGCATGCGCAAGGGGGGCGTCCGCAAGCTCGTGGTGCCCGCGTACCTCGGCTACGGCGACAACGCGCAGGCGAAGATCCCCGCCAACAGCACGCTCTACTTCGAGCTCGAGCTCGTGCACGTCGTCGAATGACGGCGCTGTCGCTGCGCCCTGCCCGGCTCGACGACGCGGACGTCATCACGCGCTTCAACGTCGCGATGGCCCTCGAGACCGAGGGGCTCGCGCTCGACCCCGTGCGCGCCGGCCGCGGCGCCCGCGCGCTGCTCGGCGACCCGCAGAAGGGGCTGTATTTCGTGGCCGAGCGCGCTGGCGCGCCGGTCGGCCAGCTGATGATCACCTACGAGTGGAGCGACTGGCGCGACGCGTGGTGGTGGTGGATCCAGTCGGTCTGGGTCGAGCCGGACGCGCGGCGCGGCGGCGTCTACCGCGCGCTCTACGCCCACGTCGTCCAGGCCGCGAAGGCCGCGGGCTGCTGCGGGGTGCGGCTGTACGTCGAGCGCGCGAACGCGAAGGCGCAGGCGACGTACCGCGCGCTGGGGATGAAGCAGGCGAGGTACGAGCTGTTCGAGTCCGAGATCTGAGCCTCGCGTACGAGCCCGAGCCCGCGCACGAGCACGGACCCGGACCCGCACGCGCGGCTCCGTCTACTCGGCCGCGACCGCGACCGCCGCCACATCGCACGCGAGCTCCTCGCGGCGCTCGCGGCGCTGGGCGTAGGCGAGCCTCCACCCCCCCCGCGTCCACCGTCGCCAGAACAGCGCGGCGGCGAAGGTCGTCTCGGCGACGAACCCGAGCCAACCGCCGAGGGCGCCGAGGCCGACGACGCGGCCGAAGAACCAGGCCGCGCTGGGGATGCAGGTCCAGGCGAGCCCGACGCCGATCGCCGCCACGACCCGCACGTCCTTCGCGGCGCGCAGCACGCCGCGGAGCACGATCGTGATCGCGTCGAGGGTCTGGAACAGGGCCGCCACGAGCAGCAAGCGCCGCACGATGGTCGAGAGATCGACGTCGTCGGTGAAGCCGCGCGCGATGGCCGCGCCGCAGGTCGCGAACACCAGCCCACACGCCGTCATGAACCCGGCCGCCAGCGCGATGGCGGCGCGGGTCACGCGATCGGCGCGCGCGAGGTCGCGCTCGCCGAGGGCGTTGCCGACGAGCACGCTGGCCGCCTCGGCCACCGCGATCCCCGGCAGGAACGACGTGCGGATGATCGCCATCGCCACCTGGTGCGCGGCGATCTGCTCGGCGCCGAGCCCCGAGATCACCGCGGTGAACGCGAGGAACGCGAGCGACTCGAAGCCGAACTGCATGCCGGTCGGCAGCCCGAGCCCAAGCACGCTACGCAGCGCGCCGGGAACGCGGACATCTTCGCTCCCGCGCGCCTCACGCACGAGCAGCCCGAGCAGCAGCGTCGCCTGCACCGTCTCGGTGATCGCGGTGCCGATCCCCGCCCCGCGCACGCCGAGCGCCGGGAAGCCGAAGCGCCCGTAGATCAGCGAGAACGCGAGGAAGGCGTTGAGCGCGTTGCCGAAGAGCCCGATGAGCATCGGCGTGCGCGCGTCGCCGCGCCCTTGCCGGTACTGCACCATGGCCGACACGACGCCGATCGACATCGCGCCCCAGGTCCGCGCGGCGAGGAAGTCGCGCGCGGGCCCGACCAGCGACGCGTCGACGCCCAGCAGGCGCAGCGCCCACCCGGCGTCGCGCCCGAGCACGAACATCGCGAAGCCGACGGCCACGGCGATGCCGAGCCCGGCGCGCGCGTACGCGATCGTCGCGGCCGCGCGCCCCTCGCCCACCGCGTGCGCGGTGCGCACCTTCACGCCGCGCATCAACCCGAAGATGAACGCGTAGCCGAGGTACATCATCGTGGTCGCGACGCCGACGCCGCCGAGCGCCGCGGCGCCGAGCCCCGCGACGAGGCGGGTGTCGACCAGCCCCATGGCGACGTCGCCGAGCATGCTGACCGCGATCGGCCACGCGAGGCTCACGAGCTCGCGCGACGGGGCGCGCCCCGCGGAGCCGCCTGAATTCTCCGGGCCGCGAAGCCTCGCGAGCGCGACGCGGAGGCGTCGTCTCAGCTTCTCGAACCACCCCGATTGCCTGAGAGCTTCCATCGCCTGCATCACGGCACCCCTCCGCGCGTCCGGGCCGTGACCGGCCGTGCCCCGAAACCCCTCTCGTCGCGGACGCGCGCACCGACGTTCGAGGGGGGCGTGGCCGCGCGCGCCGGCGAGACAGCTCGGGGGCACGAGAGGCGCGCGAGGGCTCGTGGCGGCGACGGTCGGGCAGGTCGCGCGGAGTTCCACGCGCAAGCCCCGCAGTCGCACGATCGAGCGCTCGCGAAGCCTCGGGCGGCGACGCCAGCGTCGCGTCGCAATTCCAGCCCGCGAGGCGAACCGCGCGGACCGGAGACGACGGGCGCGATCGCCGCGCGGATGCGAGGCGATCGTATGTGAAGAGTGGTCGGCCGAGCGCGCGCGGCGTTACCGGCGCGGGCGCACGCCCCTCACGACGGGAGCGCGCGGTTCACTGACAGCAGCGGTAGCCGGTCTCGGGCCCCGAGTACGCGTTGTCGTGCCCGCCGTTGACCTGGCGACAGGTCGAGCGCCCCGGCAGCCACCACGAGCCCAGCAGCAGCGTGGTGCGCTTGTGCCACATCGGTCGATCGTTCGTCGCCCACTCCTCGAGGTTGCCGGTGAGATCGCGCACACCGAACGGGCTCGCGCAGCGCGGACGCGCGCCGGTCTCGTCACGCAGATCCTTGAGGTTGCCGAAGCTGCCGAGGTCGGTGCGGTCGATGTTGCAGGCGGTCGAGTCGCGCGACCAACCGTACGGGTACGGCTGCATCTCCTCGCCCTCGCAGGCGAACTGGAACTCCGACTCGGTGCAGAGCCGCGCGCCGCGCACGCCGCAGGCCTGCTTGGCCGCGTCGTACGACACGCGGCTGGCCGGGCGCGGATCGGCGTGCGTCGCCCCCTGCTCGTCGACGTCGATGCAGAAGCGCATCGGCTTGCGCTCCGTCTTGCAGGTCGCGGGGCGCGCGAACTCGGCGCAGCGGTAGCCGGCGTAGGGGCCATCGTTGACGTCGAGGAAGCGAAGGCAGCGCTGCTCGACCTCGGGGCAGAAGTTGCCGACCACCAGCGCCATCCCGGCCGGGCACGACGTCGGCCCGGGCATCGCGGCGGCGGCGGAGGGGATCAGCGGGCGCGCGACCAGCGGCGTGGTCGCCCTCGGCCGCACGACCGCCTCGATGGCCTGGCCGCCGTAGGTTGCGCTCACCGCGCCGAGATCGCGCACGTGCGTCCCCGCCCCGCACTCCGCGATGGGCGCGAGCATGAGCAGCGCGAAGGCGCTGAAAGAGCGCTGGGGCTGGAGTCGAGGGCGCAAGGTGAGGCCGTTCGCCTACGGCCGAGCCGAAAGCGAACGGCGTTGCTACCCCCACGCCCACGGGGCCGGAAGCGTGCGTCCGTTCGGGTCGAGCAATTCGGGAGGAGGCGCGCGCAGGGAGTCGCACCCCACGACCTCGACGCTGCCGGCGGACCGCCCCGCTACTTCACGTCACTTCGCCGCCTCGCAGCAGCGCACGCCGACCTGCGAGCCCTCGTAAATCTCCGTGTGCCCGACGGTGCGCGCGCGGCAGGTGTTGCGGCCGGGGAGCCACCACGCCCCCTTCATGGTCGAGCGGTCCTTCGGATCGGGCGGCGTCTCCTGCGTCGCCCACTCCTCGATGTTGCCGCTCATGTCGTAGACGCCGAAGGGGCTCACGCAGCGCGGGTGCGAGCCGCTGACCTCGCGGTAGTCGATGAGGTCGTTGGCGCGGCCGAGGTTGGTCTTGTCGATGTTGCAGGCGGTCGCGTCGCGCGTGAGGCCGTCGCCGTACGGGTACGGATGCATGTCCGGCCCCTCGCAGGCGAACTGCCACTCGGCCTCCATGCAGAGCCGCTTCCCCTGCGCCTCGCAGACGCCCTTGGCGGACGTCCACGACTGGTGCGCGAGCGGGAGCTTCTCTCCGGACTTGGTGTACTCGAGCTTGTCGATGCAGAAACGCATCGCGCTGCGCTTGGCCGATCGACAGGTCGGCTTGGCGTACTTGGCGCAGCGGTACTCGTGGTACTCGCCGGGCGGATCGGTCCACTCGAGGCAGTTGAGGATCGGCTCGGGGCAGTAGTCCCCGTCGACGAGCGCCATGTCCGCCGGGCAGGCCGGCGCCTTCGCCGACGCCGCGTTCGGCCCCCCGCCCTGCGCGACGGCGGGCTTCTCGCTCGGCGTCGCGCTGGCCGTCGCGGCGAGCGTCGTCGCGAGCTTCGCCGCAGGCGCGCTCGCAGCGACCGTCACGCCCGCCGCGCCCGCGTCCGCCGACGAGCTCGGCTTGGAGCCGCCCGTGCACGCGCACAGACCGGCGACGAGGACGGGGAGGAGGCGCATCGCGACGCGAGACTGCCGGTGCATGGTACGCACCAGATCTGCCACGGCGACGCGGGTCAGCCCAAGAAAGACGCAAAATCCGCGAAACGCGAGGAACGCGCGCGTCGTCGGGTCGGCGCGGGCCCCGACCTCGCTGCGCGTCCTGCGAGATCGACGGCCCTGCGCGCAGGATCTTCGGCTGCGCGCGGCCGCGTGTAGGCGCTCGCCCCTGCGCTACGGGTACTGCCCGTCGCCGCAGAAGTTCTCGGCCGCCATCGCGTAGTGCGCGTCGATGAACGCGCCGAGCGAGGCCGCGTCGACGCAGCTCGCCTTGTACGTCCACTGCCACGCCGCCGCCGCGACCGGCACGTCGAGGTCCGGCGCGGGGGCGAGGATCACGCGCCGGGAGATCCCGGCGTCGGGGTCGCAGAGCGGATCGACGGGGCGCGCGTCGATGACCGCCTGCAGCTGCGCGGCGACCGCGGGGCAGCTCCCCGCGCACTTGTAGAGCACGAGCACGGCGCCGTGCTCCATGTCGTGAACCAGGTACGACCACGGCACCGGCGTGTCGTACGTCAGGTAGTGCGCCCAGAGGACGAAGTGCGGCCCGGAGTTCGGCGGCATCGTGCAGTACGCGACCGTGCTGCCGACGTCGACGTGCGTGTGCCCCTCGTCGGGGAAGGTCTGCACGACGGCGCCGCAGCTCCCGGTCGGCGCGCCGGCCTCGGTGCCCGCGTCGCCGCACATGCCGCCGTAGATCACCGCGTCGGCGGCGTCGGCCGCATCGGCATCGCCGCCGGCGTCGATCGCGGCCTCCAGCGCGCCGTCGTCGACGGCGAGCGCGTCCGCGGCGTCGGCGGAGTCCGGGCTGGTCTCGGTCGCGTCGGCGTCGGCGTCGGCGTGGGTCGCGTCGGCCGCGTCGTGCGAATCGGCCGCGACGTCGCCGGTCGAGCCCGAGTCGTCCACGGGGAACGCCGGGTGCGGCGTGTCGTCACCGCCGCACGCGAGGAACAGCGTGGTCAGCGCCGCGGCGCCGAGCGGGACCCACCCGAGACGCAGGAGACCGACGAGCGTCGAACGACCAGTGGGAACCGCGCGCATTCCCCGAGATATAGCGCGAGCTCGGGCGTTTCGACGACAACGCTCGCCGCGCGGCGGTCTGGCGCGGCTCACGCGCCTTCACACCTCTTCACGCGCGCTACTCCGCGTTCGACGAGCTCGCCGACGCAGGGCGGTTCCGGCGCGCCGCGCGCCCGCCTTTGCGGCCCGCCTCGCGGGCGGCCTCCGGCGTCCACACGTGCGCGGTGCCGCGTTCGTGCGCGCGTCGGCCGGCCGCGCT
>CAIXWQ010001042.1 GCA_903923175.1 uncultured delta proteobacterium | reverse complement strand
GGTCACGATGCCGTCGTGGTCGCCGATCATGCACGCCAGGTAGGCGCCGGCGTCGCGGTAGATGAGCGCGATCGGGTGGATCACGCGCGTCTTCGCCACGCCGTCCCGGCGCGGCACGTAGCGCGCCTCGAGGCATCGCTCCTCGAACACGGCGTCGTAGACCGCCTCGAGGACCTCGCCGCGGATCTTCGGCGCGACGAAGCTGAGCCCCCGCGGCACCACGCGGACCTTGCTCGCCCACGCGCGGTGCAGCTGGGTGCCGAGCTTCTCCTTGAGCACCGCGTCGGCGCGCTTCACGTGCCCGTCGAGGAAGCGCAGCGTGGTGCGCGGCAGGACGCGCGGCAGGAACAGCGAGGCGAGCTTGAGGGTGAGCGCGGTCTGCGGATCCATCCCCGGTAGATCGAAGAGATCGGCCGTCTTGAGCCAGGACCAGCCGAAGTGCTGCCCGAGATGATCGCAGTCGAGCGGAAAGACCTCGGCCAGCTTCTGCAGGTCGCGCTGGATGGTGCGCGGCGTCGTCTTGATCCCGTGTTCGGCCTGCAGGCGCTGAACGATCGAGGACGTGTCGATCTTGCGCGGAGCGCGCGGGATCATCTTCAGGACCGTCCAGTGCCGGACGAGGATGTCGGACATGGTGCGGCGACGAGCGTAGGGCCGCCGCAGAGAGCGTGCGACGAAATCGGTCGCACCCGGGACGCAGGCGCGCCCGACTCGTCGCCAGCCCTCGAGGCGCCGCCCGCGAGGTCGATGTCCGATCGCGGCGACCGAGAGCGTCGTCCCTTCAAGCAACATGCACCAAACCATCACCGCCAGGATCATCGAAATCGGCCGCTGCATCGGCTGCGACCAGCGCGCCCGGCTCGACGCCGGTGTGTGCCGTACCTGCCTCGAAGACCCCAACCGAGGGCGACGGTGGGCCGAGATTGCGCAGCGGGTCCGTCGAGATCCCGCATTCGCGGCGACGGTCTACTCGCACATCAAGACCGACGGAGGGCGTAGGATCTTCCTCGGCATGTTCGGCGCCGAGGTCCTGCTGCCAAAGGCTCACGACCGTGACGAAGGTCACGAGGGGAGCGGCACGTGACGCGCTCGCGCGTGGCGAGCCTCCTGCTCGTGCTCGCCGCTGCGTGTCGCCGCGATCCGCAGCCTGCACCCGCCGAGCTTCCCGCGTCACCCACGCCAGCCGCGTCGGCGCCGTCAGCGCACGAGAGCGCCCGCGCCACGAACTCCCCCAGAGCCGCGCCGAGCCCGACGCCGCCCGCCGCGCCGATCTCCTCGTGCGCGCCGGCTCCGCTCGCCGATCCCCAGCGACTTACCGCGACGTGGCCGCAGCGCCTCGGCGAGCGCGTCCGCATGTCGGCTCGCATCGAGCGGTCTATCGATCTCATGACTGCGCTCGTCACGGCGAAGGGGGCCCGCTTCGTCGTCGTGCTCGGCCCCGACCAGATCTGGGACGGCGAGCGCGAGCGCACGTTCCGGGTGATGGGCTCGGCGCAGGTCGCGCTCGGCGGGCGGGTGACGGTGCCGCAGCTGCTCCTCGAGTCCGACGAGACGTGCGACGCGGGTTGAGCCTCAGGGGCCGACCGTCACGAACGTCCGCTCCGGCAGCAGCAACGCCGTGAGCCGCCCGTCGTCGAGCGTGCCCGCGCCGGTGTCGATCGCGAGGACGTCGCCGGTGTCGAGCGGCTCGGCGCGCGGCTGATGTCCCATGATGATCGGCCGATCGATCGGCGGCATCGCCTCAGGGTCGTTGGCGGTCCAGAGCAGCTCGCGCGCGTGGTGCTCGGCCAGGTACGGCACCACGCCGTCGAACGGCACGCCGGCGAGCGACACGTGCACCGGGATGCCGGCGTGGATGAGCCAGTAGCGCTCGCCCATGACCTCGAGGTCGCCGACCCGCGCGAGCGACTCGAGGAACCGGCGGTGGTCGCTCGGCACGCGCCAGGCCTGGGTTTCGAGCTCCGAACGAGTGTCGCCGACCGCGCCGTACG
>CAIXWQ010001041.1 GCA_903923175.1 uncultured delta proteobacterium | reverse complement strand
CGCGTGCGCGCCCGCGGCGACGCGCAGCGTCCGGCCGAGGGCGAAGAGATCCGAGGCCGGCGCGATCGGTGCCCCCTCGAGCAGCTCCGGCGCGAGGAACCCGCGCGTGCCGCCGCGGACCGTGGCGCCGAGCGGCGTGGCGAGCCCCAGATCGATCACGCGCACCGAGCCGTCCCGCTCGACCAGCACGTGCTCCGGCTTCAGATCGCCGTGGGCCACGCCGGCGTCGTGCAGCCCGCGAAGGAGCCGCAGCAGCACGATCGCGACGCGGCAGGCGTCGCCCGGCACCTCCGCCAGGTGCGCGTCGAGCGGGGCGCCGTCGACGTGCTCGAAGACCGCGAGGGTCGTCTCGGCGTCGCGCGCGAGGGCGCGCACACGTCGTAGCGCCGGGCTGCCGAGCCGCAGCGTGGCCGCCACCTCGCGCTCGAGCGCCGCGCGCTCCGCCGGAGCGCGCGCGGCCTTGAGGATCACCCTAGGCGCGCCAGCCGGGGCCAGCGCGTCGACGCCGACGCGCACCCCCTGGTGCGCGGAGAGGGCGCCGAAGCGACGGCGCAGGAAGCCTAGATCTGTATCCACCAAGTTACCTTGAAGTGTATCAGCTACATTTATCGAGGGTGGATCGCCTGACTTTTCCGGCAATTACCCCTGGCGTACTTCGTGCGATGAGGGCGACGCATTCAGGAGGATTCAACATGCGTCGCTCGTTCGCTTCGGTCGCCTCGGTCGCCTCGGTCGCAGCCTTCTTCGCCCTCGCCTCGGTCGCCCTCTCGGCCTGCACGGCCGACGTCGCGCCGCCGGTCGGCTCGCACACCTCGGCGGTCGCCTGCGCGAGCGACGGCGCCTGCATCGCGGGCGCGAGCTGCCACGGCGGCCTCTGCCTGACGGCGTGCGCGAGCGACGCGGAGTGCGGCGTCGGCGCGGCGTGCGTCGCCGGGGCCTGCTACGCGGCGCGCGGCGCGACGTGCGCGACCGACGCGGAGTGTGGCGTCGGTGGCCCGGGCGAGGCCTGCGTCGCCGGCACCTGCGCGGCCTATCCGACCAAGCTCGCGTGCACGGCGGACGCGGACTGCCCGGCGGGCGCCGCGTGCAGCGCCGGCGCGTGCGTCGCGGCCTCGGTGTGCGCGGCCCACGAGGTCTGCGGGAACGGTCTCGACGACGACTGCAACGGGCTCGTCGACGAAGGGTGCGCCGCGACCTGCCACGCCGACGCGGACTGCGCGAAGGGCGAGGCGTGCGTCGCGGGCGCGTGCAAGCCGACCGGGCTGCTGGGCTGCGCCACCAACGCCGACTGCGCTGCGGGCAAGGCCTGCGTCGCGAACGTCTGCGTCGACGCGACGCCGCCGGGCTGCACGAAGGACGCGGAGTGCGCCGCGGGCCAGCGCTGCGTCGCCGGCGTCTGCGAGGCCAGGACGGCCAGCGGCTGCGCCACCGACGCCGATTGCGCGGTCGGCCAGGCCTGCGTCGCCGGCGCCTGCAAGGCCGCGACGCCGCCGGGCTGCACGAAGGACACGGAGTGCGCCGCGGGCCAGATCTGCGTCGCGGGCGCGTGCCACGCGTCGGCGCCGAGCGGCTGTGCGAGCGACGCCGACTGCGCCGCGGGGAGCAGCTGCGTGTCGGGCACCTGCGTGTCGGGCGGCTGAGCGCGGCGAACCGTGGGCGAGCCCTCGGGGATCCGAGGGGCGCGCGCCGGCGAATCCTCGCTACGACGCGCTCGCGCATCGCCCCGCGCCTGCGCCATATTGGAGGCCTCGATGTTCCGCCGCGCCCTGCGTGCGTGCTTCGTCGCCACGAGCGCGCTCCTCGCGAGCCGCTGCGTGGCGACGCCGCTCCCCGATCCGCCGACCGCCGACGCGCGCGCGATGTCGCTCGTCGCGACCACGCCGACGACCGTGACGCTGAGCGGCCGCGACGGCGCGATCCATCCCGGGGGCGCGCGGCTGCGCGTGACCGACGCGGCGACCGGCAGCGCCGGCGGACGGCGCGAGGTGCACGCGACGGCTGCGGGCGCGTTCCAGTCGCAGATCGCCGGCTCGACCGCCGACACGCTCTACGTCGAGCTGCTCGAGGCGGCCGCGCCCGATCGCTTCCTCGTCGCCGTGCGCGATGGCGGCGGCGGCGCCGTGGTCGACGTCGATCCCGGGCCCGATCGCGACGGCGACGGGTCCCCGGACGCCATCGACTGCGCGCCGGACGATCCCACGCTCGGCGGACGCCAGTGCCCGCCTGCGCCGATCGCCTGCGCGACCGACGGGGAGTGCCCGACCGGCGGGGCCTGCGTGGCTGGGACCTGCAGCACCACGGGGTGCGCGGCGACCGAGATCTGTGGAAACGGCCTCGACGACGACTGCAACGGCATCATCGACGACGGGTGCTGACCCGAGACACCCCAACCGGGTTCGCCCATTTCTCTACATGTACGCAACGGCCGAAAGCGTGGTAGTAACTCCGTCATGAGTCACGTCCGGCGCGACGCCGGCACGCGAGCCACGGAGACGACCCATGAACTCGACGACGTTCGCGACGCGCGCGGTGGTGCTGGCGGGTTTGGCGCTGACGACGGCCCTCTCGGCGTGCACCGTCGGGGTCGACAAGCCGGGTGAGCCCGAGTCGCTCGCCGCGGGCGACGGCTCGGTGACCACGGCGCCGCTGCTCGTCGGCTCCAGCGACGCCGCCGACACGGGCTGCAGCGTCGTGCTCCGCAGCGCGGCGCGCCCCAACGGCACGACGGGCGGCTACGAGATCGACTGGACCACCGGCGGCTACTACGTGTTCGCGGGCTCGGTCGACCTGTCCGACGCGGCCGCGAAGGACGCGGCGGCGGTCGGCGTCGCCTACCTCTCGGGCGGCAGCTGGTACGACGTGCAGGCGACCAAGAGCGCGGGGGCGCCGGCGGGCTTCCAGCGCTACGCGTTCCGCATCGCGAACCACACGGTGATGAGCGGCACGAGCACGACCTCGCTGATGCGCTATCGGCTGGAGCTCGCGCCCTACCTGCGCGGCGCCGCGGGCGGCCGCCTGTTCGACCACAACCGCAACCCGGGCGCGTTCGACAACTACGTCCTCGACGGGTCGGACTCCTGGGCGATCGCCGAGGCGCCGGCCGTCTGCCCGGGTGCGCGGCCGCAGCCGCAGTCGACGCTCGAGTTCAAGAGCGGCTTCACGACGGAGCAGCACGCGGGGCTCGTCGCCGGCGGCAAGGTGCACGTGAGCTACGCGCTCGATCGGCTCCCGCAGTGCCGCGCGACGCACAACGGCTACCCGGCGTGGGGCACCACCGCGTTCGTGCGCTTCCTGCCGGGCGGGCAGATCGTCAGCGGCAAGGTGAACGCGTTCACGACGAACAACGGCACGCCCACCAACGACGCGTACTCGGTGCCCCTCGACGTGGACGTCCCCGCCGACGCGACGAGCGCGGAGCTCTGGTTCCACAACGAGAGCGGCGCGGGGAACACGTGCGACGCGTGGGACAGCAACTTCGGCGCGAACTACCGCTTCGACGTGCTGCGCACGCCGCCGGCCGCGCCGAAGTGGGCCGGCAGCTGGGGGAGCGCGTTCTCGCGCGCCGGCACGCGGACCGAGGGGATCGCGGAGCCGACCAAGGTCGACGACTACGTGCGCGATCGCGCGGCGATGTCCATCGAGGCCGACGTCTACGTGCCTGGGGTCACCGACGCGGGCGTGAAGCCGGGCCTCGTGATGGCGCAGGTCGAGTTCGCGGTCGACGGCGGCGCGAAGCAGTACGCCTGGCTCGCGTTCGAGGGGCGCGTCGGCAACGACTACCGCTACGTCTGGAACATGCCGCGCGACGTGATGAGCCGCAGCTACTGGAACACGTACGCGTACACCTTCCGCTTCTCGACCGACGGCGCGACGTGGTTCGCGATCGGGCAGGGCGACGGCCCGACGGGCGGCGCGCCTCGCACCGTCGTGCGCGACGCGAGCTGGTGCGCGACCGGCTGGCCGGGCTGCCCGTGACGCCCGCGTAGAGCGCGCGGGCCGCACGCCTGCGCGCGGCTGCACGGCGGACCGAGCGGAGTGTGCAGCGAATCGCGACGCGAACGCGCGTCGACGTCGACCGAGCCACCGCGCGCGTCGATCGCGGTGCGCTCGACGAGGGCCACGCGGCCACGCTGCGACGGTGCGCGCGGACGGCGTCGTCGTTGCAACCGGGCCCGGCGGCGCTCGGTCGGGCGCCGCGGGGGGGCGAGCATGCTGTGGCGAATTCGCTTCGACGGCGGGTCGTTCGTCGATCTGCCGATCGGTACGTCGAGGCTCGGGCGTGGCGAGGGGTGCGCGGTCCACGTGCCGCACCGCTCGGTGTCTCGTGAGCACCTGCTGCTGCACGTCGGCGTCGACGAGCTCACGGCGGAGGACCTCGGCAGCCGCAACGGGACGTGGCTCGATCGCACGCGGCTGCGCGGCCGACGGCTCGTGCGCGACGCGATGGAGCTGCGCGTCGGCCAGGTCTCGATGATCCTCACGCCCGTCATCGAGGCCGGCGCATCGGAGCCCTCGGGCCGGTGTCCAGCCTGTCGGCAGGCGCTCGCCGGCGGGCACTGCCGAGGGTGCGCGATCACGCAGCGCCTCGCGCCAGCAACGCGCACGTCGGCGGCCGCCGCGCTCGGCGCGCTCGGCCCGCAGGACGCCTTCGCGCTCCACGTCGAGCTCGCGCACCGCGCGCTGACGGCGGGGCGTTTCGAGGACGCCAGGCTGGCGTTCGTCCGCCTGGCCGAGGCGCCGGACGTCCTCGATCCGGGCACGCCCGTGCTCTGGAACGCGCTGCTCCGGTGCGCCGTGTCGCTCGCCGTCGCGACCGAAGAGCCTCGGTGGCTGCAGTGGGTGTTCGAGCGCCTCGCGGAGGCACGCGAGCCGCCGCTGGACGTGCTGCAGAGCGTGCAGCAGCTCCCGCCCTCGCTCCTCGTGAGCGCGCTGCCGTCGCTCGATCGCTTGCTCACCCGCTGGCGCGCGCGCGGCGACGAGCTGCCGCGGCGCGTGATCGAGTCGGTGCCACCGCTCGCGTCGCTCGCGAGGGAGCTCGCGCCCGCGAGCGCGCCGGCGGACTGAGGAGGCGACTCGACCGAGCGCGGCGGCGAGGCGCACGTTCTGCGCAACGCCCTCCGCGTGCGCGGCGCCAGGGCCGACCCGCCCGCTCCGCGGCGCAGCGTCGACCGTCGGGGGCGGCGGGCACTCAAGGATTCCCCGCGGCGGCCGTAGCTCCTCTCGTGGCCGTAACCTTCGACGAAGAACTCTGGTTCGGAACCTCCGACGACTCTGCGGCCGAGGAGAAGGCCGCCAAGAGCATGGCGGCCCTCGCCGGCCGCGTGGAGGGGGCACGCCCGTTCCCGAGGAGCGCGAGCGAGCTGCTCGATCTCACGAGCGGCGCCTCGTACACGGTCGCCAAGGCCGTCGCGATCATCGAGGGAGACGCCGGGCTCGGCGCGCGCGTGATGCGCCTCGTGAACTCCTCCGGGTACGGGCTGCGGATCCCGTGCCGCACGGTGCGGCACGCCGTCACGCTGCTCGGCGCCTCGCGCCTGCGCGACATCGCGACCGCCGCGGGCGTGCTCGAGCTCTTCCCCGACGAGTCGGAGGAGACCTACGCCATCCTCCACCACTCGACGATGGTCGCCGCGATCGCGCGCCACTTCGGCGGCGAGTTCGGCCTCGCGCCCGAGGAGGCGTTCACCTGCGCGTTCCTGCACGACATCGGGCAGCTGATGATGCTGCACGAGCAGGAGGGCTACCCCGAGCTCTTCGCGCAGGCGGGCGGCCAGGCCGACGTGCTCTACCGGCTCGAGCGCGAGCGCTACGGCTTCGACCACGCCGTCCTCGCGGGGCACGTACTCGCCGCCTGGCACATCCCGAAGCCGCTCCCGAAGGTCGTGGCCTGGCACCACAACCCCGCCAAGGCGCTGCGCGCGGGCGGGCAGATGGCGTCGATGGTCTGCGTGCTGCGCTTCGCCGATCGCCTCGCGCACGAGCTCGGAAAGCCCGTCGAGGCCGTGGACATGGAGGCGATCGCGAGCACCGACGCGGCCGCGTTCCTCGGCGTGTCGGCCGAGCGGCTCGGGATCATGTGGAACGAGCTCGAGGCGATCGCGCGCGGCGTGCGCGGCGACATCGGCTACAAGGCGGAGGAGTCGCAGACCTCGGAGCCGCGCGCGCGGCCGAGCGTGCCGGTGAAGCACCACGGCCAAGCGAGCCTGCGCCCGACCGTCGTCACGTGCGCCGTGTGCGCGAAGCCGAGCTTCGGCGAGGCGTGCCTGCGCTGCGGGAGCTACGTCTGCGAGAACCACACGCTCGACCGCAACCGCGTCTGCGCCTTGTGCGAGCGCGAGTACGAGGACGTGCTGCGCACGAACGCCGCGCCGAGCTACGTGCGCGCGGTGGGCGTGCTGCTGTTCGGCCTCGTCGCCCTCGCGGCCGGCATCGTGTTCGCGGGCGAGCCCGGGCGGCAGAGCGTCGAGCGCTTCTGGAAGCCGATGCTCTCGGTCTCCTGCGCCGCGCTGGCCTTCTTCGGGTTCGCGCTGGTGTATCGGCGCTGGTCGATGCGCTCGGCGTTCGTGGCCGAGAAGCACCCTCGCAACGCGCAGCCGAAGGGCGCGTAGCGCGCGGCCGCGACCCGAGCCGCCCCGACCCGCCGCGAGCTCGGCGCGCGAAGCGTTGGGGGCGACCGAGACCCTGGAGTCCGGTAGAATCGGCGCGAGCCTCCCTCCATGGCCCGCTACCGACTTTCTTTGATCGCCGCGCCCGCGCTGCCGGAGCGCCGCCTCGCCGAGCTCGTGTCGCTGCTCCCCGCATGCGTCGACCGACCGGCGCTCGCGCGCGCCCTCCACGGCGAGGGAGAGCCTCGGGCCTTCCTGGGGGAGGCGGGGATCGGCGGCGGCGACGTCCTGCGCGAGCTCGAGGAGGTGCGCGCGCGCTTGGAGCGCGAGGGGATCACGGTGCGCGTCGTCGAGGAGCGCGGCGCCGCGGCGTGGCTCGCGTGGCTGGGTCGTCGCGCGAGGAGCGCCACGCCGAAGCGGGCGGGCGCCGAGCGCGAAGGGCGCTCCGCGCGGACGCTCCGGCTGCCCACGACGCCCGCCGGCCCCGGCAAGCTGGTGCTCGCGTTCGTGCTGTTCGCGATCCCCGCGTGCGTGCTGCTGTTCGCGGCGGCGCGCACGCTGTCGACGGGCGCCGAGGGGCTCGCGGGCGGCGCTTCGGGCGCGGCCGCGCGAGACGAGCGCGCAGAGGCGCGGGGCGCGCGCTTTCAGGCCGCGCCGCCCGCCGAGCCGCCCTCGAACGCGTCGATCGCGGAGCTGGTGGGCGCGGGGCTCCTGCTCGGCCTCGCGTGCGCGGGCGTGACGGTCGCGACGTTCGGCGTGGTCCCCGTCGTGGATCAGTCGTTCACCTTCCGGCGGCGCACCGTGGCGGCGGCGGCGGCGCTCGTCGCGCTCGGCGGCGTGGCGGCCGGCCTCGCCGCGCTGCGCACGGCTCCTTCACGCCCCGAGCTGGCCGCATCGCCCCCCGCGGCGGCGGCGTCGAGCGGCGCG
>CAIXWQ010001040.1 GCA_903923175.1 uncultured delta proteobacterium | reverse complement strand
CCGGAGCCCGAGCCGGAGCGGGCGTAGTCCGCATCGCGGCCCGCCGCGCGCTCGCGCGCTCGCTCGCTCGCTCGTTGGCGAGCTTCTGCTGCATGCTTCGGGGATGCACGACACGCCCCAAGCTCCTCTGCCTTCCGGCTACGGCTTCGCGTCCACGGCCCGCGACGTCCTGGGCGGGCGCTCGCTCGCGGGCAAGAACGTCGTCGTGACGGGCGGCTACGCGGGCATCGGGCTCGAGACGACGCGCGTGTTCGCGGAGGCCGGCGCCACAGTCATCGTGCCGGTCCGCTCGCCCGAGAAGGCCCGCGATGCGCTCGCCTTCGTCGCGCGCGTCGAGCTGCTGCCGATGGACCTCGCCGACCCGGCGTCGATTGACGCGTTCGCCGCGAAGGTGCGCGCGAGCCGCCGTCCGATTCACCTCCTCGTGAACGATGCGGGCATCATGGCGGCGCCGCTGACGCGCGACGCGCGCGGGTACGAATCGCAATTCGCCACCAACCACCTCGGCCACTTCCAGCTCACCGCGCGCCTGTGGCCCGCGCTCGCGGACGGCGCCCGCGTGATCTCGCTCTCCTCGCGCGGCCACCAGCGCAGCGCCGTCGACTTCGACGACCCGATGTACGAGCGTCGCCCCTACGACAAATGGGGCGCCTACGGGCAGGCGAAGACCGCCAACGTGCTCTTCGCGGTAGGCCTCGACGCCCGCGGCGCGGCGCGCGGCATCCGCGCGTTCGCGGTGCACCCGGGCGGGATCGTCACCGAGCTGATGCGGCACCTCTCGGAGGAGGAGCGGCGCGCCTTCGGCGTCGTGGACGGCAAGGCGACGGCCGCGAAGGCGCCGAGCCTCTCGAGCGGGCTCACGATGCGCTTCAAGACCGTCGAGCAGGGCGCGGCGACGCAGGTCTGGGCCGCGACGAGCCCCCAGCTCGACGGCAAGGGTGGCGTCTACTGCGAGGACTGCGACGTCGCCGTGGTCGTCCACGAGACGAGCAGCGTCGGCGTGCGCCCCTACGCGATCGATCGGGCGCTCGCCGAGGCGCTGTGGGCGCGCAGCGAGGCGTGGACCGGCGTGACGCTGGGAGGCTGACCACGCACGGCTCGCGGGGGGATGCGGCGCGGGGCGGGCGGGGCAGGCGCAGGCCGGGGGACTCCCGCCCGTGGAGGTCAGGGCCTCGGCGACTCCGCCTCCCGGTAGGCCGTTCCGTCGAATCGGTAGAGCGTCGCCTCTCGTCGCGCGGCCCCGGTCCGGCTGGCTCGGCGCCCCTGGAGCACGAGGAGGCCGTTCGCCGACTCGCGGGTCGCCTCGCTCGGCTTGTGATGGTTGAAGAAGTATCCGACGAAGTGTCCGCACGAGCCGCGCATCACGTACAAGAACACGTGTTCGGAGATGTCGACGGCGCCCGCACTGAAGATGACGTCCGCGACGCCGTCGCCGTCGAAGTCGACGGGCGGCGGCGGATCGATCGGCGTGGCGACCGCGAAGGGGAGCTTCATTCGCCGCGCGACGTCCTTGCCGGGGTCAACGCACGGTCCGGGCGGCTTCGCGAGCGTGCTCTGCTTCGAGGGCTCGTAGCGCACCCCCGCACCCCACTTCGGATCGGCGAGCGGCGCCGGCTCCTCGTTCGCGTTCGCCGACGCCGCCGGGGGTGAGGCCGCGGGGGACGTCGACGGCGTGCCGGACGACGTCCCGCTCGGCCTGGCGGGCGCGCCAGCACCGGCGCAGCCGACGACCACGAGGCTCGACCAGAGGAGCGCGCGAGTGCCCATCGGGGGAGGATAGCGTCTGCGTCGCCCCGTGGCCCCTCGCCCTCGCTCTGCCTTGGCCGCGTGCGAGGCTCCGCGCGCGCGGCTCGCTCGGCGCGACGAGAGCGCGCGCCGGTGCCCGACGGAGCTCGGGGCGTGAGCCGCGCTACGCGGGCTCCAGGCTTCTCGACGTCCACCGGATCGACTCGCCATCGCTCCCGGTCGATTCGAAGCCGCACGCGCGAAGCACGCCGATGGAGGCGTCGTTGTCCGCATCGCAGCCGGCGACGACGGTCCGGACGTCATCACGGTTGCGGGCGATCTCGAGGAGCGCGCGCAACGCCCACGTGGCGATCCCCTTGCGTCGCTCCGCCTCGAGAACGCTGTACCCGATCTCGATCGTGCCGTCGGCGGAGGGCCTTCCGTGGAAGCCCACGTCGCCGACGAGCAGTGCCCGGCCGTCCGGCGTGGACCGCGCGCGATCGACGATCGCGTACGCGACGGGGGCCTCGACGCTGGTCGTGGCAGCGATCGCCGGGAGCACCTCGCGCAGCGACGCGTGCGGCCACTCGGCGCAGAGCGCGATGCCCGTGGCGCGCTCGAAGGCGCTGCGATCGGTGGAGAGCAGCTCGATCGCGAGGACGCTGAGCGGGAGGAGGGCGAGATCCATGCGGGGGGCTCTCGCGGGGAGCGTAGGGCGAATCGTCGCCGACACAACGCTCGCCGAGCCTGCCGAGCCTGCCGAGCTTGCCGACGAGCCCGAGCATGTGACGGGCACGTCTCGAATGCGAACCGCGCGCCCGCGGGCGACGAAGCGTGGCTCGGGGACGATCCCTGCCAATGCCGAGCAGGACGAGGGTAGTCGTCGCGTCTCGCTCACCGGGTCGTCACGGGTTCGCCCCCACTCGGACGTACTCCTCTCCGGCGGCGCACGCCGCGCGCTCGGCCGACCGCCGACACGTGGGAGACGTTGCGCCCCGATCGCGCCGCGCATCGGCTCTGGGTCGGCGCGCACGAAGTCGTGCTCATGCCGCTCGAGTGACGACGGATGCTCTACCTCCTCGAAGCCCCCGAGCGCGTGCGCACGCGCGAGGAGCTCCTGCGCGACGTCTGCGGGGTCGAGGGCGACGTCGAGACGCGAAGCCTCGACGCGACGGTGAAGCGGCTGCGGGGCAAGCTCGGCGAGGCCGGGCGACGCCTTCAGACCGTGCGCGGCGTCGGCTCCCGACTGTCGGGCGACTGAGCACCCGCGAGGCCGCTCGCCAGCCGCTGCGCCGGAGTGTGCGCAACGACGAAGCGACGGCCTCGAATAGGGGGTGCGTCGAATCCCGATGACGACTCCCGGCGAGTTGCCGCCGAGTTCACGACGTGGACGCGGCGTCGACGTGCGCCCCACGCACGCTCTCGATCGTGCGAACCGACCACCTCCTGCTCGCTCCGATCGGAGTCTCCCTCGCGCTCTACGCCCTGACGATGGGGGCGTCGCTTCCCGCGCTGCTTCGGCGAACGCCGAGCAAGCCGATCCACCGCGCGCCGCGCGTGACCATCCTGAAGCCCGTCGCGGGCGTCGATGACGATCTGTCGGCGAACCTCGCGAGCTTCGCGGCCATCGACTACCCCTCGTTCGAGCTCCTGCTCGGCGTTGCCTCGCCGGACGATCCCGCCGTCCCCGTGCTTCACGAGTTCCTCGCTCGGAACCCCGGCCTCGACGCGCGCCTCGTCGTCACCAACCCGGACGCGGCCACCAACCCGAAGGTCGCCCAGCTGATCGGCCTCGAGCGCATCGCGACGGGTCACGTCCTGGTGATCTCCGACGCGAACGTCCGCGTCGCCCCCGACTACCTCTTCCAGCTCGTCGCGGAGCTCGAAGGCGACGGCGTCGGACTGGTCACGAGCGTCATCGCCGGTACCGGCGAGCGCTCCATCGGCGCGGCGCTCGAGAACCTGCAGCTCGGGGCCTTCATCGCGCCCTCCGTCGTCGGCGCCGCGCGCCTGATGCCGAGCCGCCCGCTCGCCGTCGGCAAGTCGATGGCGATGCGTCGACGGGACCTGCGCCGCGTCGGCGGGTTCGAGTCGGTCGGACACCTCCTGGCCGAGGACAACATCCTCGGTCAGCGCTTCGCGCGCGAAGGGTTCGCGGTTCGCGTCTCGCTCGCCCGCGTCGAGAACCGCAACGTATCCTGCTCGACCCGCCGCACCTTCGATCGGCACACGCGCTGGACGCAGATGCGACGGGCGATGGCGCCTGCGGCCTTCGTCTTCGAGCCGCTGCTCACCCCCTTCGTCGTCGCGCTGCTCTCGTTCGCGCTCGCGCCTACGCGCCTCCTCGCGGGCGTGTTGCTCGCGACCGCCGTCGCGCAGGTGCTCGGCGCGCAGCTCGCGCTGTACGCGTGTCGCGGGAAGGCGCTCGCGTGGGCGTGGGCGCCGCTCGAGCTGGTGCGCTCCCTCATGGTCTTCGCGTGCTGGCTCCGTGCCTGCGCGACCCGCCGGGTGATGTGGCGCGGGCACCCGTTCCGCATCGGGGCCGAGACGGCGATCACGCCCATCGTCGCCGCTCGTCGGCGGTCCACCGCGACGGCGCGCGCCTGAGCGCCTCATTCGGGCGCGATCGGTGACGACGCCGCCGCACGCCGGGGGGAGCGCCCCGGGAGCGGCACGGTCACGTGCGACATGACGAGTCGGGACCGGCACCTGGCCGCGCTCGAACGCGGCGGCGCGGATGGCGTACCTGCTCGGGAACGACCGCTACGACGCCGTCGCGTCGATCGAGGTCGACCCCGAGGAGCGTCCGGCTCGACGAGGCGCCCTACGGCGCCGCGTTGGCGGCGCCCGGGGTCGGCTTGTTCGCCGCGAACGCGCCGGTGCCGTCCGGCAGCCGCCCCCACGAGTCCCCGCTCGGCGCCGCGCTCGGCGGGTACAGCTGCAGGTCCGACACGGCTGCGTCCGCCAGCGCGAGCGTCACGGTCGACCCCGCCTTGTCGCTGACGCCCCAGGTCACGTTGAAGCAATGCGAGACCGCCGCGTCCGCGCAGGCGGTCGTCGGATCGGTCCCCGCGTCGGCGACCTTGCCGACGATCACCAGGTGCTCGCCGGCGGCGATGGTCGTGCCGGTGGGGAACGTGAAGACGTTGGGGGACGAGGCGTCGTCGTTCTTCAGCGCCGAGAGCTGCCACCCCGAGAGATCGACGGGCTTGCTGGAGACGTTGAGCACCTCGAGGTAGTCGCCGCCCGAGGCGCGCATCTCGTTCAGCACCACCGCGCCGCTGGCGGTGGCCGTCTCCGATGCGGCAGAGTCATGTGCCGTCGCCGTGTCGGGTGCGCCCGAGTCGGCCGCGACGTCGGAGAGGCCGGTGTCGGCTTTCACGATCGGCGAGCCGTCCTCGCTCTGCTCGGCGCAGGCGGCGAGCGCGGCGAGCGCGAGGAGCGCCGCGAGGGGCGCGACGACGAGCGGCGTGTGGGCGGAACGAAGCGAGAGACGAAGCATGATGATCCTCTAGAACGCGACGCGCGCGACGGCGCGCAGTTGCCAGTTGTCGCTGCCCGGGAGCGCGTCGCGCGCCGCGCCGGTGGGCGCGGTGCGATCGAAGGCGAGCCAACCTTCGAGCCGAGTCGAGGCGCGCGCGCCGACGGCGAGCGTGAGGGTGCGGACCGCGTCGCCGGAGATCGCGGTGTCGCGCACGTAGATCGCGCCGCGCGCCGCGAGCAGCAGCGGACCGATCGGAGCTGCCTTCACGCCGGCCTCGAGGACCCACGCGCGCCGCGCGCCGTCGCCGTCGGCACCCCACGCGTAGGTCGCCGAGGCGAGCCCCTGCACGCGCTCGTCCGTGAACGCGATGGCGCCCACCAGCCGGTCGGCGCGCGAGGAGCCCGTCCCCGCGGAGCCTCGCTCGTACGACGCGAAGAGGGCGAGCGGCGCCAGCGCGCCGCGGGGCATCGGGCGAATCAGCGCCGAGAACGCGCTGTTCTTGCCGCGGTTCAGCTCGCGGTTGGTGTACCCCTCGCCGTTGAAGGCGCCGGCGCTCACCGCACCGTAGCCGTCCGGGAGCGCGTAGCTCGCCGTGGCGCCGAGATCCGCAGGCGACGACAGCCCGTAGCCTTCGAGGCTGGTCGGCCCGAGCGCGCGCAGGGCCCAGGTCGCATCGAGCGTCGGGATCACGAGCGTCGGGACGATCCCCGCGCGGATCTCGAGCGCATCGAACGCGCGATAGCCCCCCCACGCCTCACGCACCCGCGCGACGATCGAGTCGCCGCCGATGCCGATCAGGGCGCCATCGCCGGCCGAGCGCACCCCCTCGAGGATCACGCGGCCGTGCACGTCGCCCTCGGCCGCCTCGAGGCCGAGCCACACGCGCGGGACCTCGAACTGGTGGAACCAGCTCGACGAGCCGTCCTGCGCCCGCGTGTCTCGGAGCGCGTACTGCGCGAGGACGTCGAGCGACGGCGTGAACGTCGGTGTGAGCGCCGGCGCGGGCGTCGTCGCATGCGCGGCCGGTGCGTCGCCGTCGGCGGCGCGCGCGACGCCAGGCGCCAGGGAGAGGGCCACGGCGAGCATGGCGGTGCGGGTCCGGTGCGAAGGATTCATGGCGTGAGCGGGACGACGGGCGGTGGGGTGCCGAAGAGCGCGGCGAGCGACGGCGCCGGTGGGATCTCGTCCACGACGTGGCCGAGCAGGTCTCCGTGCTCGAAGATCACGCCGCGAAAGCGCGCGTAGTCGTCGCTCGCGAGCGCGGCGTACGCGGTCCCGCAGGCCGCCTGCTCGTCGAGGAAGCCGTCGCGGTCTCGTGCGATGCGGGCGGCGATGGCGGGAGCGGCGCTGGGCGCCCGCAGCACCGCCGTCGCGTGAACGCGCGCGAGGAGCGCGCCGAGCACCGCGCCGAGCTTGGCGAGCTCGTCGGCGGTGGCGATGGAGCCCACCATCTTGCTGGTGCGCACCGTCTTGAACGCCTCCGACTCGGACTTGATCTGCACCGGGAGGCCGAGCCAGGTCGTCGCGCCCCAGAGCGGATCGGCGTCGGGGCGCGCCCACGCCGCGCGGCTCGTCCCGCGCACGCGCGCGGGCAGATCCGGGTAGTCCACGCCCGGAGGCCACCATCCGGCCGTGCCCGAGTCGGTCAGCTCCTTCACCTCGAGCAGCACGTCGTCGCCGGGGTCGTCGGTCGGCCCGCGCACGAGCACGATCGCGCGCACCTTCGGCCAGCTCGCGACCCCGGAGCCGAACACGCGCACCGCGTCGATGAGCGTGAATTGGGCCGCGTCCGGGGGAGCGACGAGCGTCTGTCGGTACGCCTCGAGCGTCGCGGGCAGCGCCGCGTACGCGAAGGCGGGCAGATCGGCCTGCACCGACTCCGGCGCGGTGGGATCGGGCGCGCCGCGCACGAGCGTGCGTGCGCCGGAGACGAGCTGCGTCGGCCCACCGGCCTCGAGCTCTGTCCGCTTCTGGCGCGCCTTCACCGCGCGCGCGAAGAGATCGGCGAGGTAGGCGCTCCCCTGCGCGTCGGCGATGCGCGCCGGCGGCGCCCCGCCCGCGAGCGAAGCCATCGAGTCCGCATATCCCTGTGCGGTGGCGCGCGCGATCGTTCGCGCCGCGGCGCGTGTCTGGGCCTGCGCGGCCGGATCGTCGGCGTTGGCGACCGTGGCGGCGACCGCCATCCCGGCGACCAGGCGCCGCAGATCGCGCAGGTACGGCGCGCGATCGGCCGCGTCGAAGTCGTTGGGCTCGAGCGCGGGCGTGCCGTCGCCGGCCCACATCACGCCGAAGTTCTCTGGGTGCGGATCGCCGATGGACGGCACGAGCGGCTGGTCGAGTGCGAATCGCGAGGTCGCGATCGGCGCGCCGGGCGCACGCTCGTCGTGCGCGAAGAGGGCGAGCGAGCCGCGGTAGAAGCCGTAGAAGTCGCGGCCCATGCGCGCGTACTTCCCTGCGACCAGCGCCTGCCTGGAGGCGATGAGCGCCTGGTCCGCGTCGGTGAGGGTCGAGACGATCGTCGCGGTCCTCGCGTCGTCGGCACGCTCGGCGCACGAGACGGTCGCGGAGAGGAGAGCGCCCGCAAGGGCTCGCGGGAGGCGCGGGCGAAGCACGCGGCTCATCTAGTCGTCGCCTCGGGTCTCGTCGTGCGATCTGGCGACGTGACGCCAACTGTTCACGGGGGCGTCACAAGCTCCGCCCGCGCGGCTCACCCTTCGAGCGCGTGCGACGATTGCGTGAGATCGCCCGTGGGACCGGCGCGCGCGAGCCGTGTGCGTGCTCCTCTGCATGCATGGCGCAGCTCGATGTCGATTCCGACCCGCGCAAGCGGCATCCGATCTTGCTCCCGGTGGTTTCGCTCACCATCGCGCTGGTCCTGCTCGTGCTCCTGGGGCAACGTCTCACGCATCTCGAAGGGCTCGAGGCACCCGAAGCAGAGTCCGGGCGGAACGCGTCGCGGTGAGCCCCGGCGCTCAGGCGGCTGTGCTGCTCGCGCGCGCCCGCCGACGTCCGCGGACGCCGCACGGTGACGGCGTCCTGCTCACGCCGATCCGAGTTCGCCGAATCGTCCCCCCCTCGCGGTCGCGTCGTCACGACTGCGTGCGATGCACTCTCGAGGGAGCGCCCAGGTCGGCGCTCCCTGGAGAGAGCCCATGCAGATCTCGCCGATCACCCAGCCCGCGGCCACGCTCGCCGCCTCGCGAGCGCCTCGCGTCGCCCACCTCTCGGACGCGGCTGAGCGGTTGCAACGCAATCGCCATGTGCACGTGCTCGCTGCACGGGCGCTGCGCGGTTGCAACGCAATCGCCATGTGCCCGTGCGACCTGCACAGCCGCCGAGCTCGAACGCTCTCGACGTTACTCGAACGCCGCCCCGAGTTCGCGGGCCCGCAAGCCTCCGGCGATTACGCTCCTCGCACCCGATGCCAAACCCCGATGCCGCACTGCTCCTGGGCTCGTTCGCGGAGGGCGCGTCGCCGCGGCTTCGGCGCTGCGGTCCCCACGACGCCGACGTGCGACGCCTCGTCGCGACCGGCCCGCTCTCCGTGGCGTTCCAGCCGATCGTCGAGCTCGATCGGGGCGAGCTGTGGGCCTACGAAGCCCTCGGACGCATCGGTCCCGTGTCGAGCGACCTCGCTCCTCTCTGCGTCAGCCCCGCGACGCTCCTCGACGCCGCGCACGACGCAGGCTGCCTCGTGGCGCTCGACCGTCGCTGGCGGCAGCTCGCCATCGACGCGATGGCGCGCGAGCCGGGGAAGACGCGCTGCTTTCTGAACATCGATCCCCGCGTCGCCGACGATCCCGGCTTCGCGCCCGGCTTCACGCGCTCACGAATCCTCGCCGCGGGGCTCGATCCCAGCCAGTTCGTCCTCGAGCTGACCGAGGTGCACGGTGAGAACGCGGTGCTGCTCGAGCGTGCGCTCGAACACTACGTGGCCCAGGGGTTCCTGGTCGCGCTCGACGACGTCGGCGCCGGCGCGCAGTCGCTCGAGCGGGTGCTGCGGCTGAAGCCGTCGATCCTGAAGCTCGACCGCTCGCTGCTGCACGGCATCGATCGCGACGGCGCGCGGCGACGCCTGGTCGGCGCGCTGGTGGAGCTCGGTCGCGATCTCGGCGCGCGCGTCGTCGCCGAGGGGATCGAGACGCGCGAGGAGCTGATCGCCGCCGTGCGCGCGGGCGTGCACTTCGCGCAGGGGTGGTTTCTCGGCAGGCCGAACGCCCACCTTCTCGGACCCTCACCGGCAGCGCGCGAGGCGATCCTCGAAGCGCAGCGACCCCGGCGAACCGCGTCTCCGGCCGCGTTCTCACCTCCGATGCTCGAGCTCGTCGATCGGCTCGCCATGACGAGCGAGCTCGAGCCGGCCCTTCAGCTCGTGACCGACGGCACGGCGGTCCTCCTCGGCACCAAGCGCGTGAGCCTGCGGCTCCTCGACGCGTCGCGAGAGCGGCTGCTGGTGGCCGCGCGCACCGGCGATTCGGTCCACGACGACGCCGCCACCGGCTTCGTCCGCGGCGAAGGGCTGGTCGGGCGAGTGATCGAGTCGAACGCACCGCTGCGCGTCGGCGACGCGATGGGCGACCCGCGCTTCGCCGACAAGCCCGGCATCCGCGCGCCGATCGGCTCGTTCCTCGGCGCGCCGCTCCGCGACGCGAGCGGGTGCTTCGGCGTGCTCGCGACGCCGGCCGAGGAGCGAGAGGCCTTCGATGAGCGCGACGAGCAGCTGCTTCGCTTCCTCGCGGGGGTCGTCGCCCCGCACCTGCAGGCACGCCGGCTGGAGCGTCTCGCGCGCACCGACGCGCTCACCGGACTGCTCAATCGCCACGCGCTCGCCGACGCCGTCCCTGACGCCCTCCCCGGGGCGGCCGACGCGGCGCATCCGCTGTCGATCGTGCTCGTGGACCTCGACCACTTCAAGCTCGTGAACGATCGCCACGGACACTCGACCGGCGACGAGGTCCTTCGCGCCGTCGCGCGCGAGCTGCTGACCTCGGTGCGCACCGACGATCGCGTCCTGCGGCTCGGTGGCGAGGAGTTCCTGCTGGTGCTCCCGCGCGCGGGCCTGGAGGCGGCGTGCGCGCTGGGCGATCGCGCGCGAGAGCGCGTGCGCGGGACGGTGCGCGCGGGCGATGCCCCGGTGACGTTCTCGGCCGGCGTCGCCCACCGACGCGAAGGGGAGTCGCGCGACGCGCTGCTCGCGCGCGCGGACGCGGCGCTCTACCGCGCGAAGGCCGCGGGCCGCGATCGAATCTTCGTGGGCTGATCCGAAGTGCTCGCCGCGATGTCGACGCAGCGCCACGCTCGCGACACTGCGGGTGGCGACGCTTCGAGGATGGACCCGACGACCACGCGCCGCGACGAGTTGCACGAGGGCGAGCCGGCCACGCCCGGCGCCGAAGCGAGCGCGGAGCGGCCGCATCGCCGGCGCATGCTCATGGGGTTCTCGTGGGAGACCGCGCGCCTGCTCTCGGGCGTCGAGTCGAGCGAGGGCGCTCCTCCTTTGCACCACGAGGACGAGTGACGCCCGCGACTGCCATCGACCGCTCCTGGTGCTCGCGCCGGCGACGAGCGCGCGTCGGCGGCGAGCTCACCGGGGGACCTTCGATCCGACGAGCTCGTGCGCGGCGAGGCCGGCAGCACGTGAGGGTCGCGCTCAGGCGCGGTCGTCGAGGCCGTTGAACGAGAGCGCGTACCTCGCGCTGCGCCAGTACTCGGACTCCTCGAGCAAGGCCGCCTGCGTGAGCGGCCGATCCGCGAGCCACGGCTTCGGGAGCGTGAGCTTGACCGCTCGCGCGTTGCGCGGCCCGAACCTCACGCGCAGCGACGGCGGCCCCGCCTCGTCGCGACCGCGGTGCAGGGTCGCCGCGACGCGGAAGATCAGCGTCAAGCGCTCGACTTCTTCGACGCGCTCGCGATCGACGTTCGAGAAGTCGGGCAGACGCAGCCGCCGCCGATGCCCGAGCACGATCGCGGCGAGCTCGCGCTGCTCCTGGCGTGAGAAGCCAGGCATGTGTGCGTTCGCGAGCAGGTAGGCGCTGTGCTTGTGGTAGCCCGTGTGCGCGACCGAGAGGCCGATCTCGTGCAGGTGTGACGCCCAGCGCAGGAGCTTCTCGGCGCGGTCTCGTTCGAGCTCCGCGTTCGCGACGATCTCGTCGAGGCAGCGCAGCGCGGTCCGTTCGATGCGCGCCGCCTGATCGAGATCGACGCGGTGCCGCTCGCAGAGCCAGGCGACCGTGCGCTCTCGGGCGTCCTCGTGATGGATGCGCCCCATGAGGTCGTAGAGGACCCCTTCGCGAAGCGCGCCCGCAGAGGGAGTGAGGCGCTCGACGCCGAACGCGTCGAAGACGGCCTCCAGGATGGAGATGCCGCCCGCGATGACGGGAAGACGCTCTTCGTCGAGGCCGGTGATCGCGACCCGCTGGACCGAGCCCGCAGCGATGAGGGCCTTGCGGATCGCCTTGAGCGTCGCCGGCGTGACGCCGTCGTCCCACCAGCCGTTGCGCCGCCCGATCTCCGCCGTTGCGTGGATGGTCCCCGAGCAGCCGATGGCGCTCGAGAAGCCGCGCCGCCTGTAGCTCCGCTCGATCGACTCGAGCTCCATCCGCGCGGCGAGCCGTGCGGCGCGGAAGCGATCCTTGCTGAACTCGCCGTCGCCGAAGAAGCGGCGCGAATGGCTCACGCACCCCATGTAGAGGCTGTCCGCCTCCACGACGTCGAAGCCATCGCCGAGGATGCACTCGGTCGAGCCGCCGCCGATGTCGACGACCAGTCGTCGCCCATCGTGCGACGGCATCGCGTGGGCGACGCCGAGGTAGACGAGGCGTGCCTCCTCTTGGCCGGAGATGGTCTCGATGGGGTGGCCGAGCGCGCCGTGCGCGCGTTCGGCGAAGGCCGCGGCGTCCCGCGCCTTGCGCAGCGTGTTCGTCCCGACGGCGCGCACCCGATCGCTCGGGATGCCGCGGATGCGTTCGCCAAAGCGTTGAAGGCACTCGAGGGCGCGGCGCTGCGCGGCTTCGTCGAGGTTGCCGGCCTCGTCGAGCCCGGCCGCGAGGCTCACGTGGGAGCGTACGCGGTCGACGACCCGGACCTCGCCGTCGTCGACCCGGGCGACGATCATGTGGAAGCTGTGCGAGCCGAGGTCGACGGCTGCGACCTCGACGCTCCCGCGCGCGCGCCTCGGTGCGTCGGCGACGGTCGGAGAGCGAAGCCGGGTCGAGCCCGAGGGGGCGACGTCGGGCGGCGTGGAGGCGGTGGGGCGCTCGTTGCTCATGGTCGGCGTCGCGGTGCACGCGAAGGCCGTTGCGCAGGCCGTGCTCGTGCCCGCAGAGGCTACGGCGGCCGAATGGCGGCCAGGTGACGGGACGGCGGCGAACGCGCGAGGACCGGTGCTGCGCGGAGCGCGTGGCGCGCGCGTCTCGCGCCATCGAGGGTCCACGGCAGAGGCCGACGAGATGTCACCAGAGGACCGCCCCGGCGACATGCGGCGAGCGCACCCTGGCGGCCATGAACGCATTGCGCTGCGAACGGTGCGGTACCGCGAACCCCTTCAATCCCGACGCGACCTACCCCCGCCGATGCGCTTCGTGCGGGTGCGTCGTCGCCGCCGCGAGCATGCCGTGGAGCGACCTCGCCGCGGGCTGGGCACTCGCGGTCGGCGGGCAGCGCGGGCCGGTCACGCTCGATGCCTCTCGGCGCTGAGGCGTGCACTCGCGCGGTGGCACGGCAGCTCGCGTACGTTCTCGTGGCGGTGACGATGGGCTGCTCGTCCAGCGAGCAGGCCGCAGCGCCACCGCCACGCGCGCCGTCCACGTCACGCTCACCGGGGACGTGCCGATCGCGACGGTCAGCCCGCGCTACCTGTCGGTCGCGATCGACGCCGCCCAGCTCGTGGGCGGCAGTTGGTGGTCGAAGAGCGGCGACGCCGAAGGGGGCGGCGGCGAATCGCCCGTGCCGGCGTACGACTTCACGCGGCCGTCGCTCCGCTTGCTCGCGAAGGCGTTGGCGCCGGCCTACCTCCGCGTCGGCGGCAGCGCGGCGGATCAGATCCACTACGACCTCGGCGCCGCGCCGGACACCACGGCGACCGCACCCTTCAAGTACGTCGTGACCGCGGCGCAATGGGACGGCATGCTCGCGTTCGCGAGCGCCCTCGACTTCGAGGTGATCTTCACGCTCGGCGCGGGACCTGGCGCGCGCGACGCGACGACCAAGGCGTGGGTGCCGACCGAGGCGCGCGCGCTGCTCACGTACGCGCACGACGACGGGCAGAACGTCGCGCTCTGGGAGCTCGGGAACGAGACCAACGCGTACGCGCTCCTGCACGGTCCCTCCTGGCGCATCAGCGGCGATCAGCTCGCGAAGGACTTCGCGGCGGCCCGGACGCTGCTCGACGAGCTGCTGCCCGGCTCGAAGCGACTGCACGCCGACGCCGAGCGCCGGTGCCCCCGGCGACGTGACGTATGCGTTCGTGAACCTCGATCGCGCGCGCGGCGCGACGGTCGACCTGGCCGGCGTGCTCGACGGCTACGTGCTGACCGGCGCGCTCGACGACGCGACGATCTCGCTGAACGGCTCGACGCTCGCCGCGACGAGCTCGGGCGTCCCGGATTTCGCTCGAGACACGCTCGTCGATCGCATCGAGCTCGCCGCCCGCGAGCCTCGCGTTCGTGGTACGGCACGGAGCGGGAGCGGCAGCGTGTCCTTGAGCTTCATTCGAATCGCCCGCGCCGTGCGTGCCGCCGCCCCCTTCGCGCTCGCCGCGGCCTTCGCCGCCTGCTCGTCGAGCACGAGCGGCGCCGACGCCGGCGCGCCGACGAAGGCATTCTCCGCGGCCTTCGCGCTGCCGAAGGTCGGTGTCCCCGACTTACGATCACACGACGCTCCGGCGCCTCCTCGGCGGCTCGCCGACGCTGGAGGGGCTCGCCATCGGCGGCGTCGCGCCGAAGCTCGACGGCGAAAGGGTCGCGTACGTCGGGCTCTCGCTCGGCGGCATGATCGGCGCCCTCACCGCCGGCATCGAGCCGGATCACGCCGCGTACGTGCTCGACGTCCCGGGCGCGGGGATGTTCCGGGAGGTCGTGCCCGGCGCCCCGAATCTGCTTGCTGAGGGTCGTCGCTGTTCTTCAGCTTCGATCGCGCGCAGATGCCGCCGTGGCACCCGGTGATGCAACTCTTCCAGCACGTGATGGACGGCGGCGATCCGATCGCCGTGGCGGGCACGGTCATCTCGCCGGCGCCGATCGGCGGCGTCACGTCCAAGCCGCGCAACGTGCTCATGCTCGAGGTGCTCGCCGACGAATGGGTCGGCAACCGGGCGACCGCCGCCCTCGCGCGCGCGATGGGCGTCCCGGCGGCCAGGCCGCACGCCGCGGAGCGGTACGCGCCGCTCGCGGAGGTCGATGGCGCCTCGGTGCACGACGTCCCGAAGTCGGGCGCGACGGGCGTGCTCGTGCAGATGTACCCGGCCCAGCACTACTACAACCTGTGCACGAAGCACGGCGTGCGGAGCTACTCCAAGAACGCGCCCGACCTCTCGGATCTGCGCAGCGACCCGTTCCCGAAGCTCGACGCCGACGTGAGCTTCACGGAGGACTACCTCGGCGCGCAGGCGGTGGCGCTCGGGTTCCTCGGCGACGCGCTGGCCGGCAAGGTGCCCGCCGTGACGTGGACGACGGCGCCGGGGACGGTCGCGGACGAGGTAGCCGTATCCGGGCCGCTCGGCGGTCGCTCGGCGGTCGCTCGGCGGTCGCTCGGCGGTCGCTCGGCACCGCCGGAAGCACGACCAACGGTCGTCCGGCGACGTGCGGGGGCCCTATCGACGCTGCACGTGCGCGCGCCGGCCTGGGCATGCGAGCCCCACGAAGACCGTCGCAGGCGCCGTCGAGACCGATCCGAGCGCCGCAGCCTCGTTCCCGTAGGCCACGCCCATCGCGCGCAGCAGCGTGGTGAAGAACGGGGCGAGTTCCGATGCGTCGCGCCGCCAGAAGCGTGCGTAGTCATCAACCTGCGTGCGCGCCTCGGCCAGCTTCGAGGCGTCGGACTTGAACTCGACGATGCCGAGCCTGCCGGTCGGCAGGTGCACCGCGAGGATGTCGCTCTTCTTGCCGATGCCGTCGTCGCCGACGAAGCGCCACTCCTGGTGCAGGAAGACCCAGCCCTTCCCGAGATCCGGGAGCGCGAGCCCCTCTTCGAGTGCGCGCGCGAGCCACGGGATCACGCCCTGCTCCTCGTCCGAGCGACGTCCGACCGACGGCAGCCACGCCTCGAAGGCCGCCTTGAAACGCGCTTCGATCTCCGAGACGGTCGGTGTCTGGGAGCCCGGCTTGACGAGGTTCCCACACTCGTCGCCGCGCATTCGGAATCCGACGTAGGCAGGGGCCTTCGGATGGAGCCCGATCCGGACGAGCCTCCTTTTCGGTGGGACGGAAGTAGATCGAGGCGCGGGCCCGGCACGCCTGCCGATGTACGGCGACGAGTGCGCCGAACGCCCGAGTCGCCAGCCACTCGGCGACGCGGCGGTGGCCCTCGCTGATGAGCCTGGGCCCTTTCGGGCCAGCCACCGAGTATCTCGCGCGCATCTGCTCGGCCCAATCGCGGTGCTCGTGGCCCAGCGCGGCGACCGTCTCCTTTAGGTGCGTGAGGACGCCGTCCAGGTCGACGAGAAGCACCGTCGAGGGGTCGGTGACGTGCCGCGTGAACGCCTCGACCCGTGCCCGCGTGTCGAGCGCATCGTTCCCCGACGACGCGAGCACAGCGAACGCTGCACGAGATGCGCCCCGCCGCCGCCCTACGACGTGAGCCAGGGTGTGGTTGCGACGACGGCGCGCACGTGCGTCGCGGACGTCCACGACGACGCGCTCGCTCCGCAGGAGGCGCCCCTGACGCCCCTCACGCAGTTGCAAACTTCGAATGGCGACGTCGCGTGACTCGAACGGATCTGCGCGCTCGGCTGCGAGATCGCAGGAGGAAATAGCGAT
>CAIXWQ010001039.1 GCA_903923175.1 uncultured delta proteobacterium | reverse complement strand
CGTGAGTGCGAGCGCGGCCGCGCCGACGCCGCTCCCGACGCCGATCGCGCCGATCGCGCCGATCGCGCCGATCGCGCCCAAGCCACCCGCCCCGTCTGCGCCAGCCATCGTGGTCACGACGAGCCTGGCCGCGCCTGCGCCCGTGCCGGTGCGCGCGGCGCCCGCGCCGATCCTGGTCGCGCCGGTTGCGAGCTTCGCGATCCCCTCGGCGATCCCCTCGGCGCTCCCCGTCGTCGCCGCGCCGATCGCTTGGGCGCCGCTCCCCACGCCGCCGAGCGCGTACGACGGCGACCCCGAGGAGGAGTGGGCGCGCGCGCAGCGCTCGGCGAAGCGTCGGCGGATCCTCGGCGTGCTCGGCCTGACGCTCGCGATCGCCGGTGGCGTCACGCTCCTCGTGCTCAAGCAGGTGCGCGACGCCGAGACCAAGGTCGCGCCCGAGGTCACCGGCGAGCCGCTGAAGCTGTTGCCGAAGCCGCATTGAGCCGCCACGCGCTCGACGGCGCGGGTGTGACGCGTTTCGCGCGCGTCACGCGCGTCACGCGCGCCAGCCGCGATCGTTCGACCTGCCCCACGTTCGGCCGCGTTCTGGCCGCAGCGCGTCACCAATTCCAGCGCTGCGAAAGCACTTTCGCATGCATCGGAGCGTGGACTGCGGGGCCGAGCGCCGGTACCCGTAGCCCGTACAACCCGACGAACGCGGAGACCGACCGACCTTCATGGAACCGACGCCCCCCGATCTCGATCCGCAGGAAACCCGCGAATGGCTCGAGGCGCTCGAGGGCGTGCTCGACCGCGAAGGGCCCACGCGCGCGCACTTCCTCATCGAGCAGCTCATCGACAAGGCGCGCCGCTCGGGCGCGTTCCTGCCGTTCAGCGCGAACACGGCCTACATCAACACGATCCCGGTCGATCGGCAGGCGCGGTTCCCCGGCGATTTCAGCCTCGAGCAGACGATCCGCCACTACATCCGGTGGAACGCCATGGCGATGGTCGTGCGGGCCAACCGCACCACCAACGTCGGCGGCCACATCGCGAGCTTCGCCTCCGCGGCCACGCTCTACGACGTCGGGTACACCCACTTCTGGAAGGCGTGGACCGAGGATCGCGGTGGCGATCTCGTCTTCGTGCAGGGGCACTCGGCCCCGGGCATCTACGCGCGCGCCTTCCTGCACGGGCTGATCAGCGAGGAGCAGCTCTGCAACTTCCGCCAGGAGGTCGACGGCAAGGGGCTCTCTTCGTACCCGCACCCGTGGCTGATGCCGGACTTCTGGCAGTTCCCCACCGTGTCGATGGGGCTCGGGCCGATCATGGCCATCTACCAGGCGCGCTTCATGAAGTACCTCGACGATCGCGCGATCGTCGACACCAAGGGGCGCAAGGTCTGGGCGTTCTGCGGCGACGGCGAGATGGACGAGCCGGAGTCGACCGGCGCCATCGGCATGGCCGGCCGCGAGGGGCTCGACAACCTGATCTTCGTCGTGAACTGCAACCTGCAGCGGCTCGACGGCCCGGTGCGCGGCAACGGCAAGATCATCCAAGAGCTCGAGTCGATGTTCCGCGGCGCCGGCTGGAACGTCATCAAGGTCGTCTGGGGTCGCCACTGGGACAAGCTCCTCGCGCGCGACAAGAAGGGGATCCTCCAGCGCCGCATGATGGAGGCCGTCGACGGCGACTATCAGATCTTCAAGTCGAAGAACGGCGCGTACGTGCGCGAGTACTTCTTCAACACGCCCGAGCTGCGCCAGCTGGTCGAAGACCTCTCCGACGACGACATCTGGAAGCTCAATCGCGGCGGGCACGATCCGTTCAAGGTCTTCGCCGCGTACCACGAGGCGGCGAACCACCAGGGCGGCCCCACGGTCATCCTCGCCAAGACCATCAAGGGCTACGGGATGGGCGAGGCCGGCGAGGCCCAGAACATCACGCACCAGCAGAAGAAGATGGACACCGAGGAGGTGCGCCACTTCCGCGATCGCTTCGCGCTGCCGGTCCCCGACGATCAGATCGAGGCGGTGCCGTTCCTCAAGTTCGAGGAGGGCTCGAAGGAGCTCGAGTACATGCGCGCGCGGCGCAAGGAGCTCGGCGGCGATCGACCGAAGCGGCGTCGCAAGGTGGATCACGCGCTCGCGGCCCCGAAGCTCGAGGCGTTCCATCGCTTCCTCGAGTCGACCGAGGCGCGCGAGATCTCGACCACGATGTCGCTCGTGCAGATCATCCAGACCGTGGCGCGCCTGCCCGAGCTCGGCCCGCGCGTCGTGCCGATCGTCCCCGACGAGGGGCGCACGTTCGGCATGGAAGGGATGTACCGCGCGCTCGGGATCTGGAGCCACGTCGGCCAGCTCTACACGCCGCAGGATCGCGACCAGCTCGCCTTCTACCGCGAGGACAAGCAGGGGCAGGTGCTGCAGGAGGGGATCAACGAGGCCGGCGGCATGTGCGACTGGATCGCCGCGGCCACCGCCTACGCGTCGCACAACGCGCAGATGATGCCCTTCTACTTGTTCTATTCGATGTTCGGCTTCCAGCGGATCGCCGATCTCATCTGGGCCGCGGCCGACATGCGCGCGCGCGGCTTCCTCTGCGGCGGCACCGCGGGGCGCACCACGCTCAACGGCGAGGGGCTGCAGCACGAGGACGGCCACTCGCACGTGTTCGCGGCCACCGTGCCGAACTGCAAGGCGTACGACCCGACGTTCCAGTACGAGGTCGCGGTCATCGTGCAGGACGGCCTGCGCCGCATGGTGCAGGAGCAGGAGGACGTCTTCTATTACCTGACCGTGATGAACGAGAACTACGTGCACCCCGCGATGCCCGCGGGGGTCGAGCAGGGGATCATCCGCGGGATGTACCTCTACAAGGCGGGCCCGAAGGACGACGGCAAGACGCCGCGCGTGCAGCTCCTCGGCTCGGGCACCATCCTGCGCGAGGTCATCGCGGCGGCCGATCTGCTCAAGTCGCACTGGAACGTCGACGCCGATCTCTGGAGCTGCCCGAGCTTCACCGAGCTCGCGCGCGAGGGGCAGGCCCGCGCCCGCGAGGCGATGCTCGACCCGACCGCGAAGCCCGCGGCCTCGTACGTCGAGCAGTGCCTCGGCGCGACGCGCGGCCCCGTGGTCGCGTCGACCGACTACGTGCGCACGTTCGCCGAGCAGATCCGGCCCTACGTCCCGCGCCGGTATCTCGTGCTCGGCACCGACGGCTTCGGCCGCTCCGACACGCGCGAGAAGCTGCGACGGTTCTTCGAGGTCGATCGCCACCACGTGACCGTCGCGGCGCTCAAGTCGCTCGCCGACGACGGGATCATCCCCGCGTCGACGGTGGCCGAGGCGATCGCCAAGTACGGCCTCGACAAGTCGAAGCCCGCGCCCTGGACGGTGTGAGGACCGCATGAGCACCATCGAGGTCAAGGTCCCCGCCATCGGCGATTACGACGCCGTCCCGATCATCGAGATCCACGTCAAGCCGGGCGACACGGTGAAGGCCGATCAGTCGCTGCTCACGCTCGAGAGCGACAAGGCGACGATGGACGTGCCGACGCCCGTCGCCGGCGTCGTGAAGGAGCTTCGCTGCAAGGTCGGCGATCGCGTGAAGGAGGGGACGGTCGTGCTCATGCTCGACGCGGCCGAGCCCTCCGCCGCGATACCCGCTCCGGCTGCGGCTCCGGCTGCGGCTCCGGCCGCGGCTGCGGCTCCGGCTCCGGCTCCGGTCCCAGCGCGCGACGACGATCGCCCGACCGTCACCCACGCCTCGCCCTCGATCCGCCTGTTCGCGCGCGAGCTCGGGGTCGACGTCACGCGGGTCGACGGGACCGGCCCGCGCGGCCGCGTCACGCGCGAGGACGTGCAGCGCTTCGTGAAGGAGGCCGTGAGCCGCCCGCAAGGGGGCGTCGGCCTCGATCTGCTGCCATGGCCGCGCGTCGACTTCGCCAAGCACGGGCCGATCGAGCTCAAGCCGCTCGCGCGCATCCGCAAGCTGTCGGCGGCGAACCTCGCCCGCAACTGGGTGATGATCCCGCACGTCACCCAGCACGACGAGGCCGACGTCACCGACCTCGAGGCGCTGCGGCAGGAGCTCGCGCGAGAGCAGGAGAAGAGCGGCGGGCCGAAGGTCACGCTGCTCGCGTTCCTGATCAAGGCGTGCGTCGCGACGCTCCGGAAGTACCCGGAGATGAACGCGTCGCTCGACGGCGATCAGCTCGTGCTCAAGAAGTACTTCCACCTCGGCTTCGCCGCCGACACGCCCAACGGCCTGATGGTGCCGGTGGTGCGCGACGCCGATCGCAAGGGCGTGCTCGAGATCGCCGGCGAGGCGGCCGAGCTCGCGAAGAAGGCGCGCGAGGGGAAGCTCGGCGCGGCGGACATGGCCGGCGGGACGTTCTCGATCTCGAGCCTCGGCGGGATCGGCGGCAGCTTCTTCACGCCGATCATCAACGCGCCCGAGGTCGGCATCCTCGGCGTGTCGCGCGCCGTGACCAAGCCGGTCTGGAACGGCAGCGAGTTCCGGCCGCGGCTCATGCTGCCGCTGTCGCTCTCGTACGACCACCGCGTCATCGACGGCGCGGCGGCGGCGCGGTTCGTCACGCACCTCTCGGGGCTGCTGGCCGATCTGCGCCGCGCGATGCTCTGAGCGGCGAGCGCGCCACGAGCCTTCGACCGGCTCGTGGTCGCGCGCCCCGCGTCAGCGCGGCCAGAGCGAGGGGCGCAGCGTCGTGCCGGATGCGCAGGGCAACAGCCACAGCGCGCTCGTGCGGCCCGCGCACGGCCCGTCGCGTCGATCGGGCGCGCAGAGCGTCAGCGCCGGGCCCGGCGAGCCGTCTCGTAGCGGCAGCCGGAGCTCCGTCGGCCCGCGCGAGGTCGCGGAGCCGTACTCGGCGCCGGAGTCCGCAGGCAGCGCGAGCTCGATGCGCGCGAGCTCTCCCTGCAGCCACGGCGCGTCGGCGACGATGCGCAGCGAGACGCGATCCGCGGCGAGCGCGCGCGTGCAGGCGTGGATCGGCACGCTCCGCCCCGCGCCGTCGACGAACGGGGCCGCGGGGCCGCAGAGCTCCTCGGCGCTCGCAGGGTCGGCGGCCGGATCGAGCGCGCACGTCCACGCGTCGAACGTCGCGGCCGTCGCCAGGAACGGCCGTGGGGCGGCCGCTTGCGAGCCCTCGTCGCCCTCGTCGCCCTCGTCGCCCTCGTCGCCCTCGTCGCCCTCGTCGCCCTCGTCGCCCTCGTCGCCCTCCGCGCGCGCGTCGTCTCCGAGCGTCGGCTGCGTCGTCGCCAGCGTCTCGGGCGAGGCCGAGCACGCGCCCGCGAGGCTGCCGCTGCGACCGTCGTGGCGCAGCGCGATCAGCTCGGACTGCGTCGGGAGCATCGTGAGCCCGTCGAGCGCGTCGATCCCCTCGCCCGCGTCGCCCGCCAGCCCGAAATCGAGCGCGATCGCGTCGCCGAGCCCACCGCTCGGCCGCGGCAGCCGCAGCGGCACGAGCGTCGTCGTCGAGGCCGGCGCGCCGCGCGCGTCGAAGCGCACGCGGCCCGAGGCGAGCTCGAGGCCCGGCACGTCGCCGTTCAGCAGCACGTGGTAGTCCCAGTCGCGCTCGCTCAGGCGCCGGAAGTACAGCTCGAGGTTCGCGTCGCGCAGCTCCGGATCGATCGCCCTGAGCGCGAAGCCGACGCTCGACGTGCGGCCCGGATCCAGCGCGCTCCAGCCTTCGGCGACGAGCGGGCTCGCGGACGAGAGGTTCGCGCGCACGAGCAGCCGGTGCGTCGCCGCCCCCGCGCAGGCGTCGCCGCCGACGTAGACACCGCCTGGCGTCGCAGGCGCCGCCGTCGTCGCCGTCGAGGGAGCGCCCTCGCACCGGACCCCGAGCGTCGCGGTGCGCCCGTCCTGCCGTGACGCGGCGAGGCCGTTGCTGTCGTCGGCACGCTGGGTCATGCCGTCGGTGCCGCGGCCCCCCTCCGCGACGGGCGTGCCGAACCACATCTGGACCACGCCGTCGGATACGCCGGCCACGTGCGGGAGCACCGTCGGCGACGGCTCGTGTCGCAGGAGCTCGCCCGCGGCGCCGAAGTAGAGCGTGCCCCAACCGACCGTCCTCGCGTCACGCGCTGCGCCGTCCTCGGCCTCGAGCACGGCGTAGTACGTCCACGCGTCGTCGCCCGCCTTGCGGAAGTACACGCCGAGCGAGCCGCGCCCACCCGACGCGTCGGTGACGAGCACCGACGCGCTGAAGTTCGAGCTCGAAGGCGCGATCGAGGGGTCCCACGCGGCGGTCGGCTCGGTGCACGCCGCGTCGAGGGTGCCGACCAGCTCGATGCGGCTCGTCGCGCGCGCCTCGCACGCCGGGACCAGGAGCGCGTCGGGCGGCGCCGACGCGATCGTCGCTTCGGGCGTCGCTTCGGCCGTCGGTGACGCGCAAGCCGTCAGCAGCGTCGCGAGCGTGACGGAGCGCCAAGCTGCCTGCAGCGACATGCCGGTCGCCGTGCACGCGCTGCGCCGACCGCGTCGCGCGCGATTTCGGCAGCTCGCGCCGTCACGCGGCGTCGGCGTGCCGTCGGGCGTCAACGGCTTGGCGGCGTGGCGGGCGCGCCTCACGCGGACCGCGCGGACCGCGCTCGCTCGCGCCGATCGCCTCGGCCGCTCACCCCTCGCGATTGCCGCCCTCGACCCACTTGCGCGCGCCGTCGCTGGTGAGCTTGAACCCGGCCGAAACGCGCGCGCTCGAGAGCACCGCGCCGTCGCGATCGTGGACGGTCACGATCGCGTGGGGATCGTCGTCGTCGGGGACGACGTCGCAGTCGACCCGCAGGCGCGCGCCGTCGGCGCTCACCACGTTGACGCTGCGGTGCAGCTGCGCGTGGAGCTGCTGCGCGTGGCGCGCGCGCACCTCGTTCGCGGTCTTCACCAGCGTGGCGTAGGCGTTCACGTCGATCGGCTTGGGGTTCTTCTTGTCGCGCCCCATCGTCCACGGACCCACCAGCGCGGGCTCCGTCTCGCCGTCGCGGGTCATCTCGACCGCCCAGCCGTCGTCGTCCTCGTTCTTGATGATCCGCGCCGTCCAGCCGTCGGCGCGCCAGAGCTTGGCCGTGCGCTCCTCGACCGCTTCGCGCGCCTGGGCGGACGCGTCGGCCTGGTCGGTCGCGGGGACGTCGGCGCCTTCGGAGGCGTCGGAGACGGCGGAGGGATCGGAGCTCATGGCCCCACGAGGTGTGACCGATGGCTGGACGGATGTCCAGTGCGCGCTTCGAGGCGCTCGTCTCGGAGCGGTCGAGCCGCCACAATCCGCGCGGCGCCGCCTCCCTCCCGAGGCCCCGAGGAGCTCGCATGCGAACGTGGAGGATGGGCTGGCTGGTCGTGCTGGTCGGCTGCGGAACTTCGGCCGAAGCCGGCGACGCGCCGCTCGACGACGTCGGCGGTGAGGACGTGGTCGCGGACGTCTGGGATGGCGCCGATACGAGCGCGCCGGACGGGAGCGCGGCCGACACGAACGCGGCCGACACGAACGCCGCCGATGCGACCGCTCCGGACGGGAGCGCCGCGGACACGAGCGGGCCGGACGCGTCGAGCGACGGCGGCGCGATGGACGCATCCCCCTACGACGGGGAGGCGGGCTCGCCCGACGCGCCCGGGGACTCGCTGCTCACGGACTCCGCGGGCGGTGACACACGCGGGGACTCGGCCGTCACCGACGCCGCGAGCGGCGATACGCGCGCGGACTCGGTGGTCGTCGACGCCGTGGCCGACGCTCCCGCGGATGCCACCGACGCCGCGGACGCCGCCGACGCGGCGGTCGCCAACGGGCCGATCACCGGTGGACCGTGCAGCTCCGGCGCGACGGGGGCCACGGCGTTCCGGCTCCGCTGGGCCGGCTCCGGCGCGGGCTCGACCGCGTACGCCGCGTACGACGTCGAGGGGCTCCCCGACAAGACCACGCTCCACATGGGCGCCTACGGCTACTCGATCGGCTACACGCCGACCTTCGACGATCCGTTCCTCGGCGTCGGTGGGCTCGCG
>CAIXWQ010001038.1 GCA_903923175.1 uncultured delta proteobacterium | reverse complement strand
GTCGACGGTTCGATTCCGCCCCCGGGCACTACAAAACGTGCAAATTCGTCGGGATTCGGGGAGCCATCAGACGGCTCCCCGTCATCGTTTTGTCCGATGAGGCCGTAGGCGTCCGATGCATCTGCTGACCTGCGTCGACGCGATCGCTCCGCTGGCGTGCAAGGTGGGCAGCACGGTGAGTCAGACGCAGGCGTGTCGATGAGCCTCGGAGCGCGCTGAGCGACGTCGAGGCGTCGCGCGCCGTGGCACGCGAGCAGAGGCGTACTGCGCGCCGATGCGATCCCCCGGGGCGCACTCGGCGGTCGCAGCTCCGGACGTGTGCGAGCCGTCCTCCGTCCGCAGGCACCCAGGGGACGTCGTGCGGCGACACGCGTTGGCGCACCGATTGCCACACACGCCTTCGTGCTCGAGACGCCGGTCGCGTGGCCCGCCGTGCGGAGAGAGCCGCAGCGGGGGCCTCCGCCCTACCCTGCCTGGCTCCGCGAGCCTTCGGCGGCGTACGGCGAGACCACGTGACGGCCACGCCCAACGAGGCAGAAGGAGTCAGTGATGAGGCGCAGTCCCCTCCGTTCACGCGAAGCTCTCGGCCGCTCCCTGCGGGTCGTCCTCGCGACTGCCATCCTCTCCACGACGCTCGGTTCGACCGGCTGCTGGTGGCACCATCATCATCACCACCGCCACAGCCTTGGCGTCGGGTCTCCCGGCGCGGCGAGGCGTTGAGCGCCCGGGTCCGTTCGAGCGAGAGGACCGCGGAGCGCCCGGCCCCGAGCGCTGCGCACGCCGGCCGTGCTCGGCCGCTCCATCGCCGACCCTCGCGCTCCGCGCGGGCGACCGCATCCCCGCGAGAACTAGAGGCATGTGTCCTGCAGCCGCGCCTGACCGGTGACCATGAACCCACTCACCGTGCGCCCTGGCGTTCCGTTTCCGCTCGGCGCCTCGTCGGACGATCACGGCACGAACTTCGCGCTCTACTCCGAGGGGGCGAGCCGGGTCGATCTCTGCCTCTACGACGCCGAGGGAGAAGAGACGCGCGTGCAGCTGGAGCAGACGACCGAGTTCGTCTGGCACGTGTTCGTCGAAGGGCTGAAGCCCGGCCAGCTCTACGCCTATCGGGTCGATGGCCCCTGGGAGCCGCGCGCAGGCCACCGCTTCAACCCGCACAACGTCTTGCTCGATCCCTATGCCCGGGCGGTCAGCGGCAGCGAGGACTGGTCGAAGGGGGGATTCTCGTACGACGTCTTCCACCCCGATCGCGATCTCGTCGCGACGCAGGTCGACCAGCGTGCCGCGCCGCTCGGAGTGCTCGTGGACGACGCGTTCGACTGGGTCTCGACGGCGCCCCCGCGCATCCCCATGCGCAAGAGCCTCATCTACGAGGCCCACGTGAAGGGGCTCACGATGCGCCACCCGGACGTCCCGCCCGAGCTGCGGGGGACGTATTCGGCCATCGCGACCGAGCCGATCCTGAAGTACCTGGTCGACCTCGGCATCACGGCGATCGAGCTCTTGCCGGTCCAGCACTTCGTCGACGATCTGTCGCTCCTCGAACGCGGGCTACGCAACTACTGGGGCTACAACACGATCGCCTTCTTCGCGCCGGAGGTCCGGTATCGCGCGGGCGAGGTCGTGGGCCAGGAGGTGCGCCAGTTCAAGGAGATGGTGCGGGCGCTGCACGGCGTCGGGATCGAGGTCATCCTCGACGTCGTCTACAACCACACCGCGGAGGGGAATCACCTCGGCCCGACGCTCAGCTTCAAGGGGATCGACAACCGGACCTACTACCGCCTCGCCCGCGACGATCCTCGCTTCTACTTCGACTACACGGGCACCGGAAACACGCTCAACGTCCATCACCCGCAGACGCTGCGGCTCATCATGGACTCGCTCCGCTACTGGGTGCGCGAGATGCACGTCGACGGGTTCCGCTTCGACCTCGCGTCGACGCTGGCGCGGAGCCTGAACGAGGTCGACCGGCTCTCGAGCTTCTTCGCGGTGATGAACCAGGATCCGGCGCTCGCGGGCG
>CAIXWQ010001037.1 GCA_903923175.1 uncultured delta proteobacterium | reverse complement strand
GGGTGCGCCAGGATGGGCTCGACGTAGCGCGCTGCGTCCTCACGCCGACCCTCGACGAGCGCAAGCGCGGCCCGCGCGAGGGCGCCCCCCAAGCACGCGGCAGACGTCTCGAGCGCGCGCGGCGTCGCGAGCGCGTCGAACCACGGGCGCGCGAGCTCGCGATACCGAAGGTCGACTTCGTCGGCGAGCGCTGCGAGGTCCGTGCGCTGTGACACGTCCCACCAGTGGTCTTCGCCGCCGGGCATGAGCGAGCCGATGCGCTGCCGCGCGTGGCACTGGTACTCCTTCGGCTTCTCGTGCACCGCTGCGCCGAGGACGCGTGCGAGGTCGGGGACGTACACGCCGAGATTGAGCGTGAACCGCCCATCGTCGCCCGAGTTCCATTGGCTGGCTTGCACGTTGAGCACGTGAATGACGGCCTCACGCGTCCGGTGGAACGTTCGAGCGGACTTCTTGAAGCCCTCCGCCTTCAGGGTGACCGCGAGCTTCGTCTTGATGATTGCGTCGATGAGGTCGGAGGCCTTCATGGGTACCTATTCGAGCCCTTCCCAGAGAGCGGCGTCAGCCGCCCAGGACTCGAGGACCTGGGCTCGAGAGCGCAGCATCGGCGCGATCTCCTCCCACTGCCCGCGGGGTCCGATCGCGAAATTCATCGGCTCCTCGCCGCGCGACATGCACGTCGCGGCCGCGCTCCAACGCGCGGCGAACGCCCGCACGGCGTTGCGTGGATTGTCAGCGTCGTGGCCCGAAAGGTAGTCCGTCGGCAGGTCGCCGCAGATGGCCCACCAGCCCAGGGCGCCCGGGCGCACGCCGCTCTCGACGGGCCAGACGGAGACGTAGGGCGCGACGTGCCACACCGGCCAGTCGGGGATCTCGCCGTGACGGATGCCGGCCTCGGCCAGATACCGCTTCACCTCCTCGAACCGCTCGGCGCACCAGGCGCTCTCGACCTCAAAATCGTCGTAGTCCGTCATGGGGCCCTCGGATTCAGCGCTCGTCCGTTCCGAACTCGTTGTAGCCGAGCTCGTCGAGGCGTCGACGAGCGGTAGCATCCGCGCCAGAGCGCCCAGTGTAGAAGGCGAACGTGCGCAGCGATGCGGGCAGCGGCTCCGCGAGCAGCTCGTCGAGGTTGAGCGCCGTGCGGGAGATCCGCAGCTCGCGAAGGTTGGCGAGGCCGCCGACTCCCGTGGCGTGGCTGAGCGTCTTGCAGTTGATCACACTTACCTCCTCGAGCTGCGAGCCACTCCTCGGGAACGAGAGGTGCTCGACCTGCGCGAGGTCCTGGAGCGCGAGCCGCGCCAACCCCGGAAGACTCGCCGGGTCGATGTGCGCGAACCCGCGCACGCGCGTGATCTCCAAGTCGGTGATCGAGGGATTGCGAACCTCGTCGATCGCCTCGCGGCTCCCGAGCATCACCGTGAGCGAGCGAAGGACGGGCGCGTCGTTCACGAAGTCGAGACGGCGGTGATGGCTGATTCCGCTCAGAAACAGGCTCGACAGGCGCCTGCATCTTCCGACCGATTCGATCGAGGTTTCCTGCCGAACGATCCCGAGCTCCTCAAGGTTCGGCATGTTGCCAAGGGGCGCGAGGTCGACCTTACCGCGGACGGTTTCGCCGATCGTCAGACTACGCAGGCCCCGAAGATTCGGTGCCGACAAGATCGAGTCTTTCGCCAGCTCGCGCACGCACAGCCTGAGGCCGGTCAGCTTCTCTAGCCCGACTTTCGCAGCCTGAG
>CAIXWQ010001036.1 GCA_903923175.1 uncultured delta proteobacterium | reverse complement strand
GCGTGATCGACCTGCGCAAGCGTCGAGGCGGCCGCCTGGTGCTCGATCGGTTCCAGCTCGCGGTGCGCGCGGGCGAGACGGTGGCCGTCGTCGGCGAGAACGGCAGCGGCAAGTCGACGCTCCTCGAGATCGTCGCGGGCTGCCTCCCGGCCGACGGCGGCGCGGTCGAGATCGGCGGGCATCCGCTCGCTCGCGCGCGCGCGGCGGCGCTCGGCGCGCTCGGCTACGCCCCGGATCGGCCGGATTTCCCCGAGTCGATGCGCGTCGACGAGTGGCTCGGGCTGGTCGCGTCGCTCAAGCGCGCCGAGATCTCGGCCGGCGCGCTCGAGGACTTCGGCGTCGCCGAGCTGAGCGGCCGGCGCCTCGCCGCGCTCTCGCTCGGCCAGGCACGGCGCGTGTCGCTGCTCGGCGCCGCGCTCGGGCGGCCGGCGCTCTGGGTGCTCGACGAGCCGACGAACGGGCTCGACGCCGACGCCCTTCAAGCGCTGATCGAGCGCATGCGAGGGCGCGCGCGGGCAGGGGGCGCGAGCCTCGTCGCGACGCACGATCGCGCCTTCGCCGCGGCGATCGGCGCGCGGATCGTCGCGTTCGATCCGGGCCCCGCGCGCGTCGCGACCGCTTGGCCGTGAGCGCGCCGCGCCCAGCGCCTCACGCGTTCTCGAGCGCTTCGACGTCGAGCTTCTGCATCGACAGCATGGCCGCCATCACCCGCGCGGCCTTCTGCTGGTCGGGATGGTGCAGCAGGCCGAAGAGCTGCTTCGGGATGATCTGCCACGAGACGCCGAACGGGTCCTTGAGCCAGCCGCAGCGACTCGGCGCGCCGCCCTTGGCGAGGAGCGCGCTCCAGTAGCCGTCGATCTCGGCCTGGCTCTCGCACTCGACCATGATCGAGAACGCCTCGGTCAGTCGGTAGTGAGGTCCGCCGTTGAAGGCGATGAAGCGCTGGCCGAAGAGCTCGAACGAGGTGCCCGACACGCGGCAGGCGTCGCCGAAGACCTCGGCGTAGAACTTCACGGCCTCCTCGGCCTTCGACTCCAACCAGAGAAACGATGAGATTTTACCCGTTTGCATGATGACTCCGTGGCTCGAGTCCCGGCCCGGTGCCGAGCTTCCCAGAGGAGTCGGAGCCGCGGTTGGGTTCTCGACATGGGGGCGAAAAATAGTTCGTTCTGCGCTCGAAGCGGGGCGGCCCGCGGTCGCTCCCGCCCGAGCAGCCGCCCGAGCGCTCGCGCCAAAGCCCGCGCCGTCCCCCGACGGGGAGCGCGGTCTCTCGGGAATCCGAGCGTGCCGACGAATCGCCCCTACGAGGCCACGCGCTCGGGTCGAGCCGAGTCGTGGCGCGGAGGGACCCGCGGGGTCGAACGCGAACGCTCCGTCAGTTGGCCGCCGGCGTGGCGCTCGAGGCGGCCGCCGCGACGGGCTTGCAGGTGCGGTCGCGCGCGCACGTGAAGCCGCTCTCGCACGTGGGGTTGCACTGGGGCTCGCACACGGTGCCCGCGCACTTGTAGCCGGGCGAACAGGGCGGGTCGCACGTCTGCGAGGGCTCCTCGGTGAGCGCGACCGGAGGGCTGGCGCTCACGTCGGTGCGGCGGGCCGCGACGGTCGCGATGACGATGATCTGTTCGCCCTGCCGGCCGTCCTTGAGCGCATAGAGGGTGTCGCCGCCCGCGGCGCACGTCTCCTGCTTGAGGCGCTCGATGCAGGCGGAGCGCCCGCTCGTGAAGTGGCACTTCGCCTCGACGGTCGCCACGTCCACCCAGGGATAGGAAGGCGAGGTCGAAGGGAAGATCTCGACGGGGCACCCTTCGGGTTTGGACGGCATCGCGCGGAGGGTCGTCACGTCGGCCCCGACGCAGCCGTAGGCGGCGGCGCACAACGTGACCGGGAACAGCCAGCGGAGCGTTCGCGCGAGAGCCATCGAGCGCCCTTATCGCGATCGACCGCGCGAGGGTAGACGGCGCACGCAACCGAGCGAGCGCGGTCTGCGGCGCGCCCGCCGAATACCCCCTTCGACCCCGTCGGGCCCCGACGGCGCCGCGTCACCCGGTGGAGCACGTCGCGCCGGCACGGCGTCCACGTCGCGCGCGGAAGGACGGAAGGCCTCAGTGCGCGCCGACCGCGTATCGGCACGCGACCGCCGTGGCGCCTCGCTGCGTGGTCAGCGACCAGCACGCCTCGACCCTTTCGTTGCCGGCCTCGGCGCGGGCCGCGCGACAGGCCGCGTCACCCGCGGGCTGCGCCGACGCGGAGGCGGGCGCCGGCCAGTTCTGGTACGCGCAGAGCAGGATCGGGCTCGCCGCGGCGCGCGCGCGTTCGCCGCAGTTCAGCGTCGGCTTCGCGCCGAACGCGGACGCGCACGCCTCGAAGCAGTTCGCGCCCGGCGACTCCGCGGCGACGGCGAGCGTGACGGGGTGGCTGAAACAGCCGCTGAGCAGCGTGGCCGCCATCGAGGCGACGAGCAGCGCCCGGGCGAGGGTGGGCGAGGACATGATCGCTCAGACGTAGCAGGCCGGCGCTCATTCCGTCTGCGTGACGAAGTGCGGCGGCGCGCGAGGACGCCGAGGGCGTCGCTGCGTCCGACGCGCGTGATAGCATCCACGCCTGGATGGCGCAGGGCGACTCGGGCCACGATCGCGCGGCGCAGGAGACGCTCGCGACGCTCGAGGCGCTGTGGCGCGAGCGCGGCGTCTCGCCTGCGAAGCTCGCGGCAGGGGGAAGCCACAGCCTCCTCGCGTCCGATCGCGCGCTGACCTCGGGGCTCACCGAGTCGGCGGGGCGGCTGAAGCTCGAGCCCGTCACCGAGGCGTCGCTCGCCCACGAGCCTTTGGCGGTGTTCGAGCAGCTCGGCCGCGGCGGCATGGGCGTCGTGCACCGCGCGACGCAGCACACGTTGCGGCGCGAGGTGGCGGTGAAGCGGCTCGCGCCGGGGCCGGGCGGATCGGGGCGCGCCGTCGATCCGGGCGCGCTCGCTTCGCTGCTGAAGGAGGCCTGGGTCGGCGGCAACCTCGAGCACCCGAACGTCGTGCCGGTGCACGCGCTGGTCGAGCTCGACGGCGCGCCTGCGGTCGTCATGAAGCGCATCGAGGGGATGAGCTGGCACGCGGCGCTGCGCGACGAGGCGCTGCTCCCCGAGGGCGAGCGCGCCGATCCGCTCGCGTACCACCTGCGCGTGCTCGTCTCGGTGTGCAACGCCGTCGGCTATGCGCACCGACGCGGCGTGCTGCACCTCGACGTGAAGCCCGACAACGTGATGCTCGGGCACTTCGGCGAGGTCTGCCTGCTCGACTGGGGCCTCGCCGCGGGCTTCGAAGGCGCGCCTTCGTGGCTGCCGCCCGCGCGCGACATCCGCTCGGTCTCGGGCACGCCCGACTACATGGCGCCCGAGGTCGCCATGGCGGACGGCGCGCGCATCTCGCCGCGCACCGACGTCTACCTGCTCGGCGCGACGCTGCACGAGGTCGTCACCGGCGCGCCGCCGCACCCCGGCGCGACGCTCCTCGAGCGGCTGCACCACGCGTTCCTCTCGGCGCCGCACGCCTACGACGCGAGCGTGCCCAAGGAGCTCGTCGCCATCCTGCACCGGAGCCTGCAACGCGATCCGGAGCGTCGCTACGCGCGCGCCGAGGCGCTGCGCGACGCGCTCGAGAGCTTTCTCGCGCACCGCCGCGGTGACGCGCTCGTGCGCGACGCCGAGGTGCGCGTCGCGGCCCTCGAGGCGCTGCACGCGCGCGGGTCGGACGAGGTCGAGGTCTCGCGCGTCTTCGGCGCGTCGCGCTTCGCGCTGCGCGAGGCGAGGGACGCGCGGCCCGATCACCCCGCGCTGTCGTCGCTGCGCCTCCGCCTGTTCTCGGGGATGGCGCGCCACGCGATGGACTCGGGCCGGCTCGACGTCGCCGCGTCGTACCTCGACGAGCTCGGCGCGCCTGGCGCTCCCGACGCGCTCGGCGAGCCCGACGCGCACGACGCCGCCGCGCCCGACCTGCGCGCCCGCCTCGAGGCGCTGCGCGTCGCGGCCGAGGTCGAGGCGACGCGCGTGCGCGAGCTCGAGCGGCTCGCGCGCGACGAGGATCTCCGGCTCGGCAGCCGCTTCCGCTTCCGCGTCACCGTCGGCTTCGGCGTCGTGATGCTGCTCGGCAACCTCGGCTACGAGCTGCTCGAGCGCCGCGGCCTGCTGACGATGGGCTACCGCGCGATGCTCACGCACAGCGTCCTCGGCGTGCTGCTGCCGGTCGGCACGTTCTCGTTCGTGCGGCGCCGCGCGCTCTTCAGCAACCACGCCAACGGCTCCCTCTACGGCATCGCGATGCTCTCGTTCGCGCTGCTTCAGCTGTTCTGGCTTTCGGCGTTCGTGCTCGGCGTGCCGTTCCGCAGCGCGCTCGCTCTGAGCGGCATGTTCTACCTGCTCGCCGGCGGCGCCGTCTCCGTGATGTACAGCCCGCGCTTCGCGCCGAGCCCGATCGTCGCGGCGCTCGGGCTGATCGGCGCGGCGGCGCGCCCCGACCTCGCGTGGTGGATGCTCGGCTTCGGCTCGTCGCTCGCGCTCGCGATCGTGGGCCTTTCCTGGCGAGACGCGCGAGACGCGCGAGACGTGCGCGGCGCGCAGGGCGCGGAGGCGGCGC
>CAIXWQ010001035.1 GCA_903923175.1 uncultured delta proteobacterium | reverse complement strand
CCCTCGAGCTCGGGATCGACATCGGCGACATCGAGTGCGTCGCCCTGCTGGCGCCCCCGCCTTCGGTGAAGTCGTTCTGGCAGCGCTTCGGCCGCGCCGGACGTCGCGCAATCCCCGGCACTTGCATCATCATCGACGAGGACGACGTCGTGACGAGCGCTGGTGGGCTCGACGCGTGGCTCGCCCGACCGATGGAGCCGAGCCGGCTCTACCTCGACAACCGCGTGATCCAATTCACGCAGGCGCTGTGCGCCGCGCACGAGCTGGCGGCCCTGGGCGCGGTGAGGGTCGATCTCGCGACATACGCAACACTCCCCAGCGCCTTCGCGGCCCACCTCGAGAACGAGCGCAACCCCTCGCGCCCCGTGCCCCAGGATCTCTACCCGCTCAAACAGCGTGGCTGCGGCATGCCGCAGCTGCAGTTCCCGCTGCGTCAGGCGGGCGAACGCTCGTTCAAGGTCGTTCAGCGTGGCAGCGCGAAGCCGCTCGGCGAGGTCACCCACTCGCAGATGCTCCGCGAGGCGTACCCGGGGGCGACCCACTACTACCTCGCCCGCTCGTTCCGGGTCGTGCGCGTGGACGAACGGAGGCTCGTCTGCGAGTGCGTGCCGACGCGCGCGCCGGCCACGCAGCCCAGCGTGCAAACGATGGTCTTCCCCCGCTTCGCCGACGCGGTGCTGCAGCTCACCCGGGGCCCCGTGGGGTTCGTTTGCGAGAGCGAGCTCCAGGTAAGCCAGCGAGTCGTCGGCTTCACGACGTTCGCCGGCAAGTCACGCGTCTCGCACGAGTACGGCCCGGGATCTCCTTGGAGCGATCGCCCACTGACGCGGCTCTTCGAGACGAGTGGCGTCTGCTGGTGGCACCGTGAGGGCGCGGGCGCGGCGGAGCGCCTCGCGGAGTGGGTTCGTGCGGCGTTCTGTCAGCGTTTCGGCGTGAAGGAGCAGGACGTCGGCGTCGGCTTGTTCCACGCCCAGGTCGGCCCGCTCGGCAGCAGCGGCCTTTGCAAGGGGGCCTGCATTTTCGACGCGACGAACGGCAGCCTGCGCCTGACCTCGCTGCTCGCAGCGAACTTCACCGAGGTGCTCGAGCTCGCCGCGGCGAGCGCGCATGCCGCGGCCGAGGGCGCCGATGCGCACGAGCTGAACCAACTGCTCGAGAGCATCCGCGCATTCGAGCGCGTCGACGTCGACACCGTCGCGCCGTCGCGGCATGAGGCCGAGATCGCAGCGTCGGACGAAGTCGACGTCGTCGCTCCAGGCGAGCGGGCCCTCTATGTTGGCGGAGCGATCCCGGAGGAGATCACTGTGAAGGAGATTCGCTTCACGCCGAAGGGGCTACTCTATGTGGTCGAACCCCCTACCGCTGACAGCCACCGGCTAGTCGCAGCGTCGCGGGTGATGCCAATCGCCGGCCAAACGAGGATGGCGAAGTTCGATCTCGGCCGGGGCGAGCTGGTAGCGGCGGCGGCGGCGGCGGCTTGACTAGGCGGACCGAGCTCCAGATGCGAACGCGCCCCCGTTTCCGATGAGCACGCGTCCCGAACCGCACGACCCGAATTCGATGGTCGCGCAGCGCGCCCCGCGTACCCGTACGGCGATGGACCGCCACGCGCGTAGCGCGGCGCTCGAGCCTGCCGGCGCGCTACTCGACGTCGAAATCGACCGGCGCGGCCACCATCACCGGCGGCTTCCATCGATCGGGTAGCAGTTCGCGGAGGTCCGCGTCGTCGACCCCGTCGATCCTGTCGAGCACGTCGGTCAGGTAGGCGATCGGGTTCACGCTCGCGCGCTCGCAGGAGGCGATCAGCGAGTAGACGATCGCGACGTTGTTGCCGGCGTCCTCGCTCTGCACGAAGAGAAAGTTCTTCCTGCCAAGAGCCACGATTCTGATCGAATTCTCGGAGCGGTTGTTGTCTGGCGGAATGCGAACGTCGTCGAGGAAGGCGCGGAGCGCGAGGCTGTTGCTGGTGGTGTAGCGCGCGGCGCGGCCGAGGAGCGTCTTGGGCGCGTGGAGCTTGCGGAGTCGGCGCGCGAGCTGGAGGAGGGCGTAGTACGCCGGCCGCGAGAATGTCTGGCGGAGCAGCGCGTGCTCGT
>CAIXWQ010001034.1 GCA_903923175.1 uncultured delta proteobacterium | reverse complement strand
GTTCGGGCACGCGCTCGCGACGCCCGCGCCGCAGGCCGCCGTCAGCCCGTCGCAGCGCGCCGCGGTGAGCGCTCCGCCGGCGCAGGTCGTCGCCGCGCACGGCGTGCTGGCCGACTTGTACTGGCACGTGCCGGCCGCGCACCCGGCCGCGCACGGGCCGCTCGGGCAGACGCCGTGCGGATCGGGGAGCGCGTTGACGGAGGAGCAGGTGCCGACGGTGCCCGCGAGGTTGCACGCCTGGCAGGCGCCGTTGCAGCCGGTGTTGCAGCACACGCCGTCGGCGCAGCTGCCGCTCGTGCACTCGTTGTTCGCGCCGCACGCGGCGCCGAGCGACTTCTTCGCCACGCAGGCGTTGCCGACGCAGGCGAACCCGGCCGCGCACTGGCCGTCGCCCGCGCAGGTGGTGGGGCAGTCGGGGCCCGCGGTGCAGACCGCGTACGCGCCGCAGCTCCGCGCGGGGTGGGGCGCGCCGCTCGTCACGTTCGAGCAGGTGCCGGCCTTGCCGACCACGTCGCACGCCTCGCAGCCGCGCGTGCACGCGCGGTCGCAGCAGTACCCGTCGACGCAGGCGCCGCTCAGGCACTCGGCGTTCTTCGCGCACTTCGACGCGGGGCCGAAGTCGGTCTTGCAGGTGCTCGTGGTCGCGTCGCAGTGGAAGCCGGCGGCGCACGCCGCGTCGGTCGCGCACGTGCTCGCGCAGGTCGCGGTGCCGCCGTCGCCCGGATCGGCGCAGGCGTAGCCGCTGCATTGCGGGCGCGCGCCGTGCGGCGCGGTGACGACCGTCGAGCAGGTGCCCTGGAGCCCGGCGACGTCGCAGGCCTGACACTGCCCGCCGCACGCGGAGTTGCAGCAGAAGCCGTCGACGCACTGCCCGCTCGAGCACTCCTCGCCCTTCGCGCACCCCGAGCCGTTCGCCTTCACCGGTGCGCACGAGCCGGTCCCCGTGGTCGCGGTGCAGTAGTCGCCGGCGGCGCACCCCGCGGTCGAGCCGCAGCTCGTCGCGCAGGCGCCCGCGGCGCACAGGTACGCGCCGCAGGTCCCGCCGCGCGGCACCGTGCCCGTCACCGGCAGGCACGCGCCCTCCTTGCCGGCGACGTTCGCGCTCTGGCAGACGCCCGTGCAGGGCGCGTCGGAGCAGACGCCGTCCGGCGTGCAGGTCGTTCCGGGCACCGTCGCGCAGTCGGCGTTGGTCGCGCAGGCGGTCGCCGGCGGGTGGTAGATCTCCGAGGTCGCGATCGAGGTCGAGAAGCCGCCGCCGCCCGCCACCAGGATGCGCCCGCCCGAGAGCAGCACGGCGAGGTGGTTGGCGCGCGCGGTGATCATGGGCGGGAACGCCGTGATCAGGTTGGTCTTCGGATCGAAGACGTCGTTGGTCACGGTCGCGCCGTAGCCGTCGGTCGTGCCGCCGCTGATCACGACGCGTCCGTCGCCGAGCGTGACCAGCGGCGCGTTCCAGCGCGGCGCGCTCAGCACGGGCCCCGCCTTGAACGTGCGCGTGGTCGGATCGTAGAGCTCGGTGGTGCTGAGCGAGCCGCCGACGCCGTAGCCGGCCGCGAGGAACACGCGGCCGCCGGGGAGCGTGACGGCGCGGTGACCGTAGCGCGCCGCGACGAGGTTGCCGCCGACCGTGAACGTGTGCGCCGCAGGGTCGAAGAGCAGCGAGTCGCCGCGCGTGAGGGTGCCGCCGTTGTACCACTGGCCGCCGGCGATCAGGATCTTGCGCTTGCCGTCGCTGTCCGTGATCAGCGTCGCCGAGTGGCTGCCGCGCGTGCTGGTCGCGAGGTCGGGGCCGCTCCAGGTGCGCGTGCCCGGATCGAAGAACTCGCCGTCGAGGTAGAAGTTGCCGCCGCCGGTGTCGCCGCCGAAGAGGAACACGCGCCCGTCGTCGAGCAGCGTCGCGCTGGCGTTCAGGTTGTGCGGGTGGCCGACCGGCGGCAGCGGCGTCTGGCCGGCCGCGTCCGAGTCCTTCAGCGTCGAAGGGTCGAGCAGGACCGGATCGTCGAGCGTCGCGCCGCCGGCGTTGCCTCCGGCGCAGAGGACGAGGCCGCTCGGGAGCTGCGTGGTCGTGAAGTAGTTCTGCGAGTGCGTGAAGGTCGGGTAGGGGGTCGCCAGGTTCCACGTCTCGGCGACGGGGTCGAACTCGTCGATGTAGGTCCCGTCGCCGAGCACGAGCAGGTGCCCGTTCGGCGCGGTGACGGTCGTCGAGCGCACGCGCGTGACGCGCATGCCGTTCAGCGTGGGGAGCCAGCCCGGATCGACCACGATCGGGTAGGCGAGCCCACGGGTGTCGACGTCGACCTCGAGGTGGGCCTCGGCGCCGTCGGCCGACGCGATGCGGATGCTCCCCGCGCGCTCGAGGCCGTTCGCGTCCCACGCGACCACGGGCGTGGACTGCAGGCGCGCGCGCCCGTGCACGTCGACGACCTCGACCACGCCGTCGTGCATGCGGACGCTCGACGCGCCGTGCCCGAAGCGGACCGTGTAGCGCGTGAGGCTCGGGGCGCGCGCCGAGCGCAGCACGCGCAGCTCCTCGAACGAGTCGTGGGCGAAGACGTGCACGGCGTCGGTCTCGAGCGCGACGTCGCGCGCGACCGCGTGCGCCCCCTCGACGCTCAGCGCGGGGGCCCCGAGGAGCTCGGGCACGACGTCGATGGCGATCTCCTCGGCCCCGTCGCCCGCGCTCGCGGCGCCGATCGCCACGTGCAGCGAGAGCCCGCGACGATCGTCGAGCGTCGCGGCGAACCGCCCCTCGCGCACCAGCGCGAAGCCGCCGGGGGCCTTGGTCGAGCCGCCGTCGCTCGCCGCCCGCACGCCGCCGCCGACCCGCGCGAGGCGTGCCCCACCGGCGAGCGTCCGCGCAAGGTTCGGGTGTGCGCGCACCACCGCGAGCACGTCGCGCGAGGCCCTCGCGTCGGAGCTCGTCGCCGAGGCGAGGGGCGCGTCGCCCACTGAGGCGTCGCTCGAGCCGTTCGATTCGTGCGACGAACAGGCCGCGGCGGCGAGCGTCAGGGCGGCGAGCGGACCGATACGGCGAGCGGGCATCCGTCTCAGTAGGCGAGTCGCGCGTCGCGTGACCAGGATCTCTCGCGGGACCCGTCGCTTGGCGACGAATCGATCGCCCGCGCGGCGTTTCCCGAGGTCGCGCGCTCCGCGGATTCCTCCGTGGTCACTCGCGCGCGCTCGAGCCGTCGCGGCGGGCGAGCGATGGCGCCCGTGAGCGCGCCCGAGGCGCGGCCGGGCGCCGAGCCGACGAGCGCTCGACGTTTCCACGCAACTGGCTCCGAACGCCTGCCGACCCATGGGCGTGGCCGCCACGGTGCGCGGCCGGGAGAAGAGCCATGTCCGTCGAAGCGACCTCGTCCACTTCCAGCGCCCCGATCTGCCTCACCCCCGCCGACGACGATCCGCCGAAGGTCGACGACAAGAAGAGCGCCGAGAAGAAGCAGCTCGATCAGAACGCCGCCGCGAACACCCCGGCGCCGGCGACCGTGAAGCGCGACGTCGAGGTCTTCGTCGCGCGGTTCAAGCCCGACGGGGCGGCGGCGCGCGCGGAGGCCGCGGAGACGGGGAAGGACCTGCTGAAGCTCGGCTGCGCCGGCGCCAGCGGTCTCGTCACGCTCGGCGTGGGCGCCAAGCTCGGGATGAACGGCGTCGCGCTCGAGGCGGCGGCCGTCGGCGTCGGCTACTTCGGCGGGAAGTCCTGCATGCCGGCGGGCACGCTCCTCGGCGGCAAGGCGTACGACGCCGTCACCGGCGGCCCGAACACCATCACGTTCGAGAAGCAGACGGTGCAGGTCGAGGTGCCGGTCACGCCGACCAAGGCCGACGCGGCCAAGCCCGCGACCAGCGACGCGGCGAGCGCCCCCGCCGGCGCGCAGTCGAAGGCGGCCGCCAAGAGCGCGGAGCCGGCCAAAGCGCCGCCGACCACGTCGAAGCCGAGCGGCGCGGCGCCCGCGCCCAACGCCTCGACGCTCCCCGCCACGCCCGCGCCCGCGAGCTCCGCGTGGACCGATCCGACCGCCCGCTACCTGCGCCCCGCCGCGGCGAAGAACTGAGGTGCCGCCATGAACGCCTCCCTCGCGCAGACGGTCGCCCCGCTCACCTCGAACCTCGCCGTCGACGAGTCGCACGGCATCCTGAGGCTCACGCTGTTCCCGCGCCGCGTCGTGCCGCCGGTCGTCCTGGTCGCGATCGGCACCTTGTTCCTGATTCCGGCGCTCTTCACCTTCATCCCGGCACTGCGGGGCAACGACTTCTGGGCGCTCTTCCTCGGCCTGAACGCCTGGAACCTGTACCAGTCGGCCACCCCCTACCGCCTGCGCTTCCAGCTCTCGGGCGACGGGCTGCTCTTCGACGGCGAGCCGATCGCGAAGCGCAACCGGTTCGAGCTCGCGCTCGACGAGATCGAGGCGATCCGCAGCGCGCGCCTCGGCGAGGAGAGCGTGCTGCTGGTGACCGAGGTCTCCGGCCGCGCCCACCTGGTGCGTTGCTTCGGCCTGAAGCGCCCCGACGCCGACGCCGTCGCCTTCACCCTCCAGCGAAGGCTCGAGGAGCTGCGCGACTCGCGCGAGACATTTCGCGCCTGAATTCCAGCGTGAAGGGGCTCGGAGCGAGCGCGGATGGACGCCCCCGGCGTCGCCGCGCTCGCCAGCTTTTTTGGCCGTGGGGGGTCCGCTTCTCTAGCGTTCGCCTGTGCGCACCACCATCCGTGACGGCGCGCGACTCGACCTCGGGAACTCAGGAGTGCCGCTCATGCCGCTTTCGCGACGTCCAGGAACCACCGCTTCGCGCCCGCTGCGCACGGCCGGGATCGCCGCCCTCCTCGCTGGCTCGCTCGGCGCGCCGACTGCGTTCGCAGGGGCTCCGACCAACCACGTGAAGAAGGTCGAAGTCCACGTGCTCGACGCCTCGCGCGCCGAAGCGCTGGGCGCGCCGAAGGGGGCCGTCACCGAGGTGGAGGTCGTCGGCACTTCGGTGCCGGCCTACACCGCCCGCGTCGAAGGGGGGCGCGTGCTGATCGACGTCGGCGACGCCGAAGCCGACGCCGGGATCGGCGCCTCGACGGCGAAGGTCGGCGTGGTCGGAGGGGTGCTCACGCAGACCTCCAAGACCACCGACTCGACGTTCACGCGCGTCGCCATCTCGATGGTGAAGAGCGCGACCTACCGCGTGAAGGTCGACGGCAACACGCTCCGCGTGTGGCTCGTGGCCGACGAGGACACGCAGAAGGAGCTCGCTCCCGCCGCGAAGACCTCGCCGAAGCTGCAGGACCTCTCGTTCGTGCACGAGGCGGCCGCCGACAAGGTCGTCGTGAAGCTCTCGGGCCCGATCGTCTACTCGTCCAGCGCCAAGGGCGAGGGCAAGAGCCGCATCGAGATCGTGGGCGCCTCGGTCGCCGACGATCAGCTCAAGACGCGCGATCTCTCGGCGCAGAAGGGGCTCGTCAGCGGGCTCACCGTGAGCCGCGAGGACGGCGAGGTCGTCATCGAGGCGTCGCGCGCCACCGACGTGACCGCCGACGCGCGCGTCGACACCGCGAAGGACGGCTCGACCACGCTCACCTGGACCTTCACCAAGGTGCCGGTCGTGGTGAAGGCCGCGCCCGAGAACGTCTCGTCGAAGACCGGCATCGGCCCGGACGGCGGCGTCGCCAAGAAGACCAAGGTCATCGCCAGCGAGCCTGGCCTCTCGATCACCGAGAGCGACGACTCCGCGAGCTCCTTCCTCTCGACGGTGCCGATGGCGCCGCAGGGGAAGTACAGCGGCCGCCGCATCGACATGGACTTCAAGGATGCGGACATCCACAACATCCTCCGCCTCCTCGCCGACGTCGGTAAGGTGAACATCGTCGCGGCCGACGACGTCGGCGGCACCGTGACGATCAAGATGAAGAACGTCCCCTGGGATCAGGCCCTGGACGTCATCCTCCAGGCCAAGGGGCTGGGGCTCATCCGCAGCGGCAACATGATCCGCGTCGCGAAGGCCGATCAGCTCGAGAAGGAGCGCGAGCAGGCGATCGCGAAGAAGAAGCAGGATCTCGAGCTCGCGCCCATCGAGACGCGCCTGATCCCGATCAGCTACGCGACCGCCGACGCGCTCGCCGCGAAGGCCGACACGCTCAAGTCGGCGCGCGGCTCGATCACCGTCGACGAGCGCACCAACGTGATCATCGCCCGCGACGTCGCCGGCAACCTCGATCAGATCGAGGCGCTGGTGCACAGCCTCGACACGCAGACGCCGCAGGTGCTCGTCGAGGCGCGCATCGTCGAGGCGACGAGCCGCTACCTGCGCGACGTCGGCATCCAGTGGGGCGGCGATCTCAGCTTCTCCTCCGCCACCGGCAACCCGACCGGGCTCGCCTTCCCGAGCTCGGTGGGCGTCACCGGCGGCGCGAGCGACAACAACGCCCCCACCGCCGGTCTGTCGCCCTTCAACAACCAGGTGGCGAACCCGAACTTCGCGGTGAACCTCCCGGGCGCGGTCGGCACCGGAACCGGCGGCGCGCTCGGCTTCACGCTGGGCTCGATCAACAACATCCTCAACCTCAACGTCCGCCTGTCGGCGGCCGAGACGAACGGCATGCTCCGTATCGTCTCGAACCCGCGCATCCTGACGCTCGACAACCGCGAGGCGTCGATCAGCCAGGGCACGCTGATCCCGTTCTCGCAGATCAGCGCGCAGGGCGTGCAGACGACCTTCCTCGAGGCCAAGCTGGCCCTGCGCGTGCGGCCGCACGTCACCGCCGACGGCAGCATCGCGATGCACGTCGTGATCAACCGCGACGAGCCCGACTTCAACCAGACGTCGGCCCGCGGCGATCCGACGATCCTCAAGCGGCAGGCCGAGACCGACCTGCTCGTGCCCGACGGCGCGACGGTCGTCATCGGCGGCATCTACACGCGCAACACCGGCAAGAGCGTCGATCAGGTGCCGTTCTTCGGGTCGATCCCGATCATCGGCATCCTGTTCCAGCGTCGTCGCGCCAGCGACACGCGCAGCGAGCTCGTGATCTTCCTTACGCCACGCATCGTCAACCGCGCCGAGGCGCTCGGGAAGTAGTCGGCGTCGGCGTCCGAGCGTCGGACGTCTTCGAGGCCGCGGTCACCTGGCCGCGGCCTTGATCATTTTGTCGACCGCGCCGGGCGACAGCGGCTCGGTGAGCTCGACCCCCTTGCGGCCGACCGCGGTCCACACGAGCTGCTTCTTCAACGGGTCGAACGGGAAATACAGCACGAGCTTCTGCGGGTGCCTGCGCGGCTCGGCCCAGAGCTGGAAGGCGAACGCCTCGTCGTCCTTGTAGAACGGCTGCAGCGCCGCGTGCGCCGCGTCGAGCGCCTCGCCCTCGACGAGGCCGTCGCCTTCGACGTCGGCGGTCGTGCGGCTGAGGATCTTCCACGCGGCGCGGATCGCCTGCCTCCGCGCGAAATGCGCGGGCTCCGGCGCGACCTCGGAGCGGCGCCGGATGCGCTCGCGCGTCGAGAACGAGACCGTCGACGAGCGCTTCGTCTCGGTCTTCACGATCGCGAGGGTGATCGAGAGCAGCCCGACGCTGAGCAGCGCGAGGAGTCGCTTGCGCCGGAACGTCACGTGGAAGTGCACGATCGTCGTCGTGATCGGCATCAGGAACGCGAGGACGATGAACGACTCGAGCACCAGCGTCGCGAAGAGCACCGGCAGGAACTTCACGAACGACAGCTCGGGCAGCCACTTGGTGAAGAACTGCCAGATCGAGCCGGCGATCAGGATCGCCAGGCTGAGCAGCGTGTACCCCTTGAAGAGCAGGAACTCGCCGCGCGCCTGCTTGTTCAGCAGCCAGTACGGGAACAGCAGCGGGTAGAAGACGTAGTAGGCGAAGTTGCGCGGCGGGTTCTGGCGGTAGTAGGCCTCGAACGCGAGCGGCTTCTTGAGCAGCTTGGCGGCGAGCTTGGAGGTCGCCGCCCAGCCGCGCGCCACCTCGCCGAGCACGAAGACCAGCAGCGCGATGCCGACGTTCACCAGGGCGCCCATGATCGGGAGCACCTGCGAGAGCGTCACGAGCACCGCGGGGACGAAGAGGAAATAGAGGAGCCGCACGACGAAGCCGCCGATCGAGATCGGCACGTACGTCTGCGTGTACTTCGGGAGCGCCACGACGGCGTAGCGTACCCGAGCGGCGCCTCAGCCCGGAGGGGGCTTGGGCCGCTTGGCTCGCTTCTTCTTCTCGGGCGGCGGCGGCGGGAGCGGCAGATCCGGCCGGCGGCTGCGCGTGCGCTCGACCGCCTGCGCGCGCCGCCACGCCGCGATCTGCGCGTGGTGCCCCTGCGTGAGCAGCTCGGGCACGCGCTGGCCGCGGAACTCGACCGGGCGCGTGTAGTGCGCGTACTCGAGCAGGCCGTCGTTGCTCGGGTGGTGCGACTCCTCGACCGTCGAGGCCTCGTTGCCGAGCACGCCCGGGAGCAGCCGCACGGTCGCCTCGATCACGGCCATCGCCGCGACCTCGCCGCCGGTCATCACGAAGTCGCCGAGCGAGAGCTCGTCGTCGACGAAGCCGCGGACGCGCTCGTCGAACCCCTCGTAGCGCCCGCAGACGAGCATCAGCGCCGGCTCCTCCGCGAGCGCGATCGCGGCGCGCTGATCGAAGCGCCGCCCCTGGGGCGTGAGCAGGATCCGCTTGGCCTTCGGCTGCTCGGCGGCGGCGGCCTTCTCGTCGAGCGCCTCGAAGGCGGCGACCAGGCAGTCGACGCGCATGAGCATCCCGGAGCCGCCGCCGTAGGGCGTGTCGTCGACCGAGAGGTGCCGGCCGAGCCCGAAGTCGCGCGGCGACTGGAAGCGCGTCGTGAGGATCCCACGCTCGGTGGCGCGGCCGACGAAGCTGGTCGCGAGGAACGTCGTGAACAGCTCCGGGAAGAGCGTGACGAGGTCGATCCTCACGTCCCCTCCGCGCGCGTCTCTTCGACGCCGTCGTCGCGCACCATCGCCCAGCTCATGGTCGGCGTGTTGCGCGCGAAGGCCGCGCGCCCGTCGGCGTCGACG
>CAIXWQ010001033.1 GCA_903923175.1 uncultured delta proteobacterium | reverse complement strand
TAGAAGAATCGTCTGTGCCCGAATGAGCGGGGGCTCGGCCACCGAGATGACCGAGCCCCAGGGACGCTGAACTGTGCCTCCCCGCGCTTTAGCCCGCCGCCGCCCAGGCGTCGGGTTGGCTCGGGCCTGCCGCGAGGACGCTCTCGTACGTGGCGTCAGCGGTTTTCACGACGAACCGACGCGCGAGGTTACGAACGAGCCTCGCCGCCCGTATCGAGGCCACCACGGCCGACTCGTCGCGATCAAGGAGCCGCCGGAGCCCGGCGCTCTCCGAGAACACGTAGAGGTTCTCGACGCCATCAAGTCCGCGCGTTGCGACGACCACGACCGCGAGAAGGGCCTCCTCGTCCGTCAAGGTCGGGTCCACCTTGAAGAGCCGGCTCTGCGTGACGCCCCTGCGGGCGAGGATGTAGCCGGCGCACCGTCTGCCGGCGACCTTGACGATCGCAGGCGCAACGATCGCGTTGTCGCTGGGACCGCTCCGCCTTCGAGCTACCTGCGTCCCGCCCGTGTAGCGGTACCGGACGACCGCCGCGGGGGCCTTGTCCTCGATGAGATCGCGAACCTCCAGCAGCAGCTCGGCGGCCTCGTCCGACCTGGGCAGCGGACGATCGGGGTCTTCCAGGAACCGGACCACCGTCGCGTCCGGCACCGCGATCACCACGGGTCGTGCGGTCGCCTCGAAGCTCCGCAGACCGGCCCGCAGAGACATCAAGATCGAACGGAAATAGGTGGTCGCCGGAAGCAAGACCTCCTCCTGTGCGACGACCAGCCGGCCCACGTAGAGGCGGTAGTGCCCCCTGATGACGCGACGGTGTTCGTCCTGCTCGACCACGATCTCGATCGCGTCGAGCTCGTCCTCGATCGTGGCGGCGCTCACGGCGTTGCTCCCGCCGTAGCCCGAGTCGTCTTCACCGGGGGCGTGGGGTCAGGCGCGTCGAACCCGTGATGGCGGAGCAGAAGGCCAACCGCCTGCCGCAACAGTTCGTGCTTTGGGATCCCGAGGTCGGCGGCGATGTGGGAGAGCTTCTTCCCCCAGTCGGCCGGAACGGTGGTCTTCGCGTGGTAGTCGGCGGCCTGGGTCGCCACGGTCACTCGGTCGGGTCGGTCGGTCATGGTGACACCTCCGACCCAGCGGACAATATAGAAAGACTATTGAGTGGCGCCGTATCGCGGGTTGAACGGAGGCCCTACACCAGACCCAGCTTACTGAAGAAGGCGCGGTTCCTCTGCTCGGCCCTGGTAACGAACACGCTGAAGTCGAGCACCTCGATCGTGAGGTTCTCGCCAGTGACGCCGCCGACCCAGCGCCAGTCACCTTCGATCTTCTGCATGTTGCCAGGGCCGGTGCGGATCTTCTTCTCCATCTCGGGACTCAGGGTCACGACGGCGTACGCATCGATTCGTACGCTCTTCGGTACACCAGGGAGCGACGTTCCGTCGGCGCTCTTGGCTCCACCGTCCCGAAGAAGGACCGCATAGTCGACGAGCTGTTGGACTGGGTTCTCATCGTGACGATCAGGTCGCTTGAACTCGACAAGCGCGACATGCCCAAACGGCGGATCTCCCGTCTTGAATGCAAGGAGGTCCGGTCGCCGCTTCGAGTCAGCGGGCGCTACGCGATTGTCTGCGAAGCGCACGTCCGAGGCGATGAAGTCGTAGAAGGCGAGCGTGTCGTCCAGCAGCCAGAGGTTGTGGTCGTCGTAGTTCACGCCATCCGACGTGGCGTTCGTCGGGAACACGATCCGGTGGATGTTCGCTTCCAGCGCCTTCTTCCCGAGCAGGCGGCGCAGGAACACGAGAACCGCGCGTCGGCGGGCTACGTAGCGCACGAGGTTCGACCGACCGACCTCGTTCACCTTCTCGATGACGGTGCTCAGCTCCTCCCCGATCGCATCTACATCAGACTTCTCAGCGTCAAGCTTGGCCTCTACTGCGGCCTGCTCCCGTCGGACGTCGGACTCCCACGCCTGCTGCACTCGATACAGGCTTTCGTCCATGTCTGACCGATTCTCGGACCATCGGAGGCGTGCGAGTTGGTCGGGCCTCCGCCTCAGCAGGTGCCCGTACTCTGGCTGCGTCCGCCTGATGTGAGTCTCGATCTTCGCGAGGTTTTCGTCTCGTTGAACCTTCAGCACCGACGCGAGCTGCTCGTTCACCTGCGCTCCGATGGCGGCGCGGAGCGTCTTCATGTCCAAGGAACCGGCCCACGCCAGCAAGGAGTTGTCCTCGGCGAGGTCCAGGCGCGTCCGGGTGTTGTCGACGCTCTTGTCGAGAACGTCGCCGCTCACGAACACATGGTGAACAACCAGACGCCCGTCATCGCCCTTGATCGGGTCGGCGCTCAGGTCAGAAACCTGCGACAGCGGGAACGCCGTCACGACCCTGTGATTCGCGCACAACCGTGCTTCGTGGTGGCGATCGCTTCGGTACTCCTGCTGGACGTGCCGAATTCGAAGTGCGTGCTTGCCGACTTGAATCTCCTGCGGCTCACTAACCGTGACCTCAGCCAGCTTCTCGTTGATGTCCTCAGTTCGAGTTCCATCCGGCGCCTCGTCATGCAGCCGTATCAACGGACAGTTACCGACGACGAGGTAGTCGAAGCAGTGTTCGAAGAGTCGCTCGACGATGTAGTCCGTGCTTCGTCGCAGCGCCTCCGCGTACTTGTCGCGGACCCCCGCCAAGGTGACGATGGTGCGTTGCGTGTCGTTCCCGTCTGCTTCTGACGGAGACTCCTCGACGAAGTTCTCTACGCCCCGCGGCGTTGCGCGGAAGTCGAACGATCTGCGCACCGCCTGGCCGTCCGGAGCGGTGAAGACGCTCTTGATGTTCGCCTCCCGGCAGACCACCAGCCAAGAGAATCGGCCGAGGCCCTTTCCCCCGCGCGCCGCCTTCGCGGTGCTGTAGGCCGTCTCAAACGACTTCACGTTCGCGTCGGTGAAGCCCCAACCGTTGTCGGCGATCGAGAAGCTCTCGATGCCAAGCTCCGGGGGTCGCCCCTGTCCGGGGGTGCTCTGTTGACCGACCCGTCGAATGCGAACTTCGATCAATCCATGCTTCGCCACGTCCGCGCCGAAGCGATCCTGGGTCGAGTGGATCCCATTAACGATAGCCTCGAAGAGCGGCAGGAAGGCCGCGTGGAGCGGCACCTGCGTACTCCGAATGCAGCCGCGAACATCGACCTGCATCGCGTGGCCGCCGGCTTGAGGGGCTTCGCGGACTTGGCTCGGGCTCGTCGGAGCTTGGTCCTCGGTCGGCCGCTCGGGCGCGCCGGCCGCCGTGGCGCGATCGCCTGGAGCGCCGCCGGTTCCAGCGGAACCCGCGTCGTCAGAACTGCTGGCAGGCGGGGCGGCCGGCGCCTCGGCTGGCGTGGCGCTATCGAAGAGGCTCCCCTGCTCGCCCGACGCCGCTCGTCGACCGCCGGTCACGTTGCCTCCGAGATCGCCACGCGCGTCCGTGCAAGCCGTTCGAGATGCCCTTCCATGCTGCTCTGGCGAAGGGGAGCACGCACGATGGCGACGGTCTAGATCGCTCCGGCCTGGGAATGTCCGCCGGCACCAGCGTCCGCGAAGATCCGGCTATCCGGCGCCCTCGGGCAGGACGAAGATGCTCGTCTCGATGCCATCCCCGCGCCACCGTTTCCCTCGGCAGCCAGAAGACCGTCGACCTTGTTCTGCCGAGGAACCGGCAGCTCCATCGTTCTGGGGGCTTCGCCAGTTCCGGTTCGGAGGTCGATCGTGCCGGTAGGCTTCGACGCACTCGTTCAGGGCGCACTGGTCAGCGGCGCGCTGCTTCCAGAGCAGGTCGAGGTGATCGCGATCGTGCCCCTTGGCACCTCGATCAAACTGATCGGCCGCGGGGTGCGCACCAACCAGGTGCATCAGCCAATCCTCGACGCCGCGCAGGTCGCGCAGCTCGTGGTCACGCCGAAGGATCCGCCCTTCGACGGCGACCCGGCCCGCTTTCGCCTGTGCATCGAGGCGCACCGGCTGGGGCTCGCGTACGAATACGACCCGTACTTCGCGCTCTCCATCGCTCGGGTCGATCCCCTGCCGCACCAGCTCGAAGCGGTCTACGAGTACTTCCTCAAGCTGCCCCGGATCCGCTTCCTGCTCGCCGACGACCCTGGCGCCGGCAAGACCATCATGGCCGGGTTGCTGCTGAAGGAGCTCAAGATCCGGGGCCTTGTGCAGCGGGTGCTGATCGTCACCCCGGCGAACCTGACGTTCCAGTGGCAGCGCGAGATGAAGGAGAAGTTCCGCGAGAACTT
>CAIXWQ010001032.1 GCA_903923175.1 uncultured delta proteobacterium | reverse complement strand
TTCCACGGCGTGCAATCTGCACGAACTCGAGCGCGCGGCCGGTGGAAGTGCCGGAAGCCGTCGCTCGGTCCGCTTTCTGCAGAGCGGATCTGCTCAGGAGCTCTCCATGCCCGATCTCTGGGTCGTCGCCCTCACGTTCGTCTCGTTCGTCGCCGCGTGGGGCTTCGTTCGCCTCTGCGACGCGATCTGATCTCCATCCCTCCCCGAGTTCCACCATGCCCTTCGATCTCTTGCTCGGGCTGCTCGCGAGCCTCGCGATCGCGGCGTACCTGTTCTTCGTCCTCGCGCGCCCGGAGCGCTTCTAGCCATGTCCGCCCGCTTCTGGATCCTCGACGTCGTGTTCTTCGCGCTGCTCGTCGCGATCGCGATCCCGTTCGGCCGCTTCCTCACGCGCGTCTTCGCCGGTGAGAACCGCGCGAGCCAGCGCGCGCTCGGCTGGCTCGAGCGCGGGATCTACCGCGTCGCCGGGGTCGACCCGGCCAAGGAGCACTCGTGGACGGCGTACGCCGGACTGATGCTGCTCTTCTCGCTCGTCACGCAGCTCGTGACGCACGTGCTCCTCCGCTACCAGCACAAGCTCCCGTTCAACCCGACCAAGCTCGACGCGGTGCCGCCGTGGCTCGCCTACAACACGGCGACGTCGTTCACGACGAACACGAACTGGCAGAGCTACGGCGGCGAGACGACGATGAGCTACCTCTCGCAGGCCGTCGCGCTGACGTCGCACAACTTCTTCTCGGCCGGCGTCGGAGTCTGCGTCGCCGTCGCGCTGATCCGCGGGCTCGCGCGCGCCGAGTCGCCGACGATCGGCAATTTCTGGGTCGATCTGGTGCGCGTGCACCTCTACGTGCTGCTGCCGCTCTGCCTCGGGTACGCGGTGTTCCTCGTCTCGCAAGGGGTGATCCAGACCTGGCAGGGCCCCGCGACGTGGACCGCGCTCGACGGCACGCAGCAGTGGATTCTCCGCGGCCCGGTCGCGTCGCAAGAGGCGATCAAGATGCTCGGCACCAACGGTGGCGGGTACTTCAACGCCAACAGCGCGCACCCGTTCGAGAACCCGACGCCCCTCTCCAACTTCGTGCAGATGCTCTCGATCTGGGCCATCCCGGCCGCGCTCTGCGTGACGCTCGGCGACATGATGAAGAGCCGTGGGCACGGTCGGGCGGTCTTCGGCGCCATGGCGTTCCTCGGGGTCGTCGGCATCCTGGTGCTCGGCTACTTCGAGTCGAAGGGCACTCCGCTGCTCGCCAACGCCGGCGCCGACCTCGGCACGCTCGGGCACCCGGGCGGCAACATGGAGGGCAAGGAGCTTCGCTTCGGGATCGCCGACAGCGCGCTCTTCGCCACCGTGACCACCGGCGCCTCGTGCGGCGCGGTCAACGCGATGCACGACAGCTTCACGCCGCTCGGCGGGCTCGTGCCGATGTTCAACATGCAGCTCGGCGAGGTCGTGTTCGGCGGCGTCGGCGCGGGCATGTACGGAATTCTCGTCTACGTCATCCTCGCGGTGTTCCTGGCGGGGCTCATGGTCGGCCGCACGCCCGAGTACCTCGGCAAGAAGATCGACAGCCGCGACGTGCGCTTCGCCGCGCTGTACGCGCTGATCCCTGCGTTCTCGATCCTGATCTTCACCGCGCTCGGCCTGATGACCGAGGCCGGACGGTCGGGCATCGCGAACGCGGGGCCGGACGGCGCCCCCGTGCCGCACGGCTTCTCGGAGGTGCTCTATGCCTTCTCGAGCGGCACGGCGAACAACGGCAGCGCCTTCGCAGGGCTCACGGCGTACTCGCCGCAGCACCCGATCTTCTACTCGCTCACGCTCGGCCTCGCGATGTTCGTCGGCCGCTTCCCGCTCATCATCGCGGCGCTGGCGATCGCGGGGAACATGGCGAAGAAGAAGCGCGTCCCGGTCGGCCCGGGGAGCTTCCCGGTCGAGGGCGGGCTCTTCGTCGGCCTGCTCGTGGGCACCGTGGTGCTCGTCGGCGCGCTCACGTTCTTCCCGGCGCTCGCCATCGGCCCGCTCGTCGAGCACGTGATGATGCACCGTTGAGCCCGGCTTCCCCACGCGCGCTCTTCGCTCTTCTTCTGGTTTCTCTCTCTCACTCTTTCTCTCTCCCCTTCCCCCCGAATGCGGGGGGAAGGGGGCGGGGGAAGGGGGGTCTCGAAGA
>CAIXWQ010001031.1 GCA_903923175.1 uncultured delta proteobacterium | reverse complement strand
GACCTTCCGAAGGCTGCACCGCAAACATGGCGTCGTGCCGAGCGTGACCTGGTGCCGTGGCGCGCAGGGGGATCTCTCTGGCGACCTCGTCTTCGCCTCCGTCGCGAAGCTCTCCCGCAAGGATCAGCTCGAGGCGCTCGGGCGCGAGAGCTTCGACTACGTCGTCGTCGACGAAGTTCACCACGCCGCCGCCGACTCGTACCGAAAGATCCTCGACGCGATCGACCCGCGCTTTCTGCTCGGGCTCACCGCGACCCCGGATCGCGCCGACGCTCGCGACATCTACGGCCTCTTCGACGACAACGAGGTGTACCGGGCGGACATCGGCCGCGGCGTCGCCGAGAAGAAGCTGGCGCCGTTTCACTACTTCGGCGTCAAAGACGACATCGACTACGACAACATCCCGTGGCGCAATCGGCGCTTCGACCCTGACGAGCTCGCCAAGGCGGCGCAGACCCGCGAACGCATGGAGACGCTCTGGCGCGCGTGGACCGAGCGCGCCGGCTCTCGCTCGCTGATCTTCTGTTGCAGCATCGCGCACGCCCTGTACGTGCGCGATTACCTGCGCGAGCGCGGCGTCCGCGTGAACGCAGTGTTCGCAGCGGAGAGTTCCGACCCACGCGAGGACTCGTTGAAGCTGCTGGGCACGGGCGATCTCGACGCCGTCTGCGCCGTCGATCTCTTCAACGAGGGGGTTGATCTCCCGTCGATCGACCGCGTCATCATGCTGCGTCCGACCGAGTCGAGCGTGCTGTTCCTGCAGCAGCTCGGACGCGGCCTACGCGCGAGCCCGGGCAAAGAGGCAGTCACCGTCGTCGACTTCGTCGGCAACCACAAAGTCTTCCTTGAGCGCCTCCGCACGCTCCTCTCCCTGGGACGTGCGCGCACCGTCGAAGTGCGCGCCTTCCTCGCATCGACGCTCCCCGCCGAGCTGCCCGAAGGATGTTCGGTGGAGCTCGAGCTCGAGGCGAAGGAGCTGCTCGCGCGTCTCTACAAGGCCGGCGGCGCGGACGAAGTTGAACGGGTCTACCGCGAGTTGCGCGCCGAGCAGGAGGAGCGGCCGACGCCAGGGCAGCTCCAGCGCGCGGGCTACTTGCCCAGCACGATTCGCGAGAGACACGGCAGCTGGTTCGAGTTCGTGGAGCACGAGAGTGATCTCGACGACGCGGAGCGCGCGGCGCTGGCGGCGGCCCAGGCCTTCCTCCGCGAGGTCGAGACGACCGAGATGACCCGCTGCTTCAAGATGATCACGCTCGAGGCGCTTCTCGAGGAGGACGCGCTCTTCGCAGGGCTTCCGCTTCGGGACGTCGCGCTTCGCGCTCACGCCGTCCTGCGGCGCTCCCCCGAGCTCTTCGACGACGTCGCTGAGGGCGAGCGCGCCGACGTCATCACGCCGGAGCGAGAGCGAGCCTGGCTCGCGTACTGGCGCCGAAACCCCATCGAGGCTTGGACGTCGCAGAAGGCCGGCCGACGCGTCTGGTTCCAGATCGAGGGCGACCGCTTCGTGCCGACCACCCAGTTCGAGCCCGCTGTGCACGACTCGTTGGCGCGGATGACGCGCGAGCTCGTCGACTACCGGCTTGCGCAGTACCGCGCTCGCAAGCGCTCGAGCGGCGTCGGCGAAGGGTTCGTGTGCAAGGTCACCTGGAACCAGCGTGATCCGATTCTCAAGCTCCCGTCGCGCAAGGCGGGCGAGCTGCCGGAGGGCGAGACGGACGTTCGGCTGGGCGACGGGACGGTCTGGCAGTTCCGGCTCGCCAAAGAGTTCTGCAATGTCGCGCGCCCAGCCGGCACCCAGCCGAATCGGCTCCCGGACCTCCTCCGGCGCTGGTTCGGCCCCCGCGCCGGTCAGCCCGGTACGAGCTTCGAGGTCCGCTTCCTCGCGAGCCCGGACGGCCTCTGGGTCGAGCCCATCCGGGGTCAGGTGCTCGCGCTCCCACGCAACGCCGTCGTCGCGTATCCCGATCTGCGCGCAGCGGCGGGGCATGCGCAGCTGGATCAGGCGGCTCCCGACGCCGAGGCGGTCGTGCTCCCCGTGGCGGCAAACGCTCCGGATCTGTTCGCCGTGCGCGTCGCCGGTACGTCGATGGACGGGGGCGAGCGCCCGATGCGAGATGGCGACTGGGCACTTCTGCGCCTCTCCAGAGGTGCGGCGTCCGACGCGCTCGCGAATCGCGTGATCTTGGCCCAAGTGCCGGGCGACAGCGGCGGCGGGCTCTTCCAACTCAAGCGACTTCGCCGCCGCGACGGAGCTTGGTGGCTCACGTCCGACAATCCCGACGGCCCGAGCTTCCTCGCTTCGCAGGACGTCATCGCAGTCGCGCGCCTGGAACAGTCGGTGCGCCCGGAGGACCTGGCGCCGTCGACCGGCACCGTCGTTGCCGACCTCGAAGCGGCGTTCGGCTTCGAGATCTCGCCGGTGTCGGGCCGTCACGGCGGCCACCTGTTCATCTTCATCGATCGGCCCGGCATGCTGGAGGCGCCCGACCGCGTGCGGTTCGTCCCCGACCGTGCACGCCCCAGCGAGACCGCCTTCGTGCTCGCCAAGGCCGACTCGGGCGACTGGCGATACCTCGGCGTCGGCCATGGCGACGACGGCGCATGGCTCATCCCCAGCGTCGACTACGCGACCTGGAAGCGTTGGGGTGAAGGCCGCGAGGTCTCACGGAAGCTTCCCGAGGGCGCATTGGCAAGAGCGCAGGAGGCCTGCGACGCGCTGCTCGCTCTCCCTGAAGCCGAGCGCGCACTCGAGCAGCCAGGAGGCAGCCGCGCGCGCATCGTCGGTGCCGCGCCGCGGGGCGGGCTCCGTCTCGAAGGGAGCTTCGACCCTCGCTCGGTGTCGCTGATGGATCTTGGCTGGGTCATCGCGGCGGACGCCGACGTCGCGGAGAACGGCGGCCAGCTAGACGAGGAACGGGTCAACAAGCTCCGCTACCTCGAAGGGACTCCGAAGGGATCCACGCGTTGGATCGACACGGCCTGGGCCCTCGCGGCGTGGTCGGTCGCTCGCTGTCTCGTCCGGGATCCGCGTGCGTCTGACCAAACGCCCCGGCGCGTTCGCCGCGACGACGGCACCGCGATCAATGCGACGTTCCGCGTCGAGCAGACAGGGGAGACCGCCTCGCTCATCATCGAGTCGCGCGGCGGAACGCGTGGCACCGCCGGCGAGCGCAACGTCGACTACAACGAGGGCCTCGAGCTTCTCCTCGCGCGCCTCAAGGGAGCAGGGATCCAACTCGCAGACGCGCTCGTCGAGTCGCGTGACGCAGGCGAGCTGCCGGCCGATGAGCGGCGGCTGAAGCTTGAGGGAGTCGACTACCCCGTCACCATCCAGGACGCCGGCGCGCTCCGACGGCTGATGAGTCGAGCCCAGGCGAAGGTCGGACGCGCGCCGGGCGCGACCGGCAGCGGGAACTCGAACAAGCGGCTGAGGCTGGTGCTGGCAGGTTCGGCGGCTGGGACGGTCGACTCTCTTGGCCGGCTGCTCGAGGGCGCGTGCTAAGCCGCGCCCAGTCTCCCCCCAACGCGCCCTCCCTCTCCTATGCGCCTCGCGACCTGGAATCTAGATCGCGGCGGTCGCTCCCGGGAGGCCGAACATGGGCGGGTTCAAGAAGGGCGCCATGTCCTGGTGACGTGCCTCGCAGCCCTCAGGCTTGTGGCGTGGAATGTGGACGCCGATCGCGTCTCGGCGATCGACCTGAGCTGCGGCCCGATCGGAGAGGGGATCTGAGCGCAGACCGGATCGATCCGTTGCGCGGCGGCGTGCGGATGTCGGACCACGCCAGAAACTGGGTGGATGTCGAGGTGTAGCGGGTGACTCGTCCGCAGACCGTCGACTCCAGTCCGCGTAAGCTGCCGAAGAAGTTGAAGCTGCGGGGTGCACGACGACGTTTAGGCGGATGGACGCGTTACGGCCTCGATGAACTTGGGGCCGGCGTCGAGGATCACGCCCACGCGTTCCACCAGAAGTAGCTGAGGTCGCCGCTGCCTGCATCGACAATGAGTGCGTCGCTGTCGTCCTCCATGAAGCCGCCGACGCAAACGACCGGAACGCCTTGCCGGTTCATCTCCCAACTCGCGTGATAATGCCCACAGACGATCAGGTCTACGTTCGAGTCGTCTACCACATCCCAGAAGGCATCAGCGTCCTCGAGATTGCCCCATCCTCCGACAGGCGGATGGTGCATCGCGATGATGACGTGGCGCCTGTTGACGGTAAGCACTCGCCCGACCCCGTCGTGATCTGAGTTTCGATATGTCGTCTGCTTCGCATCCAAATGCCGAAGCTGCCCGCGACGACGCCGACGAGGACCGAGG
>CAIXWQ010001030.1 GCA_903923175.1 uncultured delta proteobacterium | reverse complement strand
CTGTTCGGCGGGCTCGCCGCGGCGGCCGCGGTGCTGTTCGCGCTGACCGCCATCCGCCTCGCGCCGCGCGGCGATCGGTCGGCGGCGCGGCCGCTCGCCCCTGCCACGCTCGCCGTGCCCCGCTCCACCGAGGCGCTCTTCGACGCGCCGTTCCCGAAGGAGGAGCGCACCTCGGCGCGCGTCGATCGCATCGCCCGCGCCCGCGCTCGCGATCTGCGCGACAACCGCTACGCGCGCTGGGGGGTCCCGTGAGATCGCTCGTGCGCATCGGCTCGCTCCTCGCGGCGTTCGCGCTCGCCTGCTCGCTCGCGGGCGCCGCGGGGTGCGCCAAGCGCGAGTCCGCGCGGGGCGTCGCCGGCGAGGTCGTCGACGAGCCGCTGCTCGCGTGGCTCTCGTCGACGCGCGCGCTCCACCACGAGGCCGACATCCAGGAGGACCAGGGCCAGCTCGGCGGCGCGATCGCGACGCTGGAGCGGTTGCTGGCGAAGGCGCCGCCCCGCAAGACGCCCGAGTCCGACGAGGTGATGGCGGACACGCGCGCGCGCCTCGGCGATCTGCGCTCGCGTCAGGGCGACTTCGACGCCGCGATGCGGGACGTCGACGCGGGGATCGCGCTCGTGCCGAAGGTCTCGTACTACGCTGGTCACTTGCTCGAGGTCCGGGGGATGATCGAGCAGCGCCGCGGCGATGCGCTGGTCGCCAAGGGCGACGCCGATGGCGGGTCGAAGGCGAAGGAGCGAGCGATGAAGGCCTACGAGGAGGCGATCTCGGTGCAGGACGAGGTCATCCGCCGCGGCACCACGGGCGGAGACGCGGACGGGGCGAACGGCGCGAACGGCGCGAACGGCGCGAAGGAAGGCGGCCGGCCGTGACGTCGCGCCACGTGCGCCGCGCGATCGCGGCGAGCTGCATGGTCCTCGCGATCGGCTGCGCGATGGCGCCGCCGAGCCGTCGCGGGGCGGTGTACGCCGAGGAGGCGCCGGTGCGCACCCCCTCGACGCTCGACGCCAAGGCCGTCCAGGCGCGTGAGCCGACGACCGTCGCCCAGCCCTCCGTGCCGTCCGCCGCGGCCGCGCCGGGCACGCTCTCCGAGGGGTCGAAGGTGCCCACCACCGCCGCGCCGCCGCCGCCGGCGGTGACCGGCGACGCGTACAAGTCCGAGGCGCCCCGCGCGATGCCGCGGGCCGTGACACCGACGTCGCCCGTGAAGGACGAGTCCGACGGGGTCGTCAGCGCGTCGGGAGGGAGCGGAGGCTCGACGACCACGCCCGTCGCGTCGCCGGTGCCGACCCTCCTGCCGGGGCCGCCTGCGATCCAGATCGCGGCCGCGCAGGCCAATTTCGACGACGCGAACCGCCAGCTCGGCGCCGCGGGGGGCGACTGCGCCAAGCTCTGCAAGGCCCTCGCGTCGATGCAGCGCGCGACCGAGCGACTCTGCGGTCTGGTCGCTGGGAGCAACGACGGCGAGAAGCGACGTTGCACCGACGCGCGCGCGAAGCTCACCGCGGCCACCGCGAAGGTGAACGCGACCTGCGGGAACTGCGGCGCGTAGCGAGCGCCGGCGTCGGGCGAGCCGTTCGAGCAACCGGTCGGTACGGGTGACCACGCGGTCGGGCGACAGCGTCGCCGGATCGCCGGTGGGCGCGCGCGAAAGCCTTGCGCGCGTCGGCTAGGGTCGCCCCCCGATGCGCCACCTTCTCTCTGCCTTCGCGGCCACCACGTTGATCTCCGGCCTCGCCCTCGGCTGCGGCAGCTCGGCAGCGTCTGCGACGCCGGCGCCGGCCGGCGCCGACGCGGGCGCCGACGCGGGGGGCG
>CAIXWQ010001029.1 GCA_903923175.1 uncultured delta proteobacterium | reverse complement strand
GGCGCGGCCTTCGCGGCGCCGGCGAGCGGCGCAGGCTCGGACTCGCGCGCGGGCGGCTTCGGCTTCTCCTTCTCCTTGCGCGCGCTCGCGAGCTCGACGCGCACGGTCTCCTTGCGCCTCGGCGCCCGCATCCCGGAGATGCCGCCGAACAGCGCGCCGTGCAGCGCGACGCTGCCGCAGAAGACCCAGGGAGCGAGGCGCGACATGGCTACTTGGTGAGCTCGACCTGGATGGCGAGCTTGCCGATCCCCTCGGCCTTCGCGAGATCGATCACGTGCACGACGTCGCCGTGCTCGCTCTTGGCGTCCGCGCTCACCACCACGCTGACGTCGGCGTTCTTCTCGTGCGCGGCGTGCAGGCGCGCGGCCAGCGACTCCTTCGCGATCGGGGCGTCGTCGACGTAGTGCTGGTGATCGCGCGCGATGGTGACCTTCACGATCGTGGGGATCGACTCGTCGCTCTGCGAGGCCTTCGGCAGATCGACCTTCAGGTTCTTCGACACGATGTACGTCGCGCTGACCATCATGATCACGAGCAGCACGAGCACGATGTCGACCATCGGCGTCATGTTGATGCCGACGATCGGCCCGCCCCGACGCCCTTGCTGGATGGCGGCCATGCTCCCGCCTACTCCGCGGGCGCCGCCTGGGCGCCGAGCTCGTCGTCATCGCCCTCGGCGCCACCGATGCCCGAAAGGCGCCGCGCGCGCGGCTCGGCGTCGACCTCGATCGTGTGCACCTCCTCGGCCTGCTCCGGCGCGCTCGCCGACGCGTGCCACGCGCCGTGCTCCTTGCGGAACTTCAGCCACGCCGAGATCAGCTTCGAGAGCGAGAGCGTGTCTCCTTCGATCTCGCCGATGCGCTTCTGCGCGACGTTGTAGCCGACCACCGCGGGGATCGCGACGAACAGCCCGACGCCGGTCGCGACCAGCGCCTCGCCGATCGCCGCCATCGTGTTGTCCATGCCGCCGCCGCCGCCGGCGCCCGTCTTGCCGAGCTGGCCGAACGCCTCGATGACGCCGAGCACGGTGCCGAACAGCCCGATGAACGGCGCGTTGCTCCCGAGCGTGCCGAGGAAGGTCATCCCCTTCTCGAGGTCCTTGCGCACGCGCCCGAGCTCGCTGTCGACGACGTCGGCGAAGGCCTCGGCGCCGCCCTTGGCCCAGCGCATCGCCGAGCGCAGCACCTCGGCTTCGATCGACGGGCTCGCGACCAGGAGCGCGAGCGCGCGCGCCTCGTCGTCGTCGACCAGCGCGGCGTCGAGCGCGCGCCGGAGCGTCGCCACGTCGTCGCGGCGCTTGCGGAAGTAGATCCAGCGGTCGAGCATCGCGGCGAGCGAGAGGATCGACAGGAGGAACAGCAGGTAAAGCACCCACGTCCCCCCGACGCGGGCCGCACGCAACAGGCGTTCGACGATCATGGCGACGACTCCGTTCGGTCGATTCAGGCGCTTCAGTCGAAGGTCAGCGGGACGACGAACGTCCCGGCGTCGCTGCCGCCCGAGGCCTCGCCCGCGAGCGAGATCCCCTCGCGCCGCAGCACCTCGACCTGGCGGAAGGTGCCGGCGGCGGCCCCCGGCTGCGACAGGCTCAACGTCGCCGCCCAGCGCACCGCGGGCTGCCCGCAGGCGTCCGAGAGGCTCGCGTAGACGAGGTACGTCCCCGGCGCGGGCGCCGCCTCGAACACCACGTCCTCGCGGCGCGGGCCGGCCGCGCACGCGGCGTTCGAGTCGCGATCGAGGACGCCTCCGCTCGAGGCGCTCGGCACGCCGGCCCCGCCTGCGGGGCTCTTGGCCGCGATCACCTGCCCGCTCGGCGTCACGACGCGCAGGTCGAGATCGACGGGCACGTCCCAGCCGAGCGAGATCACCGCGGCCGGCGGGCGCAGCTTCGGATCGCAGGCGTTCAGGTGGTCGGGGATCGGGCTCGCGACGCAGAGCGTGAGCTCGGCCTGCGCGCCGGCGTTCCCGGCCCCGTCGACGGCGACGACGCGCAGCGCGTGGAGCCCGGGCGGCGTCGACGGCGAGAGATCGAAGCTCGCCTGCCACGACAGCTCGCCGTCGGTCGACGGATCGGGCGCATCGACCGGCACGACCCAGTACCCGCTGCCGAGATCGGCGAACGCGAGCGCGACTGCGGAGCCGTCCTTCGACGTGCGCCCGGCGAGCCGCTTCTCGACCTCCCCCGGGCGCACGACGCCGTTCGACAGCTCGAGGTCGGTGATCTGCGGCCCGCTCGCCGGCGCGCTCGCCGGCCCGCTCGCAGTGGGAGTGGGCGCGAGCCCCGGCAGCGCCCCCGCGCGGAACGTCGCCCCGCGCACGCGCAGCG
>CAIXWQ010001028.1 GCA_903923175.1 uncultured delta proteobacterium | reverse complement strand
GGGCCCGCGTCGGCCCCTCGGCCGCGCGCGATCCCGGAGGAGAGCGAGGCCACGGTCGAGCCCGACTCGTGCCCCCCTTCCTGCGGGCACACCTGCGGGCTCGTGGGCACAAATTCGTTCAAAAACCCCGGTGATTTGCGGAAACACATGGGAATCGAACCGGAGAGCCCGGGGACGATGCGGAGCTTGTTTCCTCGGGTGATTCGCGAATGGCCGACAGGCAAGCCGAAGACACACCGAGGACGGACGGCGAGCACTTCGCGGACACCCGTGCCCGAGCTTCGGTGGTAGCGCCGGCGACGGTCTCGGATTCGCTCCGAGCGGCTGTCGCGGCGGCCACGATCGCCGGAGAGTACGCGCTCGCCCGACAGCTCCTCGACCTGCTCGAACCGAACGTCGCCGGCGGGCGGTCGCGGTCACACGGAGGGGGCTGAGGTGACCCACGTGGTGATGGACCACGTTCTCGCACGAGAGGCGAACGACGCGGCGGCTCGCCGTGCGCTGGCGACGGGCATCGCAGGTAGGCGCCCGTGACCGCACCCGCGTCGTCGAAGCGACGCGCGGCACGCGCCTGCGGTGAGAACACGCCGGCCCACGCTGCACGGTTCGCGAACATCCGCGACCTCTGGCTCGTCCGCGCGCGACTCTGCCGCCTCGACGCTCCGGCGTCCGCGGGCGGCTACGCGTCGCACGCGGGCGGCTTCCCGTTCGAGGAGGTCGAGCTACCAACGGACGCAGCGGAGATCCCCGAGGACCGCGGCGGCCTGGTCCGACGAATCCGACGCCTGGAACGCCTACCCGTGCGCCGCGAGGGGCTCACGTTCCGCAACGCCGCGATGCTCGCCGAAGCGCTGGGGCTCGAGGCGGCGGAGCGCGAGATCCTGACCTTCCTCTCCTACGCAGCGCACGACGTGGAGCTCGATCGCCTCGTCGACACGGTGCTCGTGGGTGAGCTGGGCAGGCTCGCGGTGATCCTCGCGAGGATCACCGCGGTGCCGCTCGACGAGGTCGGCGCCGCCCTGCGGGTCGGGAGCACGCTCCGCTCGGCTCGCGTGCTGCGCGTGGACGTGTCACCCGCAGGGTCCGGCCTCTCCGTGAGCGTCGCGCCCAGGATCTGCGACGCGCTCGCGCAGGAGCACGCGAGCCCGGACGCGCTGCTGTCCGTGTTCTGCCGACAGTCGCCTGCAACGACGCTCGCGCTCGCCGACTTCGCGCACGCGACGCACATCGTCGAGTCGCTGCGGGCGGTGCTCCGCGGCGCCCTCGAACAGCGGGCGGTCGGCGCGAACGTGCTCCTGTTCGGCGCGACCGGCACTGGGAAGACAGAGCTGGCGCGGCTGCTCGCGCGCGAGTGCGACGCCTACCTCGCCGAGGTCCCTGGCGAGGACGCTGAGGGCGAGCCGATCGACGGCGCAGGGCGGCTGGTCGGCTACGCGCTCGCCCAGCGCATGCTCGCAAGCCGGGAGCGCGCGCTCGTGCTCTTCGACGAGATGGAGGACGCGTTCGGGCTGCCGCGGTTCGACCTCGACCTCATGTACTCGCGGGCGCGGTCGTCGGGCGGGAAGGCGTGGAAGACGCGCCTGCTCGAACAGAACGCGAAGCCCACGATCTGGCTGTGCAACAGCATCGCCGGCGTTGATGTCGCACTGCTCCGTCGCTTCGATCTCGTGCTGGAGCTACCGAAGCCGCCGCCCCGCGTGCGGCGCCAGATGCTGGCGCGAAGCCTCGACGGGCTAGCCGTCAGCGACGCGTGGATCGAGGCCGCGGCGGCCGACGATCGCCTCTCGCCCGCGCTCGCGGAGCGCGCAGGCCGAGCGCTCCGCCTGGCAGGCCATGGCGAGCGAGCAACCGCCGAGCGCTTCCTGACCGGCGCGCTTTCCGGGCTGCTCGACGCACAGGGCCCGCGCCGCGCGGTGACGCCGACGCGACCGGTGAAGTACGACCTCGCGTTCACGAACGCCGACGTCGATCTCGACGCCATCGTGCGCGGGCTCGCCATGCGTGGGCGCGGCACGATGTGCTTCTACGGGCCGACCGGCACTGGGAAGAGCGACTTCGTTCGCCACCTGGCGGCGACGCTCGGGCGTCCGCTCGTCGCGCGCCGCGCGAGCGATCTGCTCGGCAAGTACGTCGGCGAGACCGAGGAGAACCTCGCGCGCGCCTTCCGCGAGGCGCGTGACCAGCAGGGCATCTTGCTCCTCGACGAGGCCGACGGGTTCCTGCGGGAACGCTCGCGCGCGACGGCCTCGTGGGAGGTCACGCAGGTCAACGAGCTCCTGGTGCAGATGGAGGCGTTCGAGGGGATCTTCGCTTGCACGACGAACCTGTACGAGTCGCTCGACGCGGCATCGCTGCGGCGGTTCGACGTGAAGGTGCGGTTCGATGCCCTGCGCGAGGAGCAGCGGTGGGCGATGTTCGCGGCGGTGCTCGGTGGCGAGGCGGCCAAGGCGAGCGCGGTCGACAGCGAGATTCGGGCGGCGATCGGGCGGCTCGAGGGGATCACGCCGGGCGATTTCGCGACAGTGGTGCGGCGGGCGGCGATGATCGATCAGCGGATCGATGCGGCGTGGCTGTCGGGCGCGCTCGCGGACGAGTGGAAGGCGAAGCCGGCGGCGTCGCGGAGGATGGCGGGGTTCGGGCGATGAGGCGCACCGTCGACGCCTGCTCAGCTTCTGGTCGTGAGGGTCGGGCTACGTCAACCTCTTGAAGGGGGGGCGGGGCAAGGCAGATCGCGGCCCGCGCGAACTTCATCGTTTCAATGAGAGCGGCGCCTGCTCCGCCTGGCATCGTGACTCCTCCGGCAAGAAGCCTCGAGTCTCGGACGAGCACAGGCACTTGAGCGAGGAAGTAACGGGAGTCGATCTGCTAGTCGGACATCAAGAAGAGCAGACCCAGAGACACTGCCTGCGAAGGGTCGCTTCAAAATGAAGTTCGGTCGGTGCGATACGAACTGCGCGACGACCGGTCAGCGGCAAAGCACCTATGGATGGCGCAGAGCCCTGCCACTCTTCCTCATTGGCGATGGCTCGCTCGGCAGGTTCGCCGGCAGGCAAGCATGGCTCATCGCCGCGCCACGTCGTGCTCTGACAACCGATGTAGGTAGCTGCGCCCAGCTGCGGAAGTCGACTCGGAGCAGCAGACTTCGTCACGGCAGATCGTCGTCTGCTCTCAGGGCACCGTCATCGACAATGCCGCGCAGATGCCCTGGACCTCGGTGAACGAGGTCGAGCCGAATATCGAACTCTGGTAACCGACCTTCATGCCTACTAGAACCTGTCCACTCGGGCACGTGTTGTCGACGGTCGCGCCACCATTGCCAATCGCCGGCATCAACGTCGAGCCGGCTCCAACCAGGACGACGCCCGTCGACGTCGAACCGGTCACCGTGCCACAGCCAAGTGCTAGTCCGTCGAATACGGCACCGAGATGGCCGCGAATGCGCACGCCTACCGTGTTAGACGCGCAATTCGTGGGAACTCCTGCGCTTCGTGTGCCGGGAGACACTCCGCTCGCCGGATAGACGCCGGACGCCGACTTCTGCAACGTCGCGACGGTGGCCGTCGTGCCGGTGACAGAGCCTCCCATGGACCCACAGATGAGGCCGACAGAACCGACTCGATTGGTGGAGTCGAAGGTGCCGATCGTATTCTGTCCATCGAGCCCGATGACAGCCTGATTTGTGGGGCATCGCAACGTCGTCGTCGAAGTCGGGGTGTACCCCAGGTTGTCGGTCATCGACGTCGTCGCTCCCGTCACGAACGTCGCCGTGCCAGCGCTGCAGGTTCCAGCGGCGCAGAGCTGCGCGGTGCCACACACCGTCCCGCACGCACCGCAGTTCGTGTTGCTCGTGGTCGTATTCGTCTCGCACCCGTCGTCCGCCGTCGGTGACGTCGGCATGGAGCAGTTGCCCCAACCCGATGCGCATGTCGAGCTACAGACCCCCGCCGAACAGGTCTTGGTGGCGACATTCGTCGATGCGCACGCGCGGCCGCACGCACCGCAGTCCGTGGCGCTCGTGGTCGTATTCGTCTCGCACCCGTCGTCCGCCGTCGGTGACGTCGGCTTGATGCAGTTGCCCCAATCCGACGCGCATGTCGAGCAGCAGACCCCCGCCGAACAGGCTCTCGTCGCGACGTTCGTCGATGCGCAGGCTCGGCCGCAGGTGCCGCAATTGCTCGGGTCGCCCGCGGTGTTCACTTCGCACCCGTTGGCGAGCACGCCGTCACAGTCCGCATATCCAGAGTTGCACGACGCCACGCTGCAGATCCCGAAGGAACACGACGGCGTGCCGTTCGGCGCCGTGCACGTGAGGCCAGCCGTCCAGTTCCCGCTCGCGTCGCACGTCTGCGGGGTCAGACTCCCCGCGCCAAAGCATTGGCCGGTGCCAGGCACACAGGAGCCGGTGCACGCACCGCTGACGCACGCCTGGGCCGTGCACCCGACAGCCGCGCTCCACGTCCCGGTGGCGGTGCACGTCTGCACGCCGTTGCCCGAGCACTGCGTCTGGCCGGGGGCGCAAGCCCCTTGGCACGTTCCCGCCACGCACGTCTTGCTCACGCAAGCAGCCGCGAACCCCCACACGCCGGCCGCGTCGCAGGTCTGCACCCCGTTGGCACTGCATCGCGTCGAGCCTGGGGCGCAGACGCCAACACACGCGCCGGCGACACAGGCCTTGTCCGCGCACGCGACCGCCGTACCCCACGTTCCGCTGGCCGCACACGTCTGCACCCCGTTGCCCGAGCATTGTGTCGTGCCCGACGTGCACGAACCCGAGCACGCGCCTGCGACGCACGTTTTGTTCGTACACGCCGCCGCCGCACCCCACGCGCCGCTTGAAGTGCAGGTCTGCACGCCAGTGCCCGAGCACTGCGTTTGACCAGGCGCGCAGGCGCCGGCGCAAATGCCGCTGACGCACGTCGCGTTCGTACACTCGGCAGCTGTGCCCCAAGTGCCAGTAGCTAGGCAGGATTGCACGCCATTGCCCGAGCACTGCGTCTGGCCCGGGCCGCAGACGCCCTGGCACGTCCCGCCGAGGCAGGTCTGGTTGCCTCCGCATGACAACCCTGCGCTCCACCCGCCGAGCGTGTCGCAGGTTTGCACATCGTTTCCGGAGCAGCGCTTAGCGCCCGCCACACAGCTGCCCTGGCACGCGCCCGAGAGGCACGTCTGGCTGCCGCAATCGACGGGAGGCAGCCAGACCCCTGCCGGGGCACAGTTCTGGACGCTGTTTCCTTGGCATCGGCTCGCGCCGATGCTGCAATCGCCTCCGGCGTCGAGAGGCCCAGGCGTGTCGTCGGCGATGGAGTCTCGGACGTCAGAGTCAGCGTCGACCAGCGAGCTCGAATCCGCAGGAGCCTCGATGTTCTCGTACTCGGAGATACCAGTGATCGAGGTGCACCCCCACTGCAGGCAAGCGGCAGCGCCCCACAGGAGTGCCTGGCGATGGTGTCTCATGATGCCTCGTGGGGAATCTTCGGTAGTCGAATTGGTGGTCCCATCGGCACATCCCCTTCTGGTCCCTTCCGAATCGAAAACCGCCGATGTAGAATCGTGCCAGAAATGACGCTGCGCGTGAAGCCGGCATGCAAGAAGACGTGAGCGGCGACGTCGGGGCGTGAGGAGCTCGGCGAGTCTCGAGAGGAATTCGGGCATGAGCGCCCCGTCCGCCGCGGGGAATAGGCCATCCAGTTTCGGCCCGATGTTCGCGCAGCTTAGGGCTCCGACGAGGGCCAAAAGGCCCGCGCCCATGTAGCCGCCATTCCTGCCAGACGACGCGCAGTATTGCCCCTTCGTGAACCGCCGCCCCGCACGTCACGGCGGCGCTTTCGCAGGCATGATGGCCGCCGCTGTCTGGGGCGCAAAGAGCGCCTCGCCGCGCCGGGGCTGTAGCTGCTTCTCGCTGCTCTAGGCCGGCGCTAGAGCGAATTCCACGACGACGAACACCGCTCGGCTCCGGCCTATCTTCGCCCCAGCGACCAGCGCGATTGCGCGAGCTCTCGCATTGGGAAGTGCGAGATGGCGAAACCGACAGCGACTGCTCCTACCTCGTCTCGAGCTCCTATCGAGTGTTTCGGGCGGGCTCCCTCCACTTGGGCACCGATGCGCCACTCAACGGCTCGCGCGGCAACGACCCACCATCGCATCGGCAGAACCGGGAAGGCACGCGTTGTGCACAGATTGCGCAATCGACGTATGTTCCTGCAGGTCCGAGCGCGCGACGAGAGCACCGGCGCTCGCATCGTGAGCGGAACTCGGGTCGCAATCGTCATCGCCGTGTGACGGCCAGCACTTCGCGGCGCAGAGTGGGCGTCGGCCCCGAAACCGTAGCTGTGTCGGCCCTTGGGGGCGAGTGGCGCGGCGGATTCCAGGACCATGGACGCCCCCGTGCTCCAGCGCTTCTATCTAGGCGCCCTCTGCGAGCGAGTTTCCCGTTCTTTCATCGGGTGGAGCATCCCGCCCACAAGACGACCCTCGCCGAAGTACCTGCCTGGATGTTCTGTCCCCACTGCCGCCGGCTCAACCCGACCGACCTACGCGCCTGCGAGCGCTGTGGGCGTCCGTTGTCCTCGCAGGGTGGGACCCCCGAACCGCCTCGGACCACGCCGGCACGCTCGGCTCTGACCACGTTCGTCGCCGCTCCCGTGCGATCGCGCATGCCGGCCACCGAGGAGCCCATGGCGCCCGGGAGTACCGTCGGCAAGGCGCCGGGATACAGGGTCGGAGCGTTCCTCGGGGACGGTGGGATGGCGATCGTCTTCGACGCGACGGATATCGCCACGGGGGAACGCGTCGCGATCAAGTACTTGCGTCCGGAGCTCGCGGAACGGGCCAACACGCGGACGCGCACGTATCGAGAGGCGACGAGCCTCGCCCGGCTCGAACACCCGAACATCG
>CAIXWQ010001027.1 GCA_903923175.1 uncultured delta proteobacterium | reverse complement strand
GTCGGCACGACCGCGACCACCTGCGCGCTCGCGTCGGCGGCCGCCTGCCCGATCGGCGGCTGAGCGCGAGGCGCCGCGGCTCCCGCCTCGCGTGACACGCCCGCCGTCACGGGGTACGCGGGGAGGATGAGCGCACCGCTCGCTCCCGGCCTGCTCGTCGCCGCGCTGCCGCTCACCGATCCGAACTTCGCCAAGTCGCTCGTGCTGCTGGTGGCGCACGGCGAGGAGGGGGCGCTCGGCATCGTCGTGAACGGCGACAAGGAGGTCGCGAGCGTCGGCGATCTGCTCGAGCAGCTCGGGCTGACCGACGACGGCTCGAAGCACCCCGAGGCGGTGCGCGTCGGCGGGCCGGTGCAGCAGGAGATCGGCTGGATCGTCTACCGCCCGAGCGACACGCCGTGCGAGGGCGAGATCCGGCTCTCGGAGCGCATCGCGGTCACGCAGTCGCGCGAGGTGCTCGCGAGCATCGGGCGAGGCGACGGCCCGACCGTCTACGCCGCGTTCCTCGGCTACAGCGGCTGGGCGCCCGGGCAGCTCGAAGAGGAGATCCGCGAAGGGGCCTGGCTCCCGGTCGACCTCGACGACGCGATCGTGTTCGAGGTCCCGGTCGACGAGCGGTGGGCCGCGGCGTTCAAGGAAGCAGGCGTGCTGCCGGCCGCGTTCATGAGCACGAGCACGAGCAAGCGCGGGAGCGCGTAGTCGCCGCGCGATTCGCCACTCGCGAGTCACGACTCACGCAGGCGACCGGCGAGGGTCCAAGCCGGGCCGGCGTCGCTGTGCCACCTGGCACACGCACCGCCGCGGCTGCCCGGTCACGAGCGTGGGACGGCGCGAATTGCTGGTAATTCTGGCTCGAGCCCGCGGGCCACGCGCGCGGCATCATCGGTGCACTACGCCGAGTCGCCCGCGCCTGGCAGCTTGCCGGCGCCTTCGGAGGTCCTTCGCATGACGCCCGTATTCGCTTCTCGCCCGAGCCAGCCGCGCCACCCGAGTCGCCCGCGCCTCTTCGCCCTCGCCGCGCTCGCCTCGAGCGCCGTCCTCGCCCCGCTCGGCGCCGGCTGCGGCGGAAGCCACAGCGGAGGCGCGCCGGTTCAACGAGTGACCGGCCAGAGCGAGTTCGTGTCGGCCCCGCCGGCCGGCCGCTCGAACGGCGGCAGCTTCAACGCCGGCGCGGGCGACGCCTCGGGCGCGGCCACGCCCACGGTCCCCGGCGGCAAGACCGCCACGCCGGCGCGCACCGTCGAAGAGACCGACATCTATCGCTACGACGCGGCCTCGCAGCGCCTCTACTACCTCAACGGCTACCGCGGCCTGATGGTCTTCGACGTCAGCAGCGTCGATCACCCGAAGCTCCTCGGCCGCTCGGCGATCTACGGCACGCCGGTCGAGATGGTGGTGCGCGGCACCCTCGCGGTGGTCGTCGTCGCCGACTGGTACGGCACCCAGGAGGACGGCTCGCCGTTCCACGGCTCGATCGTGCGCGGCCTCGACACCGCCGACCCGACCAACATCAAGAGCGTCGGCGAGGCGCCGCTCGGCGGCTGGGTGCGCGACACGCGCGTGGTGACCGGCGGCGGGAGCGACGTGCTCTACGCCGTGAGCGAGGACTACGGCTGGAGCTACGGCTGGGAGGACGGCGGCCTCGGCGTCGGCGTCGCGTCGCCGGCCGGGACCAGCAGCGGCTCGAAGGTCATCGTCTCCTCCGTCAGCTTCGCAGGCGGCGTGATCAAGCAGGCGGGCTACAAGGAGTTCCCCGGCTACGGCGGCGTCTTCAACGTCACGCCGACGTCGATCATGTTCGCGCACGACGTCGTGAGCGATCCGACGCAGCCGTACAGCAACCCCACCGGCAAGACGGAGCTGCAGTACGTCGACATCAGCGACTACGGCGGCAAGATCGTGCTGCGCGGCGCGGTCCAGGTCGACACGCGCGTGCAGGGCTGGGGCGCGGACAACGGGCGCTGGCACCTCGATTTCGCCGACGGCAAGTTCGCGCGCGCGCTCGGCTGCATGGCGAGCGACGGCTCGTACTACTGCGGCTACGGCGGCGGCACGTACGGGCTCGCTACGGCCGACTTCTCGGATCCGGATCACCCGACGGTGACCTCGCAGCTCGCGATCTCCGGCTCGGGCTGGAGCCCCGCGGCGCGCTTCGACGGCGGCCGCATGTACCTGTCGCCGGACGACACCTACAGCTACAGCGGCACCACCTCGACGCCGATCCAGATCTTCGACGTCACGAGCGCGCTCGCGCCGAAGCTGGTCGGCCAGACCACGATCAGCGGCTCGGTCTACAACTTCTTCCCGGCCGGCAACCGCCTCTTCGCGCTCGGCAGCGACTACGGGAGCGACTCGAGCAGCGTCGCGCTCAACTACCTCGACGTGACCGACGCGACCAAGCCCTCGGTCATCGGCACCTCGACCTTCGGCTCGGGGTGGGCGTGGACGCCGGCCGCCGACACCTTCAAGGCCTTCACGCGCGACGACTCGAAGGGGCTGGTCGTGCTGCCGTTCAGCGGCTGGAGCTACAAGGACTACCAGTACAACAACGGCGTCCAGCTCATCGAGTACACGCCGGGCTCCATCACCACCAAGGGCGCGGCGCACTCGCGCGGCTGGGTCGAGCGCGGCATCTTCGTCAACGGCCGCCTGCTCTCGCTCAGCGACCTCGCGCTCTCGGTGGTCGACTACTCCGACCACGCGAACCCCAAGGTGGTCAACGAGCTGGTGCTCGCCCGCAACGTCGTCGACGCGCGCCCGCAGGGGACGACGATCGCGACCACGTCGACCGACTGGTGGGGGAACGACCAGACCTACTCCGAGCTCATCGTCCGCGACCTCGCCGACGCCGAGGAGAACAAGCTCGATCAGTCGATCCTCGCGCAGGTGAAGATCGACGGCACCGACGCGCGCGTCTTCCGCAACGGCGACCTCGCCTACGTCGCGACGCACGCGCGCCAGAAGGTCACCTGCGATCCGAGCAAGGGCTACTACCCGAGCGGCGGCACCGGCACCGACGCCGGCGACTGCTGGGGGTGGACCGATCAGATCCAGGTGGTCGACCTCGCGGGCGGCAAGGCGGTGCTGCGCGGCAAGGTCGCGCTGCCGTCGTTCGGCTCGTACGACTGGTGGTACTGGGGCTGGGGCGGGTGCTGGTACTACGACTGGTTCGACGGCGACTCGATCGTGCAGGTCGGCCAGGACGCGCTCGCCTTCCGCCGCTGGCAGCCGTCGTACACGGTGAACGCGGACGGCAGCTACTCGTACGACGACTCGAAGCAGGCGCTGTTCGTCGTCGATCTGAAGAACGCCGACGCGCCCAGCGTCGCCTCGACGACCATCACCACCGACCCGTACGCCTGGTGGGGCAACGTCCGCGCGGTCGGCGACACGCTCTACACGACGCACTACGAGTGGGTCGACCGCCCCGATCCGGCCAACCCCGGCACGACGATGTCGACCGTGAAGTACTACCTCGATCGGATCGATCTGACCGATCGCGCGCACCCCAAGGTCGGCGCCAAGATCAACGTGCCGGGCGTGCTCGTCGGCGCCTCGCCGACCGATCCGAACGTCCTCTACACCATCGACTACCGCTACTACGGCGCCACCGCCGGCAACGACCTCGCGGTCGTGCAGCTGGTCGGCGACACGGCGTACCTGCAGTCGAGCATCTCGATCGACGGCTGGGTCGGCAAGGTGATCGTCGACGGCAGCAAGGCGTACACCTCGGCGCAGGTCGAGCTCCGCGACGCCGCGGGGAACTACACCGGGACCAAGACGCAGCTGCACGAGATCGATCTGACGAACGCGCTCGCGCCGGTCGATCGGGCGTCGAGCCAGCAGCGCGGCTGGGGCTGGCTGCTCGGCGTCGCCGGCGACCGCGCGCTGGTCACCTCCGGCTTCGGGCAGGACGGCGTCGACATCTACAAGCTGACGCCGAACGCGGCGCCGACCTTCGAGAAGTTCGTGCGCACCCGCGGCTGGTGGACCAGCTCGCTCGCGCGCCAGGACGACGTGCTGTACCTGTCGAGCGGCTACTGGGGCGTGCAGGCGATCTCGCTGAAGTAGCTGCACCCGCGCACGGGGGCCTCCGCTCGCGCGACGTTCGCGCGAACGGGGGCCTTCACTATTTCCGCCCACGGCCGGCGGGCGTCGACGGGCTCGGGCGCCCGTTGCGCCATGTTCACCCCCACGGCGGCCGCGTACGATGCGGGGCGATGAGCGAATCCGTCTTTCGCCCGGGGCTGTTGATCGGCAAGGCCGCGTTCGTCACCGGCGGCGGCAGCGGCATCGGCGCCGGCATCGCCAAGCGGCTCGCGGCGCAGGGCGCCAAGGTCGCGCTGCTCGGTCGTAAGGCCGAGAAGCTCGAGAAGACGGCCGCCGAGATCGAGGCCGCGGGCGGCGTCGCGCGCTGCTTCCCCGCCGACGTGCGCAGCTACGAGGAGCTCGCCAAAGCGATCGACGCTGCGGCGGAGGCGTTCGGCGGGCTGCAGATCCTGATCAACTCCGCGGCCGGCAATTTCCTCGCCCCCGCGGCCTCGCTCTCGGCCAACGGGTTCCGCTCGGTGATCGAGATCGACCTGTGCGGCTCGTTCAACGCGTGCCGCGCGGCGTTCCAGCACCTGGCGAAACAGGGTGGCAGCATCGTCAGCATCACCGCCACGCAGGCCACCATCCCCACGCCGCTGCAGGTCCACGCCGGCGCGGCGAAGGCGGGCATCGAGAAGATGACGCGCGACCTCGCGCTCGAGTGGGGGCGCTCCGGCATCCGCGTGAACGCCGTCGCGCCGGGGCCGATCGCCGACACCGAGGGGATGGCGCGCCTCGCGCCGCCCGGCGTGGAGGACGGCCTCAAGAAGCGCGTGCCGATGCAGCGCTACGGCACGATCGACGAGGTGTGCGAGGCGGTGACGTACCTGGTGTCGCCCGCGGCGGCCTACGTCACGGGCGCGACGTTGCTGGTCGACGGGGGCTCCTCCCTGATCGGCGCGGGTCCCTTCCTGGAGCTGATGGGGTGAGCCGATGAGCGAGAACCGCCGAGAATTCACCCGCGTGACGGTCCCGATCGAGGCCGAGCTCCAGCTCGAGGATCGCTGCGTCGCCACCGCGCTCACCGACGTGAGCATGATCGGCGCGTTCCTCGGCGGCTGCGAGCCGATCGCCGTCTCCACCAAGTGTCGCTTCGTCGTCTTCCTCGACGGCCGCACGGGGCGCACGCGCATCGAGGCCGACGCGCGCGTGGTGCGCTCGGGCGCGGCCGGCGTGGGGCTCGAGTTCGAGGACCTGGTCGGGCTCGACTCGTACTGGCACCTGCGGAGCCTCGTCGTCTACAACGCGAAGGATCCCGACGCGGCCGAGCGCGAGGTCGACGAGCACCTCGGCATCCGCCGGCGCGATTGACGCCGCGATGGACGCCACGACGGGCGCGGCGCGGCCGACGCCGTCAGGCGCCGCGCCGGATGGCCTTGAACTCCTCGTCGCCGTGCAGCGCGAGGTAGTGGCGCGGCACGCCCATGCAGGCGTCCTTCGCGTCGCAGTCGCTGCACGCCGGCACGCGCGTGAGCCACTCGCTCTCCCACTCGTGGAAGCGCGGGCGGCTCGCCTGCGCGAGGATCGGCCCGAGGTAGGTCTCCGAGGCGCCGAGCACGCAGAGCGAGGGG
>CAIXWQ010001026.1 GCA_903923175.1 uncultured delta proteobacterium | reverse complement strand
GGCTCGACCGGATGCCCGGCGAGCCTCTCCTGCGTCTCGGGTCTCGCGTCGCGCGGCGCGCGGCGCGAATCGGCGCGCCGTCGCTCAGCGCGCGTCGGGCGCGCCGTCGTGCACGACGAAGCCGGGGACCTTCTCCTTGAGCTCGAAGCTCGTGCGGTAGCGGGTCGCCTCGTACTGGTTCGCGAACGGGCCGATCTTCACGCGGTACCAGGTGCCGCGGTCCTTGATCTCGGCGCGCTGCACGTGCGCCTTGTGGCCGCGCGCGCGCAGCTGGCCCGCGAACGCGTCGGCCTCGCCGCGCGTCCGGTAGCTCGAGACCTGCAGCTGCCAGGCGCCGTCGCTCCCGGTGGGCGCGAGGGAGGCGCCGTTCGAGACCGGATCGACCGCGTCGCCGGCGAGCAGCGTCAGCCGATCGGCGCCGCGCGGGCGGGCGCTCGACGTCCCCGCGGCGTGCCGCGCGGGGAGCGGGAACACCGGCAGCTTGTCGGCGGCCGGCGGCGGCGTCGGGTAGGTCGAGACCGCGCTGGCGGCCCCGGACGCGACGGTCGTCGGAGCGGTCGCCGCGGCGAGGGCGGTCGCGGGGCTCGCCTTGTCGGAGAGCATCGCGGGGAAGGTGACCTCGCCCGGGAGGAGCGTGCTCGGCGTCGGCTTGGCGGCGAGCTCCGCGAGCGGATCGGCCTTCTTGCCGGGCGTGCTCGACGTGCGGCGCGCGCCGAACGCGAGCGCCCCGAAGAGCAGGACGGCCGCCCCCGCGACCACGAGGCCGAACGTCGCGCCGCGACCGCCGCCGCTGCCGGCGCCGTGCGTCTCCTGGATCCGCTCGAGGTTCCGGACGCTCGCCCCGTCGTGGATGTCCTGCATCGAGATACTTCTCCTACGAAATCCCCGCTCGCTCGCGCGCGCGGCTGGCAGTGTCAGTGGTCCGCGTTGCCCGTGGTCCGTGCTCAGGTCGCCTCGTCGTCGAGCGCCTCGGCCGGCACTTCGGCCGTCGGGGCGGGGCGATCGAGGCGCTCGGGCGCCGCGACGCCGAGCAGCGCGAGCCCCGCGCCGTAGACGTCACGGATGGCGCGCACCCAGGCCACGCGCGCGCGCACCTTCGCCGCGAACGCGCCGCCGTCGCGCGTCTTCCAGGCGCCGCTCTCGCGCTCGCCGGAGCGCGGGAGGATGGTGTCGTTCTCCTTCTTGAGCCGCGTGTAGTAGCTCTGGAAGGCCTGCGTGAGGCTCGTCAGGTAGGCGACGATCTTCTGCGGCTCGCGCGTCTTGGCGGACTCGGCGAGCGTCTCGGGATACGCCGAGAGCATCGCCACGATCGAGAGCTCGTCGGGGTGCACGAGCGCCGCGAGATCCGCGCCGGGGTCGGCCGCGATCCCGCACTCCTCCTGGGCCTTGCGCAGGATGGCGCAGAGGCGCGCGTGGCCGTACTGCACGTAGTAGACGGGGTTGTCGAGCGACTGCTTCTTCGCGATCTCGACGTCGATCTCGAGCTGCGCGTCGGCCTTGCGGGTCGTGAAGTAGTAGCGGAGCGCGTCGCTCCCCGAGCCCTTGCGGCCGGTCGCCTCGTCGATCTCGTCGAGGACCTCGTCGATCGTGATGAAGTTCCCGAGCCGCTTGCCCATCCGGTAGGGCTCGCCGTTCTTCATCAGCGAGACCATCTGGATCAGGATCACTTCGAACCGCTCCGCCGGCAGGCCGAGCGCGGTGAGCGCGGCGCGCACGCGCGGGATGTAGCCGTGGTGATCGGCGCCCCACACGTCGATGAGCCGATCGAAGCCGCGATCGAGCTTGTCCTTGTGGTAGGCGATGTCGCTCGCGAAGTACGTGTGGCCGCCGTCGCTCTTGTAGACGACGCGATCCTTGTCGTCGCCGAGGCGGGTGGTCTCGAACTGCAGCGCGCCGTCGCGCTCGACGAGCCAGCCGCCGTCCTTGAGCGCGTCGATCGCGCGCTCGACGCGCCCGTCGCCGTGCAGCGCGGCCTCGCTCGACCAGACGTCGAACTGCACGCCGAGCGCCCGCAGCGTGGTGCGGATGCCGGGGAAGCCCGGGAAGCCGTCGAGCATGTACGACACGAGGCGCCGCGAGAAGTCCGTGAACGCGCGCTCGTCGCCGGACGCGCACTTCGCGATCAGCTCCGCGTGCTTGCCCTTCGCGTGCTCGGCGAGATCGACCACGTACTGGTTGGCGCCGTAGCCGTCGGCCGGATCGGGGCGGCCGAGGATCTTGGCGAGCACGCTGTCGGCGAGCAGCTTGATCTGGTTGCCGGCGTCGTTGACGTAGTACTCGCGGATGACCCGGTGCCCGGTCGCGTCGAGCAGGCGGCCGACGACGTCGCCGACGACGGCGCCTCGGCCGTGCGCGAGGTGCATCGGTCCGGTCGGGTTGGCGCTGACGAACTCGAGGTTCACGCGCTCGCGCGAAGCGGCCGGCGCGCGGCCGTAGAGCGGCCCGGCGGCGAGAACTTCGGCGAGCGCGCGGTGGAACGCGGCCGGGGCGAGCTTGAGGTTCAGGAAGCCGGGGCCCGCGACCTCCACGCGCTCGAAGGTCGGGTCGCCCTCGAGGCGCGCCTTGAGCGCGGCCGCGAGCTCCTGCGGCTTGCAGCCGAAGCGCTTGCCCACGGCCATCGCGACGTTGGTCGCGAAGTCGCCGTGCTCGGGCTTCTTCGTGCGGTCGATGCTCGGAGCCGGCAGCGCGCCCGCCGAGAGGTCGAGGCCGCGCGCGTGCGCTTCCTCGGCGAGGGCCTTGGCGATCCGGGCTGCGACGTCGTGCTTCACGGGAGTTCTTCGGCTTTCTGCGGGGGTTCGGGCGAGCTTCCCGGGCATCGACGCCAGCGGCGCCGCTCGACCATGCCGGTAGCGGAGCCCGGCGCGCCGGGCCCACTTTTGGGGGGGGCGGCGCGGGCCGTGGCCGCGCGCCCCCCCGTCGGCGCGCGGAATCACACGGCTCGCTGATGGGTTGTTAGTGCACCGCGGCCTGCCTCGCATCTCCCTCCCGCGCGCGCTCGCGCGTCCCCGGCGTCCGCGAATTGGCTTCGGGGCGGCGGTTGCTCGGCCGCACCCGTCGTCGAGCTCCGCCGTCGGTGCTTGCGGCAGCCCCGGCCGACGGGCTAGGAGAGAGCACCGTATGCCGGCCGGCCGGCCGACCACCCTCTGCCGCGCCCCCAGGAGCTCGTGAGCGATCCCGTCCCGCCCCGCGATGGTGCCGAAGGCGCCGAAGACCTCGCCGATGCGAAGCCCGCTGCGCGGCCGAAGGACGACGGTGAGGCCGCGCGCAACGGCTCGGGCGGCCGCGATCCGCTCCCCCCGACGCCAGGGGCGCCCCGCGGCGGAGACGCCCGGGGAAACCCCTCGCAGCTCGGGCGCCTCCTCTTCTACTTCGCGTGGTTCCTCGTCGTGCCGGCGCTCTTCGCGCAGCTGCGCGTGCTGCTGCTCGCCGCGCTCCCCGAGGTGCCGATCGTCGAGACGCTCCGCGGGCAGCCGATCCCGGTCTCGATCCTGCTCTTCACGATCGCGGGGATGCTCCTCTACAACCACCGCTGGTCGCTCCCGGGCGCCTCGGCGGTCGGCATCGGCGGGCGCCCCGGGCTCGCCGCCAGCGTGCGCAAGCGCTTCGATCAGGCCCGCGCGCTGATCGAGGAGGTCCGCGCCATCCGTCGCGCCCACGCGAAGGAGATCGAGCGGCAGCTGCGCGAGGAGCAGCGGAGCGAGATCGATCGCACGATGATCGAGCTCGAGGCCGCCATGAACGCCTCGTCGTTCGACGAGCCGCGCTTCGAGGCCGCGTTCGACGCCGCCGCCAACGTCGTCGACGAGCGCCTCGGCCACTTCCGCAAGGGGGAGCTGCGCGAGTACCTCGAGTCGATCCTGGTCGCGATCATGGTCGCGCTCGCCATCCGCGCGTTCGTGATCGAGGCCTTCAAGATCCCGAGCGGCTCGATGATCCCGACGCTGCTCGTCGGCGATCACATCTTCGTCAACAAGCTGGCCTACGGCCCGCTCATCCCGTTCTCGAAGAAGCGCGTGTGGGAGTCGATGCCGCCCAAGCGCGCCGACGTCATCGTCTTCGCCTTCCCCGAGAAGCCCGAGGAGGACTTCATCAAGCGCGTGATCGCGCTGCCGGGCGACAAGCTCGAGGTGAAGGACGGGCGCGTGTGGGTCAACGAGGCGCCGATCCCGCGCTGCTACGTCGGTCGCACCCGCTACAAGGACGTCCCCGAGAACGAGTCGATCACCGAGCTCGGCAATTACGAGGGGGAGCTCTACGTCGAGTTCCTCGGCGGTCAGAGCTACCTGACCTTCTACGCGACGACCCGCTACGGCGCGATGAAGGACGGCACCGCCGAGACGAGCCCGGTCTACGCGCGCACCAACGCGGGGCCATGGTTCCCCAAGCCCGGCGAGGTCTGGGTGCTCGGCGACAACCGCAACAACAGCCGCGACTCACGCGAGTGGTTCGATCAGAAGGGGGGCGGCGTCCCCTTCGAGAACATCAAGGGGCGCGCGCTCTGGATCTGGCTCTCGTACACGCGCCAGGAGGGCTCGAAGCCCGAGCGCATCGGCTCGAGCGTCATGGGGCGGCCGCGCCTCCCCAACGAGATGCACGAGCTCGCGCCGCAGCTCGAACGCTGCCTCGGGCCGAACCCGCCGCTCGACCCCTCGGGCGTTCCGCTCGGGAAGTAGGGCGCGGAGGCGCGCGCACGTCGGGCGCGAAGGCCGCGTCGAGCGCCGTGCTCAGGCCTCGCCCGGCACCGGCGCGGGGGCGACCTTGATCGACTTCCACCGCGCGAGCTCGACGAGCCCTGCCGGCGCGCCGCGCGGCTTGGAGACCTGGCTCGCGAGGCAATAGTGCACCTCGGAGCGCGGGGCGCCGCGGGCCTTCGAGTACCAGGCCGCGAAGGCCGCCGCGCGCTCGAGCACGGGGCGAGGCACGTCGACGCGCTCGGGGTTGCGCACGACGACGTGGCTCCCCGCGGTGCCGCCGGCGACGTGCAGCCAGAGATCGCCCGGCGCCGCGACGTCGAACGTCAGGTAGTCGTTGTCCTCGCTGCTGCGACCGACGAGGACCTCGAAGCCCTCGACGACGACGGTGCGGTACGGCTTCCCTTTGCTGCTCGCCACGGCGCCGGAATCTCGCACGACCGAGCGGTCACGGGCCAGCGTCGAGCGTGATCACGCTGCCCGGCAGCGCGCATTTCCCCATCACGCAGACGGGCGAGGCGGGCGTGCACGGCAGGCCCGGGCAGAGCCCCTTGCACATCCCCTTCTCGTACGCGGACGCGGTGGCGACGTACGTCGGGTAGCCGGCGCTTCCCGGGTTGATGTACGAAGGGCAGGCGCAGCCGTTGGGCCCGCCCGTCTGGCTGCAGTCGGCGTCGCAGCCGCAGGTCCGCGCGCTCTCGAAGGCGTTCGCGAGCGCGGTGGTCAGCTCCATGCAGTTGCCGGTCGGCTCCGACACCACGGTGCCGTTCTTCGGCATCGGGCACGCCGGCCCGATCTCGGGCAGGCCGGAGTCGGGCTTGCCGGTGTCGGGCGGGCCGGCGTCGAGCGTGCCCGTGTCCGACTTGCCGGAGTCGGTGCCGGTGTCGACGACCGCCGAGTCTCGCGCGTCGATCCCGCCGTCGTCCGGCGGGGAATCCGGCGCGGCGTCCGTCGTCGAGTCGCTCGCCGAATCCTTCTTGTGCGCGTCGGTCACGCCGGTGTCGTCGACGATCGTGTCTGCGCCGCCCGTGTCGTCGGCGCCCGTGTCGACCACGCTCGTGTCGAGCGAAGTGTCGGCCGAGCTGCCGTCGTCGCCGGGGGTCGAGTCGGTCGGACCCCCAGGGACTTCGAAATTTCCGCCGCTGCAGGCCGAGAGCGAGGCCGTGGCGCAGGCCGAGACGAAGACGAAGAGCAGACCAAGCGGGGCGCGACGCATCGCCCGAGCGTACCACCGCGGCCATGGCGATGCCCCGGTGGGGCTCCGGTCCGTCCGGGCGAGGGCGCCGTGGCCGAGCGTTCGAGCGCTGCAGCGGGCTCACGCAGCGCTGAGCGTCCGCTGACAGGGCGCCGACACGGGTTGCCTACGTTGATCGACGATGGCCTCTTCCCGCAGCGCGCTCTTCTCCGCCGAGCTCGGCCTTGCCGGCGCGCCCCACGCGCGCCTCGACGACGCCGCGCCCCGCACGCGGCCGGTCGCCCGGTGGCGGGCGCACGGGGCCCCGCTCGACGTCCGCGAGCTCTTCCTTCGTGCGGTCCCCAGCAGCACGCGCGTGCTCGTGCTCGACCTCGACCGGACCATCCACCTCGGCCGCAACATGGGCGAGCTGCTCGGCTGGGAGATCGTCGCCCACCTCGGCTACGGCCCCGCGTACCTGGCGGAGCGCGAGGCGACCCGCGCCATGCGTCCGCGCGGGCGCGTGTTCCTCGACCTCGCGCGCCCCCTCGCGGCGCTCAAGTACCTCTCGGTGGGCGCGTCGCTCTGGGCGCCGCCGGGGCTGTTCTACTTCGTCTGGGGCAAGCTCGCCTCGCGCTCGCCGACGCTGCGCCGGGCGGCGTTCCGTCGCTTCGGCCCCGAGGCCGTGCGCGCGGTGCAGCGGGTGCCGCAGCACGCGCTCCTCCACCAGATCGCCTCGCTGCCGAGCGCCGTCGTGCGCGAGCTCGCGACGCGCGTGCTCCTCCGCTACCAGGACGATCAGGTCATCGACGCGGCCGACGTGGCGTGGTTGCGCGCGCGCTGTCCGGGGATCCGTGTGGTGATCAGCAGCGCCTCGCCGCGCCCGATCGTCGAGGCGGCGGCCGCGCTGCTCGGCATCGACGAGGTGGTCTGCACCGAGCTCGAGGAGACCGAGGAGCGGGCCAGCGCGCCGTGCGATCGGTCGTCGATGGGGCGGCCGCGCGGCGAGCCTGCGCGCATCTCGCGCGCGAGCCGGCAGCGCATCAACGCGGGGCCCGCCAAGCTCGAGGCGCTGGTCGCGCGCTTCCCCGAACTGCGCGATCCGGCCGTCGAGAGCGTCGGCGTCACCGACACCGGGTACGGCGAGGACCACTCCTGGACCGAGCTGTTCCGCACCGTGATCGACGTGAACAGCGACGCGCCGTTCCCGCCGGTCGTCGCCGCCGGCTCGCCCACGCGGGCCATCCACTCCGCGGCGCTGCTCACGCACGCCGAGCGCGCGGCGCGCGCGGAGTCGGATCGAGCGAAGGCGCCCGGCGTGACGCGGCTCGCTGCGCGCCTCGCTCCGCGCCGCCGCGCGGTGCTCCCGGAGCTCGAGCTCTCGGCGCCCGAGATCCTCGCGCAGCTCGGCCCGCTCGCCGGCGAGATCGAGGCGATCTCGCGCTCCATCGAGGCCTGCGCGTGGGAGCTCGAGGCCGATCGCGCCGAGGCGCGCGCCGCGCTCGTCGCGCTCGAGCCCGCCATCGACGCCGCGGTCGACCGCTACAACGCCGCGCCCCCCGCCGCTCCCCCTGCCGCGCGCCACGCGGCGCTCGCCGATCTCGAGCGCCTCCTCGACCAGCGCAACGCGCGCGAGGCCGACATCGTCGCGGTGGAGCGCCCGCTCTCGGCGCGCGCGTACGAGCTCGCCGTCGCGCTCGAGCGCGCGCGCGAGGCGGTGGCGATCCCGCCGGACGGGGTGCCGCAGCGGCTCGCGGCCGGGCTGACCTGAAGCCGCGAGCCCGTCGCGCTGCGCCGTTCAGCGCACGCGCACGAGCCCGGTGCCTGGCACGACGCGCCCGACGATCGCGGCCGGCGCCCCGAGCGTCGCGACCAGGCTCCGCGCCTGATCCGCGGGCAGCGCGAAGAGCAGGCCGCCGCTCGTCTGCGCGTCGGCGAGCAGGAGGCGCGTCGGCGCGTCGACGTGCTCGGCGAACTCCACCCGCGGGCTCACGAAGTCGAGGTTCGCCTGCGAGCCCCCCGGGATCTGCCCGGCGGCCGCGAGCGCGTGCGCGTGGGGGAGCAGCGGCACCGCGTGCGTGCCGATCTCGACGTCGACGTCGCTCGCGCGGTCTGGCGCAATGGGCGCAAGGGGCGCCGAGAGCATCTCGAGCAGGTGGCCGAGCAGGCCGAAGCCGGTCACGTCGGTCGCCGCGTGCACCTCGAGCGCGCGCGCGTGCTCGGCGGCGCGTCGGTTCGTCGTCACCATCGAGGCGATCGCCGCGCGCAGCGCCTCGTGATCCTCCTCGATGACGTCGCGCTTGCGCGCGGTGGCGATCACGCCCGTGCCGAGCGCCTTGGTGAGCACCAGCGCGTCGCCGGGGCGCGCGCCGCGCTTTCGCCAGACCTTCGCGGGATCGACGGTGCCGATCACGCAGAGGCCGTACTTGGGCTCGGCGTCGTCGATGGTGTGCCCGCCGACGACGAGCACCCCCTCCGCGAGCGCCGCGCGCGCGCCGCCGGCGAGGATCTCCGCGAGCAGCTCGAGCGGCAGCGTCTTGGTCGGGAACGCGGCGATCGCGAGCGCGAAGCGGGGCCTGCCCCCCATGGCCCAGACGTCGCTCATCGCGTTGACCGCGGCGATGCGCCCGAAGGTCGCCGGATCGTCGACGATCGGGGTGAAGAAGTCGGTGGTGAGCACCAGCGCTTCGTCGGGCGCGCTCCCCGTGACGCTCGGCAGGCGCACCACGGCCGCGTCGTCCGGGAGCTCGAGCCCGACGACCGTGGCACCCGCGTCGATCGCCACGCGCTCGCCCGCGAGCTCATTCGCGAGGGGAGCCGTGTCGAACGAGGGCAGGGGGAGAGCGTGCATGGCGCGCATGACCTGCGCGAGATCCGCCGGGCGGATCTTGCACGCTCACCCCGCGCCGTGCGCGAGCTTCGTGAGGCGGACTTGATCGGAGCCGGACATGGGCTCTGAGACTAGCAGGCCGACGCCGGGCGTGACCGCTCGCTCCGCGATCGGGCTACGTTGCTCGGCATCGATGTCGACGTCGACCGTCGTCGGGGCGAGCTTGCTCGTCCTCTTCTGCTGGATTGCGTGGAACCTGCTCGACGGGCCGGTCCGTCTCGCGCGCTACCGGGCGAACCGCCGCGCGCGCAAGTAGCGAGACGCGCTCGCCGGCGGCGAGCTCGAGGGCGCGAGGGCGCGAGGGCGCGAGGGGAGCGCGCCAGCGGAGCGCTACTCGGCGTCGGACGGCGACGGCATCGAGACAGCCTCGCGGACGTGCTCGCCGAGCGCGTTGGCGCGGCCGGCCATCGCGGCGAGCTTCGCGGCGACGACCTCGCGGAACGGCGGGGCGTTCCCTGCGCGCCCCTCGTCGAGGATCTTCTGCGGCGGCACGCGCAGCTCCGAGACCACGCCGACCACCGAGAGCGCCTTCAGGATGTAGTACGTGAAGTCGTACTCCCACCAGTAGAAGCCCTGCTTCGTGGAGCTCTGGTAGCGGTGGTGGTTGTTGTGCCACCCCTCGCCCATCGTGATGATCGCGAGGAGCCAGTTGTTGCGGCTGTCGTCGGTGGTCGCGAAGCGACGCTTGCCGAACACGTGCGACAGCGAGTTGATCGTGAACGTGCCGTGCATGAGCGCCACGGTCGACAGGCAGTACCACCAGCAGATCCCGCGCAGGCCGCCGAACGCGACCGTCAGGGCGATGTACGCGAGCACCGGCACGACGTGGAACCGATCGAGCCAGCGGAGCTCGGGGTACTTCACGAGGTCCTTCACCTCGCGGTCGTCGTAGTTCTCGTGCGCGCTGTCGAGCACCCAGCCGATGTGCGAGTACCAGAACCCCTTCTGGAGCACCGAGTGCACGTCGTTCGGCCCGTCGCTCTCGCGGTGATGCCGGCGGTGGATGGCCGACCACCAGATGGGCCCCTTCTGCGTCGAGAGCGTGCCGATCAGCGCGAGCACGAACTGGAACGCGCGCCCCGTCTTGAACGTGCGGTGCGAGAAGTAGCGGTGGTAGCCGCCGGTGATCGCGAACATTCGCAGCACGTACAGCCCGACGGCGAGCGCGACGTCGAGCGTGCGAAAGCCGAAGTGGAACAGCGCGAGCCCCGCGCCGAAGTGGAGCGCGAGGATGCCGAGCAGGTTGAAGTAGTTCTCGGCCTTGAAGTGTCGCGGCGTCGTGGCGGGGGCCATGATCGCTACGATGCCCGGTCGAAGTCAGACCTCGGCGTTGGCTTCGTCACGACTTCATCACCGTTTGGCGGCGAGGCGGGCGGAGAACCCGAAACCGTTGCCGGTCGCGCGTCGTCGCAGTCGACGCGGCGGCGCGAGCAGGTCCGAGGCGTCGTCCTCCACCACTGTGATTTTCGGCGATTCGGAGCTCGATCCGGGGGCGGTGTCTCAGGGTGGAACCATCGGGCCCCGTACGGGTGACCATGACGAGCCTTTCGGGTACCCGCACGGCGGCTCGCAGCGGCCATGGCGACGCGTCCGGGCGGCCATGGCGACGCATCCGGGCAGCCCGCGAGCTCGTTCGCGTGGCCGCGGCCGCGCTTGCGGGCGGCCATCGGACCCCTCCCGATCGGCCATGGAGGGCTTTGCGGGTCGCCATGGGCACCCTTGCGGGTAGCCATGGGGCGCCGTGCGATCGGCCATGGACGCTCGTGCGAGCGGCCGACCGCCTCACGCCACACGACGCGCCAAACGACGCGTCACGCGACGCGGCACACGCCTTGCCGCTCGCGTCGTTCGTGGCCGCGGCGTGAACGCGCGCGCGGGGCGCAGCCCGGCTCAGCGGAAGAGGGCCTGCACTTCCCGCGTCTTCTCGGCGAGCCGCTCGGAGAGGAGGCGCACCGCGAACCGGTGGAACACCAGCGCCAGGTCGGGGTCGTCGGCGTGCAGCCGCTCGAGGGACTCGCGCGACAGCCGGTGGAGCACGCAGTCCTGCTCTGCGGAGATCGTCGCCGAGCGCGGCGCGTTGCCGTAGACCCCCATCTCGCCGACCAGCGTGCCGCCGCACATGGTCCGCAGGCGGAGCGTCGAGCCGTCGGCGCGACGAACCAGCGAAGAGAGCCGGCCGGACTCGATCAGGTAGAGGCCATCGGCGCGCTCGCCCTCGCGGAAGAGCGTGTCGCCCGCCGCGACGGGAAGCCGCTCCAGGTACGCGACGAAGCGGTCGACGCGCGCCGCGTCCCCCTCGAAGAGCCTGCCCATCAGCTCGCCGAACGCGGGGAGGTGGCTGAGCCGCGAGGCCTCGCGCGCGAGCAGGCGCTCCTCGCAGTGCTCCACCCCCCGATCGAGATCCGGGAAGCACGGGATGGCCTCCCCTTCGAGGCACCCCTCGAGCTCCATCGCCCGTCGCACCTCGGTCGCGAGCCCGGCGAAGACGAGGCCGAGCCCCGCGGCCTCCGCCACCTGGCGCATCTTCACGAACGTCATGACCGCCGAGGAGTCGACGCCGCTGACGTGCTCGAAGTCGATCACCACGAAGCGGAGCGGCTGCGCGCGCGCGGCCCGCAGCTGCTCGCGGACGCGGCCCAGCAGCGCGCTGGCGCTGCCGAAGAAGAGGAAGCCCTGCAGCCGGAGGGTGAAGACGCTGTCGCCGAGCTCGTGCAGGAGCCGCTGCTGGCTCTCCGCGCGCTCGACGTTGCTGCCGTGGCTCGAGAGGAAGAGGGCGTGCTTCACGCACTCGGTGCGGGAGTAGCTCACGACGAAGAGCGTCGCGGCCACGAGGATGCCGAGCCCGACCCCCTCGATCAGCCCGCGCAGCGCGATCACCAGCGCGATGGCGAGGATGAGCGCGTAGTCGAGCCGGCGCAGCCGGCGGTAGGCGTCGAAGACCCACTCGACGAGGAAGCCGAGGCCCAGGTTCAGCAGCAGCCCGCCGAGCACCACCTTCGGCAGCGCGCCGAGGAGGCTCGCGCCGCAGAAGAGCGTGAGCCCGCAGACGCCCGCGCAGACGACGCCGACCCAGCGCGTGCGGGCGCCCGCCTTGTGGCTCAGGACCGAGAAGCCGAGCGCCTGGAACGCGGGGAAGCCGCCGCCCAGCGCCGAGAGGAGGTTCCCCCTTCCCGCGACGCGCAGCTCGCGATCGAGATCCACGTCGGTGCGCGTGGCGAGCTCGAGCCCCGTCGCGTTGAGCAGCAGCGAGATGGCCGTGACCGGCACCACGGTGGCGATGCTCACGAGCTGGTGCCCCAACACGGGCCAGTCGGCCGCGCGCAGCACCTCGGGGGTCAGCGGCCGGAAGAGCGAGCCGCTCGGAAAGGGGCCGAGGAGCAGGCCGAGGCTGCTCGCGCGGGCGAGCGAGACGCCGGTGAGCTTCAGCGCGAGGTAGTAGAGGACCAGCGACGTGCTCAGCACGACGGGCACCAGCAGGTAGTGCTTCACGCGCCGCTGCAGCAGCACGAGCACGACCGCGAGGACGAACCCCGGCACCCAGCGCACCGCGACGCCCGGCGAGAAGTAACCCGCGAGGTTCGCGACGGTGAGCGCGTGGCCGCTCATCACCGAGAGTGCCCCTTTGGCGATCAGCCAGCCAGTGCCGGTCAGGAAGCCGCCGACCACCGGATAGGGAATGTAGCGGACGAGGCTCCCGAGTCGGAACTTGCCGAGCGCGTACAGCGAGAGCCCCACGGCGAGCGAGGCCAGCGACACGGCGACGGCGACGGTGGCGAGGCGACGCTCGACGCCGCCGCTCGCGACCGCGCCCGAGACGGCCGCGGCGACGGCGGCGGCCACCGCGGCGACGACGGCCGACGACGACGACTGCGGCGCGGACACGGTCGAGGGGAACGAGGCGCCGATCGCCCCCGCGAGCCCCACGGCGATCGTGCCGAGCAGCGCCATGCCGATCCCCGCGGGCAAGCCGCTTGCGAGGTCTCCCGAGAAGACCAGCGCGGCCATCGAGATGGCGAGCGTCACGCACAGCGCGCCGGAGACGAGCCCTGCGAAGACCTCGCTGACGGCCGATCGGGGCTTCCATTCGCGCTGCGTCGATTCGTCCATGGCGAGGTTCCTGCGGTGCTGGCGCGCCTTGGCCGGCGTCGAGCCTCGCCCGTCGCTAGCGGCGCTCGCGCGGGAGAGCCAGATGGCGCTCGCGCTTCGGCCCCCGCGACGCGATCGCGCGCGCGGGCCTGCGGCGCCCATGGACACCCAGCGCGAGCGCACGTTGAGCTGCCCGCGCTTCTCAACGCGTCGTGCGGCAGCCAGCTCGTCGACGGCGCGCGGCGCGAGGTGGCCGCAGAGTACGTGCTCGTCGACGCCGATCGCGTGGGCTTCCGCGTGGGCGCCTACGACGCGCGCGCGCCGCGCGTCGTGGATCCGGTGATCGCCTACTCGACCTACCTCGGAGGGAGCAGCAACGAGATCGGCTACGCCCTCGCGGTCGACGCGGCGGGCTCGGCCTACGTCGTGGGCGCGTCGGGCCCGACGAGCTTCCCCACCACGACGGGCGCCGTGCAGAAGACCTTCGGCGGCATCGGCGACGCGTTCGTGGCGAAGCTGAGCGCCGACGGCGCCTCGCTGGTGTACGCGACGTACCTGGGAGGGAGCGCCAACGACAGCGCCTCCGGGGTCGCCGTCGACGCCGCCGGCAACGCCTACGTCGTCGGCTCCACCAGCTCGGCGAACTTCCCGACCACGGCCGGCGCGCCGCAGACCGCGGCCGGCGGCGGCACCGACGCGTTCCTCGTGAAGCTGAACGCCACGGGCTCCGCGCTCGTGTACGCGACCTACCTCGCCGGCACCGGGCACGACTTCGCGCGCGCCGTCGCGCTCGATCCGTCCGGTCCGTCGGGGAGCGCCTTCGTCGTCGGCGGCACCTCCTCGAAAACGACTACGCGAACGCCATCGCCGTCGACGCCGCGGGCAACGCGTACCTCGCCGGCCAGGCGAGCTCGACGAACTTCCCCACGACCGCCGACGCGTACCAGGCCACCAACGCCGGCGACTACGACGCGTTCGTCGCCGAGCTCGACGCCGTCGGCTCCGCGCTCGTCTACTCCACGTATCTGGGCGGCACGCTCTACGACGCCGCGTTCGGGCTCGCCGTCCCCGCGCCCGGCGTCGCCTACGTCGCCGGCTACACGCGCTCGAAGAACTTCCCGACCACCGCGGGCGCGTTCCAGGCGTCCGATCCGGCCACGATCGGCGGCATCACCACCGCCACGATCACCAAGCTCACCTTCGCGTCGACGCTCGCGATCTACCCCTCGACGGCGAGCGTCTTCCCGCGCGCGTCGCGGGCGTTCGCCGCCGCGGGCGGGAGCAACGCCGGCTACACGTGGACGATCTCCTCGAACGCCGCGGGGGGCTCGATCGCCCCGACCACCGGCGCCTACGTCGCCGGCGCGACCGGGCTCGTGGCCGACACCGTGAAGGTCACCGACTCGCTCGGCAACGTCGCGACGACGCGCGTGGACGTCGCCGCGGGCGTGTCGATCACGCCTGCGAGCGCGAGCGTCGCGCCGCTCGGCGGCAAGGCGTTCTCCGCGAACGGCGGCAACGGCACCTACGCGTGGTCGATGGCGAGCGCGCCCTCGGGCGGGACCGTCGATCCGGCCACGGGGGCCTACGTCGCCGGCGCGACCGGCGGCGTGACCGACGTGGTGAAGGCCACCGACACGCTGGGAAATACGGCCTCGGCGAGCGTCACGGTCACCGCGGCGACGATCGACGCGGGGGCCGACGCGAGGGACGCCGCGGCGGAGACCGGCGCGGACGTCGGGCTCGACGCGGCGGACGCGTGTGACGCGAGCGACACCAGCGACGCGAGCGGCGACACGTTCGCCGAGCTTCGTGAAGTCGCAGGCCCTTGGCCGTGGCCCGCCGCGACCCCATCTTCGTGCGCGAGGCCCCCGATGACCGCCGCCGCGCACGCCGTCGATTGCCCGTGTCGCTCCCACCCGCTCCCCGCCGCGATGTCCGTGCGCGAGGCGCGCGACCGCTACCTCGCCGAGAACGGCTTCACGCTCGCCGCGTACGACGAGCCGTGGACGCAGGCGTCGTTCCTCGGGCGCTCCTTCTCGGTGCCGAACACGAAGCGGCACCGCTGGGCCATCATGCTGCACGATCTCCACCACGTGGCGACCGGGTTCGGCACCGATCTCGCGGGCGAGGCCGAGGTCTCGGCGTGGGAGGTGCGCGGCGGGCTGCGGCCGCTGGGGCTCTACGTCGCGTCGATCGTCCTCGCCGGGGCGAGCATGGGCGTGCTCGGGTGGCCGCGCCGCACGCTGCGCGCGTTCCGCGGTGCGCGCGGGGCGCCGGCGCTCTGGTCACGCGCGGTCGAGTACGAGCGCGTGCTCGCGATGACGGTGGCCGAGCTGCGCGCGCTCCTCGGCGTGCCGCGCGAGGGGCTCTTCGCGGGGCCGCGCGGGCTGCACGCGAAGGCGCCGAGCCGCGGCGGCGAGGAGCTCTCGGAATGTGCCTGATGGTCTGGCTCGGTTCGATGCAGCCAATTCCGGCCCACCGCCTCGCCAACCCGCAGGAGCCCGATCCGGTCCTCGGCTACCACCGCGTGGAGCCCGTGCCCGACGGCGCGGCCGTTCGTGCGCGCTTCTCGCTTCCGCACGTCGCCTACGTCGGCTCGCACGAGGGCTGCGGCTGCGGCTTCAACTCGGGCGATCTCGAGTGGCAGGGCTTCGAGCTCGTCGACGAGATCACGCCTTTGCTCGGGGCGCTCACCGAGGACGAGCGCAGCGAGCTCGAGGCGGAGCAGCGGGGGCGTGAGCGGCTGAGAGAGCTCGTGACCGCGGCGCTCGCGGACGGGCCGGTCGAGGTATTCGGCTGCTGGGCGGGCGACGAGGTCGATCCCGCGGTCGGCGAGGAGGAGGTCGAGGCGAGCTACTTCGCGAGGCGCCTCGCTCCGATCGCCGAGCGGGTGCGACTGTCGATCCGGACACGGCCGCGACCGCCGCCGACGTCGGGAGCGACGCCAGGATGACGTCGGCCGCGCGGGGCGACGGCGAGCTCGCCGCGCTCCTCGAGCGCGTCGCACGAGCCCCCGACCTCCCGATGGCGAGCCGCCTCGCGATAGGTCCTCGCGCGCTCCCGACCGGTCGGTCGGCGTCGCCGAGCGTCCGGCGAGGCCCCGACCCTCCGGGACTCCGCGACACGGAGCGTGCTATGCGCGAGCCCATCCATGCCCGGCTCGCATGCCTCGAGCGAACCCTCGTTCACCGTGATCGGCGCCGGTCCGGCCGGCCTCGCCATCGCCACGGCGCTCCGTGAGCTCGGTCATCGAACGGTCGTGGTCCTCGAGAAGGCCGGGCGCGCGGGCGGGCAGTGCGTCGGCGTCGAGATCGGCGGCGCGCGCTACGACCTCGGCGCGGTGTTCACCGGCATGAGTCGGCCCCACTTCGATCGCCTGCTCGCCCGGCACGCGGTCTCGCCCGAGCCTTTGCCCATCCGCGTGGTCCGGAGTGGCCGGGCGCGCGTGTACCTCCACGATCTGCTCCGCAGGGTACCCGTTCACGGGTAGCGCCGACGTAGGTTTGTTCCGCAGGCCTCGCACTTTGTCCGATCAATCGTCCTGGCAACTGACGATTCTGCTGTTTGTCAGAAGGCTGTTCAGGCATTCAGTCAGTCGTGGCCCGCGACTG
>CAIXWQ010001025.1 GCA_903923175.1 uncultured delta proteobacterium | reverse complement strand
GTCGAGATCGTTGCGGTCGGTGAGCACGACGAGCGTCGGGTTCTGCATCGCCGGCGTGCGCGCGACGCGGCCGGCGTAGAAGACCATCGAGAGGCTCTTGCCGCTCCCCTGCGTGTGCCACACCACGCCGACGCGCCGGTCCCCCTTCGGTGACGCGGCGCGCACGGTCGCGTCGACGGCTTTGCGCACCGCGTGGAACTGGTGGTAGCCGGCGAGCTTCTTGAGGATCTTCGGGCCGTCGACCTCGAAGACGATGAAGCTGCGCAGCAGGTCGAGGAAGCGGTCTTTCTCGAAGATCCCCTTGAGCAACACCTCGAGCTCGGGGGTCCCCTTCGGCGCGACGTCGACGCCGTCGATCGTGCGCCACGGCAGGAACCGTTCCCAGTCCGAGGTGATCGTGCCCGCGCGCGCCTCGAGCCCGTCGGAGATCACGAGCAGCGCGTTGAACGGGAAGAGCGCGGGGATCTCGTTCTTGTAGGTCTGGAGCTGGTGAAACGCGCCGCGGATGGTGGCGCTCTCGTCGGCCGCGTTCTTCAGCTCGATCACCGCGAGCGGCAGACCGTTCACGAAGACCACGACGTCGGGGCGACGGTTCTTGTCGCCCTCGATCACGGTGTACTGGTTCGCCACCAGCCAGTCGTTCTTGTTCGCGCGCGCGAAGTCGACGAGCCAGACCTTGTCGTGGACGACGCGCCCCTCGCCGTTGCGGAACGAGACGTCGACGCCATTCACCAGGAGACCGTGGAACCGGCGGTTGTTCTCGTTGGGGAGCGGGCTCTCGGTGCGGAGCACCGTGCGCACCGCGTCGTCGAGCGCTGCGGCGGGGATCTTCGGGTTGAGCGTGCCGAGCGCGGAGCGCAGACGGCCGACGAGCACGACGTCGTGGAAGGTCGCGCGCTCCTCGGCGGGTTCACCGGCCGCGAGCTCCGGGCCGTGCGCGCGGGCGTAGCCGACGGAGGCGAACCACTCGAGGGTGGCCTCCTCGACGTGGGACTCGGTGAAGCTCATGCCAGCCGGTAGCGTAGCCCGACCGACTCAGCCTTCGCGCGGGATGTGGAATGAGCCAAAATAAGAAAGGCTCGTATCTTCACGGGGTTGGCCCCGGGCAACGCTTCTGGGCGCCGGCGCCGTACAGATGAGCGCGCTACGCGTCCAGCACGGTGAACTCGGTCGGCGCGGCCAGCCGATGGAGCCGGGTGCCTCGGTGCAAGACGCCGCGGATCTTCACAAAGAGCTGCTCCAGGTGCGCGCGAGCTGCGTCGCGGTAGTCGTCGGCGCCAAGCACCACGCGGGCGGTGAGCAACTCGTCGTCCACCTGCAACTGCAGCTCGACCTCGCCTTCGACGCGCCCATCGGCTCCCGGTTCGCCGGCGAGCTTCGCGACCGTGCCGACGAACTGCGCGGGCCTCGGTCCGCGCGACGGGCGCAACCGCTGACCGAGCTTCTCGACCTCCTCGAACATCCCTCGCTCGAAGTACGCGGTCGTCGGAGTGTCCGCCGGCGGGGCAACGATTGGCGACCATGAGCTCCGCAGC
>CAIXWQ010001024.1 GCA_903923175.1 uncultured delta proteobacterium | reverse complement strand
GCGGGCGCCCCCGGCAGCGGCATGCCCATCGGTGGCGGCGCGGTCGGCTTCTGGACCGGCACGGGCGGCCGGAAGGGCGCAGGCGCGGGCGCGGCCACCGACGGCGCCGCCTGCACCGGAGAGCGAGGCTGATCGACGATGATGCTCGGCACCTCGGGGACGGGGTGCGGCACCTGCGCGGGGAAGACCTGGATGGTGAGCGACCCGACGACGATCGGCGTGCCGTACGCGACGTCGAGCGACTCGCGCCGGAGCACGGCCTCACCGACCATCGTCCAGTTGCTCGAGGTGTCCTCGACGCGCATCGCCTGCTCGCCGAACAGCAGCGCGAAGTGCTGCCGCGAGATGCCGTCGCCGTCGAGCACGATCCCGCACTGCGGGCTGCGCCCCACCACCACGCGGGCGTCGCCGCGGATGCGCTCGGTGCGCGTGTGCCCATCCGGGCCCAGCACGTAGACGTCGACGAGCATGCGCAGGCCTACCGCTTCGGCTCCGCCGCCCGCTTCTCGGGCGGCTGGAAGTCGTTCGGCGAGCGATCGTAGGCCTTCGGAATTGGGTCGCCGAGCACCGGCGTCCCGCTCCACCCCTCGTAGACCTTGAAGGTCTCCTTCACCACGTCGGCGGCCGCCGTCCCGGTGTTCTCGACGACGCTCGGGATGATGAAGACCGCGCCTTCGAGCGACTTCTTCTGCAGGCCGTGGGTGCCGAAGAAGTAGCCGATGATCGGGATCTCGGAGAGCAGCGGGATGCCCGCCCCGGTCTTGCGCTCGTCCTCGGTGTGGATGCCCGAGATGACCAGCGACTGCCCGAGCCGCATGTGCACCACCGTCTGCAGCTTGCTGGTGCTGCGGCTCGGCAGGGTCGTGCCGGTGCCGGGCGGCGTCAGATCGGCGACGTCGGCGGTGATCTTGACCTCGATCTCGCGCGTGACCGCGTCGTAGAACGGCTGCACGGCGACGTCGGTGCCGAACTGGAGCTTGGTCACCGCCTGCGTGAAGCCGGCCGTCGTGAGGATGTTCACCTCGCCGCCGCTCTGGATCATCGCGTCGGTGCCGTTGGTGGTGACGAGCGTGGCCTGCTTGATCACCTTCGCCCAGCCGTAGTTGGAAGCGATGTCGAGCGCGGGGAGCGGCTGGTTCACGATCGCGCCGGTGAGCCCGGTGGTGTGCCCGACGGTCGCGAAGGCGTCCCAGGTCAGGTTCGACTGGATGATGGGCGTGCCGTTCGAGACGCCGCCGAGCGACGTGGGCCAGCTGATGCCGACCTGGTAGCCCGAGGTGCGCTCGTACTGCACGAAGAAGAAGTCGATGCGGATGTTCGTGCGGTCCTTGCCGCCGCCGACCCCCACGAGCGACTCGACCTGCCCGCCGTAGAGCATCGAGATCTGGCCGATGCGCTTCACGTCGGCCTCGGTGGCGACGCTCCCCTCGATGAAGAGGCGCGAGCCGACGCGGCGGACCTTCACCCCCGTGTACCCCTCGAGCAGCTGCTTGAGCTCCGACTCGACGAGCAGCGGCGAGCGCGCGAAGACGTTGATGATCCAGTTCACCTCCTGCCCGTTGTTCTTGATGAGCAGCAGCGACGTGGAGCCGGGCTTGAGGCCGACGATGACGAACGTCTTGCCGTCCGGCGGGACCTTCACGTCCACGAAGCCGGGCGTCCCCTCGGAGTAGCTCTTCACGTCGCCGGCGGAGATGGTCTTGTTCTCGCCGACCGAGAGGTTCAGCTCCTCGGTGAGCTGCGTCGCCACCGGCGTCGCGGACGCGGACGCCTTCGCTCCGGCGTCGCCCTTGCCAGCCGCCTTGTCGGGCTTGGTCTGGGCGCTCGCGTGGACGCCTGCGAGCAGCGCCGCGAGCAGCGGCGCCAACGTGAAGATCAGCTTGCGCGAGCGAATCATTGGTTTCCCCCCCCGACCGTCGATCCGAGCCTGACGGGCCCGGTCGGCGCCTTGCGGTAGTCCTGAACGGTCTTGCGGGTCTTGCCGTCGGTGAGCAGGTCCGAGCTGAGGTCGGCGACCCCGTCGGTCAGCTTCACGTCGTCCGGGTTGCGGAGCGCGACCGAGATGCGCCCCTTCTCGTTGGCGAGCGCGAGCAGCTGCGCCTCGGGGATGGTCAGGCTCAGGTTGAGCAGCATCTCCTGCGAGCCCGGCGTGCCGGTCTTGTTCGTCTCCTGCGTCGTCTCGAGCCCGACCGCGAGCACCAGCACGTTCTGCAGCAGCACGATCGACTGGCGCGCGTTGGTCTTCTCGATCGGTAGCGTGGCGATCACGTCGACGCGATCGCCCGGATGGATCAGCGCGTACGACTTGTCGTCGCTCTGCGCGCGCACCGACACCGCGCGCATGCCGGGGACGATCAGCGAGCTGAGCTCGCGCTTGTCGTCGGCGGTCAGCGCGAGGTCGGTCCAGTTCAGCGCCTGCTGCGCTTGCACCGGCGTCGACATCCGCATGCCGAGCACGCGCGACTTCTCGCCTTCGCGGACCATGCGCGTCTCGACGTACGCCGCGGGGATCACGCGTGTCGCGAGGAGATCCTCGGTGAGGGGGACGCCGGGCTCGAGCTGCTTCTTGGCGACGAGCACCTTGACGGGCGCGCCGCCCGAGGCCTCTTCCTCGAACTTCTTCAAGTACGCGAAGAGCAAGAAGCCGCCGAGCGCCGCGACGAGCAGCGCCGCGAGGAGGGCCGATTTGTTCACGCGGTACAGGATACGCGAGCACGGCGCGCTCGTGTGCAGCAGCTTCGCCGGCCCCCCAGCGGGCGCGACGGCAGAGCCCGCCCGGACAAAACGACCGCGGGCGCGCCGGCCTCACCGACACGCCCGCGCCCCCTTCGCCCTTCGGCGAGACGACCCGTCAGCTCACGGGCAGGCCTTCTTGGCGCAGCCGTAGTCGCCGTCGATGACGTGCTGCACGCAGCTGAGGGTCCAGCCCGAGGTGCAGCAGTAATCGTCGTTCTTGCAGATGGCGGTGATGCACTTGCCGCCCTCGCCGTCGTTGGTGCAGCCGTCCGTCAGCACGTCGCCACGCGTGCAGCTGTCGTGGCTGCACATGATCGGCGCGCCGTCGGGGAGCGTGCCGGCGTCGCCGCCCGAGCTGCCGCCGTCGTTCACGCCCGCGTCGTCGCCGGAGGTGCTGGCGCCGCCGAAGCACGAGGGGCCCGGATCGGTGATCGGCGCGGGGACCGTCGGAGCGGGCGCCGCGGTGCAGGTCGCGCCCTTGCCGAGCGGGAACGAGCCCGTGACCGAGGCGACCGGCGTGTGCACGTCGAACAGCGTGCACTCCTTCGACCACTTGTAGAGCCCGAACACGTCGAGGCTCGCCTTCGCCGTGGCGTTCGCGCCCGCGAAGGCCTGCCCGGCGACGTCACCGGTCAGCGTCGAGGAGTTGCAGGTCGCCTGCGCGGAGATCGACGCGTACGCCGACGCCGTCACTTCGCCCGCGGCCACGTCCCACAGGCTGACTTCGAAGTGCGGGATGACCGAGCACTTGAGCAGGACGTCGTCGGTGATGGTCCAGTTCGGCCCGGTGATGTTCAGCGTCTCCGAGTGCGACCAGACCGGCGAGACCGTCGAGCCGTCCCACTTGGCGCCCGCGCTCACGGTCACGTTCCCGGTCGCGCCGACGACGACGCTCGTCTCGCCGCCCCACTTGAAGTCGCAGGCGACGTTCGCGGTGAAGTGCGCGTGCGCGGGGACGCTGATCGGCCCGAGCTTGAGCCCCGGGAGCGCGATGTCCTTGTCCATCAGCGAGGTCGTGGTGCTCTTGGTGAGCTTGTTCGCGATGAGGGCCGCGATGTCCGCGCCGGTCAGCGTGCCCGGGTTCACGAGCTTCAGCGACGCGCTGATCTCGGCGGTCGCATCGAGGCTGCCGTTCGCGATGACGTGCGCCTCGGAGATGAGCTTCTTGATGTCGAGCGTCAGCGCCGGCTTGATCTTCGCACCGACGTCGAAGTTCGGCGTGAACTGCAGCGAGCCCTTGGTGAGGGTCGCGAGCGCCTGGAAGCCGACCGACTTGCCCGAGATCGTCGCGGTGAGCGTCTCGTCGAGGAGCTTCTTGCCGGTGAGGTCGATCAGCGTGATCGGGCCCCCCTTCGGCCGCAGCGTCTTGACGCTCGCGGTGCTCGCCGAAGAGTCGGCCGGGATGGTCAGCGTGCCCGAGAGCTCGCCTTCGTCGACGAGGTCGAGGATCGTCGCCTGCTGCGTGGTCACCACCGAGTTGCCGTTGCCGTCGTCGGTGACGGAGACGACCTTGCGCAGGAAGCCCCACGGGTTCGCGGTGGCCGGGCTGACGCCCGCTTCACCGACGAGCACCGCGCCGGCCGCGAGCGAGGCGATGTCCGGGTGGGTGGCCTTCGGGAAGGCGAGCTTGCCGACCGTGACGGTCACGTCGTCCGCGTGCGCGGCGTCGAGCGAGACCACGCCGGCCGCGATCGTCACCGTGCCGGCGGCCGCGGTCGGATCGGCGCTCTTGTTCGAGCACGCGCCGCTGCCGAAGGCGGCGACCGTGAGCAGGCCCAGAACGGAAGTGGGGAAGAGCAGGCGACGCTTCATGGAAGACTCCCTCGAGCGAAGAAAACAGGAACGATGACTCGACCCCGACGCGCACCCCCACGCCGCGCGCTCGGGGTCGGCCGACTCACTTCGCGGCGCCGTTGATGTCGCTGACGGAGCCCGCCTGCTCGTCGATCTTGCCGCGCACCTTGCTGCCGAAGACCTTGAAGCCCGCGATCGCGATCAGCGCGACGACGCCGACGAGGATGATGTACTCGACGAGGTTGGCACCTCGCCGATCGGCTACCAGACGACGCGAGAATGCAGCGACTCGTTGGGTGCGCATGTCGACCTCGATCTTAAGCGGCTTGCGCGCCGCGTGCCAGCGCCATCGGAAAGCAACCGTCTCACGGGAACGCGGGAAAGGTGCGAGATCCGCGGTGCGTGGGTGTCACACGCGCGTGACTCGCGGCACGTCGAGGGAACTATCTGCCGCCCATTTCCACGATCGAGACGAGCGTCTTGCCCTCTTGCGCCTGGGCGGTGACGAGCAAGTCGGTCTCGCCGCGGGCGAACGCGCGGGTGTCGGGCGTCTCCTTGGCGACGTCCGGGTCGGCCTTCCAGCCCGCGCGCGGGAGCTCCGCGGCGTAGGCGGTGAACACGGCCTCGGGCGTCACGCTCGACTCGTACACGCGCAGCGCGTACGGCGCGCCTTCCGCGTAGGCGGTGAACAGCCGGCGCGAGGACGGCGGGCGGATCGCCCCTTCGACGTCGCTGCCGGGCGCGTCCCCCTTCTCGGGGAACATCTTCGCGACGTCGAGCGAGCCCTCGGTCCACATCGCGGCGACGTGCGAGCCGGACGCGGTGCGGCGCACGGTCACGTGTCGGACCATGCCGATCTTGCCGAGATCGCCGGTGCGCGCGAAGGCGCCCACGCGCTCGAAGACCTCCACCTGCCCGACCTTCGCGCCGAGCGCGAAGCACGCGACGGTGCCCGCGTCGTCGTTGCCGCTGCGCAGCACGCCTGCGCCGGGGAAGCCCTCGTTGCGCGGCGCCGCGCCCGGCTGCACCGACTCGCCTAGGTGCGCAAGCTCGGTGGCGATGCCGTCCGCGTGATGCTCGCACTCGCCGGCGAAGCGATCGAGGACCTCCTTGGGTGAGGCCTTGGTCGACGCGCTCGCGATCATCACCGTCTCGCCGTTCAGCTTCAGGCGGTAGACGCCGTCGAGCTTGCCGCCCTCGGTGAGCCTCGAGAGGTCCTCGCCGGTCGTGAGCACGACGTCCTTCGCGCGCGCCCACGCGATCCGCACCGCGACCACGCCGAGCACGAGCGCCACGAACACGAGGTACGTCGTCAGCCTCGCGACCTTGGCGGCGCCCGAGAGCGCGCGCGCGCGAAGCGTCCTGAGCGCGTTCGGGCGCGGGGCCGCGACGCTCGTGCCGCTCTTGCCGCTCTCGCCGGCGGCGTCCTTGGCGTCGGTCACTTCGGCCATCGGCTCACCAGCTCTTCCACATGTTCATGGCGGTGCTGGCCCACCCCTTGAGGTTGCCGTCGTGCGGGGCCTCGTTGCACATCACGATCGTCTTGCTGGAGACCGTCTTGGAAAACTTCCCGAGGAAGGCGTCCGACTTGATCTCCGCCTGGAGCGTCGACTTCGACGAGCCGAAGTCCTTGCCCGCGAGATCGCCGCCGGGGCCCCCGCCGACCGACGTGACCTTGCCCGGATCGTAGCCGCTCGCGGTGCCGCTCCCGGACGAGCCCTTGGAGCTCGTGGCCGCTTCGGCCGCGCGGCAGGTCGAGGTGATCGGATCGCCCGACTCGTTGCAGTTGCACATCGCGTAGTTCCACGCGGCCTCGCGCGCGAACCGCATGACCCGCATCTTCGTCTCGTAGAGCTTGTTCACGTAGAGGATGGCCGCGAACATCATCAGCAGGAACGGGATGGAGACGACCGCCTCCACCATCGCGGCGCCGCGCGCTCTCGCTCGTTGTTTGCGTCGATTGCTGCGGGCCATTGGCGTTCCCTTCAGTGCACGATCGTGCCGGAGCGCAGGCCGCCGAGCACCTTGCCGACCGACTCGTCGACGAGCCCCGCCACCTTGTCGAGCTCGCCGCTGAACAGATCGCCGACCGCGACGGGGATCTTCGAGCTGATCTTGCCGACGAGCCAGCTGCCGGCGCTGAAGCTCGGCAGCCGCACGCGACGCAGACGCGCGCGCCAGCGCATGTTCCACATCGCGTCGTCCTTGATGTCGGACCACGCGGCGTTGCTCGTCTTCGGCTCGTAGTAGAACTCGGCCTTCGCGATCGCGATCTTGCTCCAGACCTCCGGCTCGGAGACCTTGGCCTTGTTCCAGGCGCCGACGTTCACGCCCTTGCCCGCGTCGCTCTGCTTGGCGAGATCGCCCCAGGTGAACGACCAGACGGCGAAGTAGACGTCTCCGTTGGTCGCGGCGTCGAAGACCTTCTTCGAGGACTTGCCGCCGGTGTCGGTCATCGGCGAGCCCGCGTCGACCATCTTGTGGGCCTTGGTCGTGTCGGTGACGCACTTCTTGACGTCGAACGGCGGGTTGAGCGGGAGGGTCGGCTCGCCCTTGGCGGAGCGGGTCTTGTTGTCCGCCTCGATCTTCTTGTTCTCGTCGAGGTTCTTCTGGTTCTCCCCGTCGCAGTACTGCTGCGCCGTGGTCCCCTTGCCGTCGACGCCGTAGCCGCCGGACGACGCGGAGTACGAGCCGCCGCCGCCGCCGCTGTCGCCGCAGAAGTAGCCGGGGAACGTGCTCGCGAGCGAGCCCATCATGCTGCCGGCGAACGAGCCCACGGTGCCGCTCACCAGCGGCATCCCGAGGAAGTCGAACGGCGCGAACATCATCTCGCCGGCGAGCTTGCCCGCCTTCTTGCAGAGCACGTTGAAGTCGTCGTCCTCGACCGGCAGCCCCATGCGGTTGCTCGAGGCGCCCTTCTTGAAGCCGCCGAGCGCGCCCTCGACCGAGCCGGGGACGAGCGACGTGCTCATCATCGCCCCGCCCGTGACCGTCGGCTTGTAGTCGCTCGCGACCATCAGCGCCTTGCCCTCGGCGACCCACGGCATGCCGTAGGCGACGGCGTTCGACGCCATGTGGAGGGCCTTGAGGACCTGGTTGACGATCTTCTCGACCGCCGACACGAGGCTCGACATCGGGTCTTCGGCCGCGCCGGTCAGCGTGCAGGCCGCGTCGCACACGGGGTTGAACCCGACCGACGCCGCCGCGCAGGCGCACGACAGGACGTTCGCCGCGATCAGCAGCACCTGCGCCATCTTGAAGGCGACGAGCACCGCGAGCACCGCCGCCATGACCAGGTTGATCAGCGCGAGGATGTTCATGCCTCGCGCGTGATAGACGGCGCTGCCGAACGCGACCGAGTCGGCGCCGTCCTGCATGTACTGGCGGTAGACCGCCGCGTCGCCGATCCCGATGATGTACCAGAGGCACGCGACGAGGAACGCCGACATGAACACGGCGATCAGCAGGACGGCGCCGCGACGATCGTCGGCGAGTCCGCGCACGCCGCGCGAGCGCGGGCCCGAGCCGGTGTCGTCGAGCAGGCTGGCGAGCGCTCTCGGGCTCATTCGTCCTCGTACTTGTAGGAGGCCGACTGCAGCGGCATCGCGGCCTCCGCCTTGAGCTTCTTGTGCAGCGTGAGGAAGTTGCAGACGAAGCGGCTGCCGATCGGGATCTTGCAGGGGTAGTCGAACGCGAGCTGCACGCGCACGGTGTCGCCGGCGGCGAAGGACGTCTTGTTGTCCGTCCCCTCGGGGCTGCTCGGGAAGGTGACGTCGACGTTCGGGTTCACCGAGACGGCGAGCAGGCGCGCCTTCGCCGCGGCCTTGATCGCGTCGAGGCGATCGCCGTCGGCGTGGTTGACCTCGGACTTCGAGTAGAGCTGCGGGTTGTCGGGCAGCACCACGATCGCGGCGCGACAGGCGCCGACCGCGGCGTGCTTGGTGACGAGGTTCGCGATCTCGACGAACGCGAGCTGCACCAGCGACATGAACATGATGAAGAGCGGCAGGAAGACGATCAGGAACTCGACGTAGACCGCGCCTCGTCGATCGCTTCGAAGCTCGCGGATCGCGCTCAAGGGGCCTCCGGGCGCCAGTGCAGCGCGGCGGCCACGAGCGTGCCGAGGAAGATGGCGGGGCCCAGCCGGAACCAGGTGAGCGTCTCGCGCTTGATCTCGCGACGCTTCGCCTTGGGCAGGAACGGGTTGACGGCGATCCACATGGAATTGGCGAGGGTCCTGAAGAGCCGGCCTTCCCACGCGAGCCAGGCGGGCGCGAGCAAGGCGGCCGCGGCGAACGCGTAGAACTCCGCCTCGATCCCCACCATGGGGCGACAGAGGGCGCCGATCGCGGCGAGCAGCTTCACGTCCCCACCGCCTCCCATGTCGTATCGGTAGAGCGCCAGCGGGACGAGCCCGCAGAGGATCGCGCCGAGCAACGACAGGCCGAGCAACTCGAGGCCCACGCGCACGCCGCCGTGATTCGTGAAGCAGCCCCACGCGAAGTACGCGAGGGGCGAGATCGCGAGCGCGCCCAACGTGAGCCAGTTCGGGATCTCTCCCTCGGTCCCTTCGCCTTCGGCTGGCTTCCGCGCGCTGCGGAAATCGAACCAGGCGCCCAGCGCCGCGACTGCGACGGCGGCTGCGACGAAGACGTTGGGGCCGATGCTCACGCGGGCGCGACGATCGATCGAGCGCCGGGGACTACTTCGCGGCGCCGTTGATGTCGCCGACCGAGCCGGCCTGCTCGTTGACCTTGTCGGTCACCTTCTTGCCGAAGATCTTGAAGCCGGCGATCGCGATGAGGGCGATCACGCCCACGAGGATGATGTACTCGACCAGGTTCGCGCCGCGGTTGTCCTTCAGGAGCTTGCCGGCGCGGATCATCGAGAGCTTCGGGGTCTTCATGGTGGGCATTCCTCTGTGGGGTCGGGGGGGCGGAATCGAAGTCGGAATCAGGGGAGCGGGCTCGCGGTGATGTCGCGGCCACGCACGAAGTCCTTCACCAGTCGGGGGCCGACGGTGAGCATGGACGCGACGAACGCGAGGCCCATCGTGCCGACCAGTACGACGTACTCGGTCGAGACGGCGCCCCGCCGATCGCGGCCGAAGCGCGCGAGACGCAGCAGCGATCGCGCGCGGGGTCGGTCGTTCTTCGGAGGGGTTTGCACGTTGGGGCTCGAAATTCTGTTCGGCGCGGGGCGTATCGGTCAAGCGGCGAGATCAGAATCTTCCGCTGTCTCGGTCATAGCGAGCGTCGTGCCGTCGGTCTTCGGAGCGTATCGCGCGGGAATTCCCGCTTCTTCTTCCTACGGCCGCGTCACGCCGACATGACGCCGTCACGCGCACCTATCGATTCACCTTCGTCGGGAGCGCCACCGGCCCGACCCGCGCGGGGCCGCCGACCCAGACCTTCGCCTTCGGCGCGGCGAGCACGAACTTCTGATCCCAGCCGAAGACGTCGTCCCGCCCCTTCACGACGAACGTGCTGCTCGGGTTCTGCGGCTTGAGTCCCTCGTTCCCCTTCTCGGTGGTGTCGAGCGTGAGGACGATCTGCGAGTCGGCGTCGACGTCGGGGACGAGGATGGTCGCGGCGCCGGAGCCGTCGGTGCGGCCGACGGCGCGCCCGAGGTAGCTCACCGGCAGGTTCGCGCCGTTGTCCGCGCGGACGGCCACGACCACCGTGCGCGTGACGGGCGGGCACGCGACGTCGTACTCCGCGACGTCGTTCGGATCGGAGAGGCGCTGGAGCGGGATCGTCAGCGGCTTGCTCGGCGACTGGAACCCCTTCGGGCACTTGATGCGGACCTCGTACGAGTCGCCGTCGTTCCCCTTGAGAGTGAGCTTCGCCACGCCCTTCTCGTCGGTGCGCTTGAGCGTCTTGCCCGCATAGACGACCTCGGCCCCCTCGATGGGCTTGCCGGGATCGCTCGTGACGATCACAGCGACCTCGAGCGGGGGCTTCGGCTTCGCCTTCACTTCTTCGCCGCAGCCGCCGAGGCCGAGCGAGACGAGCGAGAGCAGCAGCGACGAGAGTGCCAGGGAGCGACGGGGCACTCGACGGTTGTAGCACGATCGCCGACGACAAAACGCACGCGCGCCCTCCGGCGTCCGCACCGACCGGGCGGTCCGTCGCAGGACCGGGCACGGGGTGCGTGAACGTCGGAGGGCGACGAGCGACGCGCGCGAGCGTGGATTCAGGGGCCGAAGTGCAGGAAGAAGATCGAGCCGACCCCCTGCAGGAGCCCGAAGGCCAGCGCGCCGGCGAGCGCGAAGCGCGCCCACGCAGGCGGCGCCGTGCCGTCCTCGCGGGCGCGCGGCTCGTCGGTGATCGACAGCAGCAGGCCCGCCCAGAAGAAGATCGGCGCGAGGCCGAACAGGTACGAGTAGTAGATGTGCAGCGCGAAGATCAGGACGAGGTTGCCGACGAAGAAGAGCAGCCCGAGCCCGAGCATCGCGAGCCCCATCTGCCGCGGCTTCGGAAGGCCGGTGCCGCTCACGACGGCGCCGAGGAGCGCGGCCGGGTGGAGCCCGCCCGCCCCGAACTTGATCGTCACGCCGCCGGCGCCGAGGCCGAGGCCCATCGACGGGCTCGCCGGCTGCGGCGGCGGCGCGGCCATCGCCTGGGCCTGCGGCGGCGCACCATAGGCGGGCGGCGCCGCGTAGGCGGGCGGCGCCGCGAACGCGGGCGCGGCGGTGGGCGGTGCGACCGGCCACGCCGGCTGCGCCTGCGGATAGGCCGGCGCTTGCGCGGGCTGCGCGTATCCGGGCTGCGCGTACGGCTGCTGCGGGTACGCCTGCGCGGGCTGCTGCGGGTACGCCTGCGCGGGCTGCTGCGGGTAGCCGGGCTGCTGCGGATACGCCTGCGGCTGCTGCGGGTAGCCAGGCTGCTGGCCGTAGTTGGGCTGACCGTACGGTCTCTGACCGCCGGAGCCGCCGGGGGGCTGGTTCATCGTGTCTCCCTTGGGAAAAGCGCGCCTCGACGCGCGAGGGCGCGCGTCCGAGAGCGTCGGGCAGGCGTCGCGCCTCGCGCGTCGCGTGTCGTCTCGAAGTCGGACGAGCGCGGCGGGCGTTTCCGCGGGAGCGCCGAAATCAGCTGCGGCGATGGCGCAGGCTCGGCAGCTGTGCGCGAACGTCGACGAGCCGTTTGGGGTCGAGCGAGGCGCGAACGACCCCTTCGCCGTCGGACACCTGCGCGACCACGTCGCCCCAGGGATCGGCGACGAGCGACTTGCCGTACGTGAGGCGGTTGCCCGGGTGACGCCCCCACTGCGCCGCCGCGAGCAGCCAGCACTGCGACTCGATCGCACGCGCACGGAGGAGCACGTGCCAGTGGTCCTTGCCGGTGGGCACCGTGAACGCCGCGGGGACCAGCAGCCCGTGCGCGCCGCGATCGACGAGGCGGCGGAAGTGCTCGGGGAACCGGACGTCGTAGCAAATCGCCAGGCCGAGGCGGAAGCCGTCGACGTCGATGGTGACCACGTCTTCGTGGGGGTCGCCCGCGAAGGTGGAGTCCGACTCGCGATGGCTGGTGCCGTCGGCGAGGTCGACGTCGAAGAGGTGGACCTTGCGGTAGATCGCCGCGACCTTGCCCGTGTCGTCGAAGGCGACGTGCGCGTTCAGCGGGCGCGCGTGATCGTCCGTGCGCAGCGCGACGCCCCCCGCGCAGACCCACGCGTGGTGGGTTCGCGCGAGCTCCGAGAGCGCCCGCAGGCCGTGCCCTTCGGCAGGAGCCTCGCCCAGCTTCGGCGCGGGCTCGGCCGATGCGCGCTTCTTCTCCACGTCGCCCATGAACAGGCACCCCTCGGGGAGCGAGAACAGCCGCGCGCCGTTGGCGCGATCGGCGAGGCGCGCGATCGCCTCGAGGTTCTGCTGGAGCGAGTCCTGGGCGTTGAGCTGGAAGACGGCGACCTCGAGCGACGCGGTGGGCATGGGCGCGGGCGACATGCCGCGCACTATGCCTCAGAAATGGGCGGCGGGGGCGGCGCGCAAGACCGACACCGACGTCCGTGTCGTCGAGGCGCAATCGCTCTCGTGACCGTCGAGCGCACCTGGGCGCGCAGCGCGGCGTGGTAGAAGTGGAGGTCCGGCCTGCGTCTCGCGATCGTGCCCGGCCTTCCCGGGCGGACGGCGGCGCGGCGGCGGCGAGCGGAGGCGACGGTCTGCAACCTCCGGAGGCGGCACCATGCGCAAGGCGATCCTGTCGGGGCTCTTCTTCCTTTCTCTCGTCGGCCTCGCCGGCACCGCCAGCGCAGGAACGATCACGGCCACCGGCGCGGTGAAGGCGCTGACCAACGCCACGCAGATGTGGTCGGTCTACGGGACCGCCAGTTTCGACGAAGGGCCGACGACCGGTGTCGTGCCGCTGGGCGCATACGCGGCGCAGGGGCTCACCTGGCGCACGGGCGCCCTGAGCTCGATCCTCGCCGGAGTCACCGCCCCCGGCAGCGCTTCGCAGCCGGTCTACGCGACGTACGCCAGCTTCCCCACGCCCATCGCGGGCGGCGGCACGCACGTGGGGCAGTCGAACTCGTACGCCGGCGTCGCGACCTTCAGCGTGAACGTCACCCAGGTCGGCCTGACCGCCAGCAACAACGGCACCCAGTACCTCACCGCCTGGAACAAGGCCGGCGTGCTCATCGGGCAGGTCACGTGGGTGCCGAACAGCGATTCGGCGTTCGTCGGCATCGACACGTTGGGCGTGCCGATCGGCATGATCGCCTACGGCAACGACGACCTCGTGGCGGGCCAGACCTACGACGTCGGCGGCAGCACCATCATCAGCGACACCTGGATGTGGGCCTCCGGGCTGTGCAACTCGAACGCCCAGTGTGACGACGGCAACGGCTGCACGGACGACATCTGCCAGGTGGCCGGCGTCTGCGTCCACGTCAACAACACGGCGGCCTGCAACGACGGCAACGCGTGCACGAAGGTGGACACGTGCTCGGCCGGCGCGTGCGTGGGCGGCTCGCCGGTCACGTGCTCCGCATCGGATCAGTGCCACTCGGCAGGCACGTGCGATCCGACGTCGGGCGCGTGCTCCAATCCCGCGAAGGCGAACGGCGCGGCCTGCAGCGACGGCAACGCCTGCACCCAGTCCGACGTCTGCCAGGCCGGCGTCTGCACCGGCGCCAACCCGGTGGTCTGCCCCGCGCCCGACGGCTGCCACACGACGGGGAGCTGCAACCCGATGTCGGGGATCTGCAGCACCCCCGCGAAGCCCGACGGGTCGGCCTGCAGCGACTCGAACGCGTGCACGCAGACCGACACCTGCGTCTCCGGCGTCTGCACCGGCATGAACCCGGTGGTGTGCGCGCCCATCGACGCCTGCCACGCCGCCGGCAGCTGCAACGGGATGACGGGCATGTGCTCGACGCCGCCGAAGCCCGACGGCAGCGCCTGCAACGACGGCAACGCCTGCACCCAGTCCGACGTCTGCACCATGGGTACGTGCACCGGCACCAACCCGGTCTCCTGCGCGGCGAAGGACGGCTGCCACACCGCCGGCACCTGCGACGCCACCACCGGCGCGTGCTCGAACCCGGTCAAGGCCGACGGCAGCACGTGCGACGACGGCAACGCCTGCACCCAGACCGACACGTGCGTGATGGGCGCGTGCACCGGCGCGAGCCCGGTGACGTGCACGGCGAAGGACGCGTGCCACACCACCGGCACCTGCGACGCCACGACCGGCCGATGCTCGGACCCCGCCAAGAGCGACGGTACCGCGTGCGACGACGGCAACGTCTGCACCCAGGCCGACAGCTGCAAGGCCGGCGTCTGCACGGGCGCGACGGTGGCCTGCGTCGCCACCGACACGTGCCACGAGCCGGGCGTCTGCGACCCGACGACGAGCAAGTGCTCGAACCCGGTCAAGGCCGACGGCGCCGCGTGCTTCGGCGGGGGGGCGTGCTCCGCCGGCGCCTGCCTGCCGCCGAGCACGGACGCCGGGCTCGACGCGGGCACCGACGCGGGGGCCGATGGCGGCGAGAGCGACGCGAGCGACGCGGGGGGCGACGGCGGCGCGAGCGACACAACAACGGACACGGG
>CAIXWQ010001023.1 GCA_903923175.1 uncultured delta proteobacterium | reverse complement strand
CCGATCTCCACGAGCGCGGCGCTCGGCGGCGCGCTCACGAGGAGCACCGCCGCGAGCAGCGCCACCGCCGTGGCGAGCGCGGCGGCGCCGAGGCCGGCTTCGCGGTGCGCCGAGGCCTGCGCGCGGCGCGCGATCAGGTACGTGGCGAGCGCGGCCGGGAGCGAGAGCGCGAGCAACGCGCGATGCTCGCGATCGGCGATGGGGAGCAGCTCGCACAGCGGGACGAGGAGCTGCGCGAGCGGAGCGGCGAGCGAGCGATCGCCGGCGAGCGCGACGCCACTCGCGACCTCGCGAAGCTCGCCGGGCGAGCGCGTCGCGGCGTCGGAGAGCACTGCCAGGATGGGCGCAGCGGCGGCGCACGCCGTCGCGAGCGCCCTGCCGCGTGCGGCGAGCGGCGAGCTTCCTGCGCGCGGGCGTTCGAGCGGGCCGTCCAACGCGCACGCTGTACCGCGCGGCGATCCGGCGGGGCAACTCGGCCGACGCTGGCCGGTCGGCGCGGGGCTCCGGGGCCCGTGCCGCTACACTGCGGTGGATGCGACCCCCCTGGCCCGCGCTGGCGCTGCTCGTCGCCTGCTCGCCGGGCGTGCCCGCCTCGCGCCGCGAGCCACCGCGACCGGAGCCGCCCGGCCTCGCCCTCCCCGGGGTGTGCGCGGATCCCGCGGCGGACGCGCGCGCGCGCTTCGGCCCCGACGCCGCCGAGGGGGAGCTGCGCCTCGAGCGCGCGGTCGATCTCGACGGCGATGGCGTGCTCGATCCTTTCGTGGCGCACCCGAGCTTCTGCGGCACCGGCGGCTGCGTGTGGCAGCTGTACGTCGAGCGCGGCGCGTGCGCACACTGGGTGGGCTCGCTGTTCGGCATCTGGCCGCTGCCACGCACCGCGCGTTCGCACGGGCTCGTCGAGCTCGAAATCGCGGCGCGGAAGGGGTGCGCGGGAGCGTCGCGGACCGAGGCGCGCGCCACGTTCGACGGCGCGCGTTACGCCGTGACGAGCGCGCGCGAGTGCCACTGTCCCGAGAGCGGCAGGGCGCCCCTGACCGACGACGACGCGCCCGAGCCCGAGGGAACGTGCGACGAGTGGGCGCCGATCGAGGGCGCGCCGTCGCCGTGACGCAGCCGGCGAGGGCAACGCGGCGCGGCGCGGCGGCGGTCGGGGAGACGAACGCGAGGACCTTGGCCGTCTTTGCGTCGACCTGAGATATGATGAGCAACATGCCGCGCTCTCGCGTCCTCGGGCTCGCGTCCCTTCTCGTCGGGGCGATCGCCCTCGCGCACCTCGCCGCCGGTTGCAGCGCGAAGGCGCACTCGGGCGATTCCTGCCTCAAGGACTTCGACTGCGAGAGCGGGCGCTGCGTGCTGCTGACCTGCTCGTACGTCGGGGTCAACCCCATCACGCCGGACGCCGCGACGGACGCTGGCGCCGACGCGCCCGCCGACACCGCGACGAGCGACGCGCCGGCCGACTGAGAGACTGTGAAGCAGTCTCTCCGGTGGAGTGGGGCCCCGGCGGATTCATTCCGACGGGACGGGCCGGTGCTGACCGCCCCGCTGGGTCGTGAAGAGCGCGGGATTCATTCCCGCGCTCCGAGTCGCCGGCGCACGGCGCGACCTTGACCGACGAAGCACCCATCGCGCCCGAGGGCGTGCTGCTGAGCGTCGCCTACGACGGCGAGGCGTTCTCCGGGTTCGCGCCGCAGCCGGGCCAGCGCACCGTCTACGGCGTGCTGCTCGAGGCGATCCGCGCGCTCGATCCGGGCGTGTCCGGGCTGCGGGGCGCGAGCCGCACCGACGCCGGCGTGCACGCGCGTGCGCAGGCGGTCGCGCTCGATCCGACGCGCGCGATCCCCGCGAAGGGGTGGGTGCTCGGCGTGAACGCGGCCCTGCCGCGCGACCTCGCGGTGCGCACCGCGCGGCGCGTGCCGCGGGGCTACGAGCCGCGCGCGCACGGGCGCGGCAAGCGCTACCGGTATCACCTGCTCGTCGATCGCGTGCGCGACCCGATGCTCGAGCGCACGGCGTGGCGGATCGATCCGCCGTTCGACCGCGCGCGCGCCGAGGCCGAGCTCGCAGCGATCCTCGGGACCCACGATTTCACGGCGTTCCGTTCGGCCTCCGATCCGCGCGTCGACACCCTGCGCACCCTCGACCGCGTGACGATCGTCGCGCCGCGCGCCGAGGACCCGCGGCAGCTCGCGATCGAGGTCGAGGGGAACGCGTTCATGCACAACATGGTCCGGATCATCGCGGGGACCGCGGTCGACGTGGGGCGTGGGCGGCTGCGCGCGGGCGCCACGGCGCGGGCGCTCGCGTCCGGGGCACGGACGGATCTGGGGATGACGGCCCCGGCCCACGGGCTCATTCTGGACGAGGTGCGGCTCGAGCTCCCTCCGCTGCTGCTCACAGGAGATGACGCATGGCCGTGAAGGCGCTGCGGCGGACGTGGGCGCGCGCGGTGGACGGGCGCGACGCGCGCGCGCTGCTGCACCTGCACCGCGAGCTGTGGGTCGATCACGACGGTCGCGGCGGCATGCCGGCGTCGGAGGAAGACGAGGTCTGGGCGGCGTACGGCATCCTGCTCGACCGTCAGCTCGCGCACCGCGACGGACGTCGCAACCCGAAGGGGGTCTTCGAGGGGAAGCTCGGGCACGTGGTCGCCGAGCTCGAGGGGCGCGTGGTCGGCCAGGTCGAGGCGTACCTCGATCGCTTCGGCTACCACGCGCGCACGCCGTCGGTCGCCGAGCTGCGGTCGCTGATCGTCACGCAGGCGGCGCGGGGCAACGGGCTCGGCGCGCTGCTGGTGCGCGAGGTCGCGGAGGGGGCGCGCACGCGGGCCGGCGAGAACACCATCGTGAGCGCCGAGGTGCTCGCGCGCAACGAGGCGCTCTCGTTCTACGATCGGCTCGGCTTCCGGACGCTGGAGCGGATCTCGGCCATCACCGAGCCGCGCGAGCATCACGGGGCGTTCACGACCGCGCCCGCGCGGGTCGACGAGGCGATGGAGCTGTCGATCCTGGATCACCAGGCGCGGGTGCGACGGCACGCCTGGGGCGATCCGCGCTTCGACCCGCCGAGCCCGGCGATCGGCGGCGATCTGGTGCGGTTGATCGCCGACGGCATCGCGCTCGACGACGCGCAGCGCGGCACCGAGGCGGGGCGCCTGCGCGAGGAGCTGATCGTGCGCGATCGGCGCGGCCGCGCGCGCGCGGCGCTCTACCTCGTGTCGTCGGTGCTGGGCCCGCCGTTCGCGCCGGTGGTGCGCGCGGAGGTCGCGCGCATCGCGGCCGACCCCGAGGACCCGGAGGCCGTCGAGGCGGCGATGGCCGGGCTCGACGACGCCCTCGAGCGCGTGCGCGCGGTCGGGGCGACGCAGCTCCTCGTGCGCACGGCGTACGTCGATCCGATCGGCGCGCGCGTCGCGACCGGCGAGGGGGTCCGGGCGTTCTCGTGGATCCTCGCGGCACCCGTGCAGACGGTCCTGCGCCGCACCACGAAACCGTGAGCGGTCGGCGGTCGACCTCGGAGGATGCTCCGGGCCCTCGCGAACGCCGCGCTGTCGATCCTCTCGCCGCCCCGCTGCGCCGCCTGCGACGCGGCGCTCGGGCGTGACGCCGCGCTCTGCGCCGGCTGCCTTTCGACGCTGGAGCCGCCGCCGCCGCTGCCGCCGGGCACGAGCGCGTCGTTCGCGTACGGCGGCGCGCTCGCCGAGGCGGTGCGGGCGACCAAGTTCGGTCCTCGCCCGGAGCGGCTGCGCGCGCTGCAGCGGCTGGTGATCGAGCGGGTGCGCGAGGCGCACGGCTTCGAGCCCGCGCGCGGCGGCGTGGCGCTCGTCGCGCCCGTGCCGCTGCACCCGGCGCGCCTGCGCGAGCGCGGGTTCGATCAGGCGGCGATCCTCGCGCAGGCGGTGGCCGCGGCGCTCGCCAGGCCGTGCGACGTCGCCTTGCTCGCGCGGCGGATCGACACGCCGCACGTCGCGTCGCTCGACGCCCCAGGGCGCGCGAAGGCGGTGAAGGGCGCGTTCGTGTTGCGGGATCCCGGGCGCGCGCGGCACGCGGGCACGGTGCTGCTCGTCGACGACGTGCGCACGACGGGGGCGACCCTCGAGGCCGCCGCGGGGCCGCTGCGCGCCGCGGGCCTGGAGGTGCGCGCGCACGTCCTTGCGGCGACGGCGATCGACTGAGCGCGCGTTCGGGCGCGCTTCAGCGCCGACGCGCGCGGCGGCCGAGCGCGAGACCGACCGCGAGGGCGGAGGCGAGCAGCGCGACGTCGCCCTGGGCGCTCGGCGTCGTCGCGCAACCACCGCACCCGCTCCTGGTGGGCGCGGCCTTGGGCGGCGGCGCGGCCGCCCCCTTCGGGCAGAAGACCGCCGAGCCGACGGTGGCACCCCACGACGTGCAGCGCTGCTCCATGCCGGCCTCGGTCGCGGCCTTCGCGCACTCCGCGTTCGCCTCGCCGTGGAACGTGCCGCAGACGCGTCCCTCCTTGCACTGGATCTCGGGCGTGCACTGCTCGACGTAGTCGGAGGGCGGAGCCACGTCGGCGCGCGCGTCAGCCGCGGTGAGCGCGGCGAGCGCGGTGAGGGCGAGCGCCACCGGCGCGGTCACGAGGGCGAGGGCGTGGCGCATCGAGGCATGGTGGCCTGCGGCGCGCCGGTCGCGCAATGCGCGGGCAGGCGCGCGGACAGGCGCGCGGACAGCGCGAAGGTGCGCGGGCGCAGGCTACACTCGGCGCGGGGGCGGCGCGCGAGGCGCTCGCTCGGGAGGTCTCGCATGCGTCGCTCGTTCATCTCCGTCGCTCGGTCGCTCGCCGCGCTCTCCGTCGCCGCGCTCTCGTCCGTCGTCGTGCTCGCGCCGCTCGCCGGCGGCTGCTCGTCCAGCGCCGCGGCCAGCCCGGGCGTGACGGCCTCGGATGCCTGCGCGCAGCTCGCGAGCGCGTACTGCAACCGGCTCTCGTCGTGCACGAGCTTCTACTCGCTGCTCGCCTTCGGCGACGTCGCGACGTGCCAGACGCGCTTCGCGGCCCAGTGCGTGACCGGCCTCGCCGCACCCGGCGACGGGTCGACCCCCGACAGCACCGCGGCGTGCGCGATCAAGGCGCCCGCCGTCGCGTGCGTGGATCTCTTCGCGAACGTCCTGCCCACCGAGTGTCAGCCGGTCGTGGGCGCGGAGGCCGATGGCGCGGCGTGCGGCGACAGCTCCCAGTGCAAGAGCCGGTTCTGCGCGTTCGACGATTCGAAGGCGACGTGCGGCACCTGCGCCGAGCCGGTCGCCGCGGAGGCGGCGTGCGTGAACGGCGGGTGTCCGAGCGGGCTCAAGTGCGGCACGGACACCAAGTGCCACCGCGTGGGCGCGCTGAACGACGCGTGCGACGACGCGCACGCGTGCGCCAGCTCGCTCGCCTGCTTCAACTCGAAGTGCGTGCTCCCCGCGGGCAACGGCGCCGACTGCGACCCCGCCGGCTCGACGACCACGACCCACGTGCCGTGCGATCTCGTGGGCGGCTACTGGTGCAACCTCACGTCGAAGAAGTGCGAGACGATCGCGCTCAACGCCGCGCGCGGCGCGAATTGCGGGCTCAACGTGACCACCGGCGGCCTCACGGTGTGCGAGCCGAAGTCGTACTGCAGCATGAACGCGACGACGTACGCGGGCACGTGCGTGGCGCGCGTCGCCGACGGCGGCGCCTGCGACGCGACGGCGAAGACCCTGGGCGGCCCGTGCACCGATCCGGCGAAGTGCCTCGGCGGCGTGTGCAAGCTCGCCGACGCGTCGAGCTGCAAGTAGCCGCGCCGCTCAGCGCTTCGCGCCCTCGCTGATCGCCGCCGAGAGCGCGGGCGCGGGGAGGGCCAGCGACGCGCGGACGCGATCGCTCTCGGCGCCGACGCGCGCGCCGCGCACCGCATCGCCGAGGCCGAGCGCGCCGAGCATGGGCTCGCGCGCGAAGCCGAGCTTGGCGCCTTCGGCCCAGCGCGCGACGCCGTCGCACGTGCCAGGCGCGCAGAGCGCGTCGACCAACAGCGACACGCCGCCCGAGCCGTCGTCGCGCGCGTCGAGGACGACCGCCCGCACGTCGGCGACGACCCGCGCCGGCTCGGGGAGCTGCCCGCGCAGGGCGGCGCGATCGTCGTCGCCGATCGACCAGGTCGCGATCGCGAGCGCACCGGCGCGCTTGCTCCGCTCGAGGTCGTGCACGGGATCTCCGCGGAGCGACGGGGTCGCGCCCTGGGCGGCGGCGAGCACCGCGTCGAACCACGCGCCGCGGCCCAGCACGACCGGCCCGCCGTCGCGCACGGCGAGCACGCCGCGGAGCCCCTCGCCCTCCTGCACGAGGGTGAAGCCGTCGCGCTCGGCCGTCTTCGCGGTCCCGCCGCGCGTGCCGATCACCTGCCGCGCGCAGTCGACGAACGCGCTGGCGCGCACGCGCGGGCCGAGGGCGACCACCGCGAGATCGCCGTCGAGGCTCGCCCCCGGCAGCGCCAGCGCCAGCCGATCGATCGCGGCGAGCGGCCCGCCGTCGCGGCACCCCTTGGTCACGTCGTCGAGCCCGCCCGGGAGGCGCAGCTGCGCGAGGCCGCTGGCGCGCAGGGCGACGAGATCGAGCTCGACCACGACCGCGGTCCCCTTGGGCAGCACGTCGACCACGCGCGGGGGCTCGCGACGCGCGTCCGCCCACACGCCGAGCCCCGCGACGACGGCGGTCACGCCGCCGAACATCAAGAAGTTCTTGGTGCGCGTCCGCATGGCTGGGGTTTCGTACCCCCCGGGCGCTCCGCGCGGAAAGAGTGCGCCGCGCGATCCGCTACGATCCGGGACATGCCGTCCTTCGCGTCCCGGTTCGCGTCACGCTCGTCACGCTCGCCGCTCTCGTCACTCGGCCTCGGGCTCGCGGCCGCGCTGCTCTCCGCGTGCTCGAGCGACGTCCCGCCGACGCCGGGCTTCGACGCCTCGCTCGACACGAACGGCGACGATGCGGCGAGCGACGCGACCGCCGATTCGAGCGCCGACGCGGGGCCCGACTCGACGGTCGACACGAGCACCGACGCGGTGGCGGAGACGAGCAGCGATGCGCCCGCCGAGGGCGCGGTCGACGCGACGGGCGACGCAGCGAGCGACGCGACGTCCGACGCGATCGCCGACGGAGACGCCTCGACCGGCGCGCTCCTCTGCCCGACGACGTTCAAGTTCACGCCCCCCACCGGCGCCTCGAACGTGCGCGTCGCGGGCGAGTGGCAGGGCTTCACGCTCGCGACCGCGCCGACGCTAGCGCCCGACGGCTCCGGCGCGTATGTCGGGACGGCGAGCCTGCCGCCCGGGCTGCAGGCCTACAAGATCGTCTACGATCAGTCGGGCGGCACCAACTGGGTGCTCGATCCGACGCAGGGGCGGCGCAAGTACGTCGGCGGCGTCGAGAACAGCGCGGTGAAGGTCGCCGACTGCCGCCTGCCGACGTTCACGGTGACGACCCCGACGACGACGCGCCCGAGCGCGGGCGCCGGCACCTACGCGGCGAAGCTGAGCTTCCACGACGGCGTCGAGGCGAGCGGCGCGGACGTCACGGGCTTCACCGCGTCGCTGCTCCACGGGGGCACGAGCACCGCGCTCGGCGCGTCGCAGCTCACGGTCACGGCCGCGGGCGACGTCACGCTCGCGCTCTCGGCGCTCGCCGACGGCAAGTACCGCGTCACGGTGCAGGGCAAGACCAAGAGCGGGCGGCTCTCGGAGCCGCTGCGGCTCGTCTTCTGGATCGAGGGCGAGTCGTTCGCGTGGAACGACGCGCTCATCTACATGGCCGTCACCGATCGCTACCGCGACGGCAACGCGGCCAACGACGCCCCCCCGACGGCGCTGGCCGATCCGCGCGGCGACTGGAAGGGGGGCGATCTCCAGGGGATCACCGCCTCCATCAACGACGGCACGTTCGACAAGCTCGGCGTGCGCGCGCTCTGGCTCACGCCGTTCCAGACCAACCCGGCGACCGCGTACGTCGCCGCCGACGGCGTGCACTACGTGACCGGCTACCACGGCTACTGGCCGATCAAGGGGCGCGAGGTCGAGCCGCGCATCGGCGGCGGCGCGGCGCTCTCGGCGCTGGTCACCGCCGCGCACCAGCACGGCATCCGCGTGCTGCAGGACTTCGTGCTCAACCACGTGCACCAGGAGCACGAGTACTTCGCCGCCCACCCGGAGTGGTTCCGCGACGGCTGCGTCTGCGGCACCAGCGGCTGCGACTGGACCACGCACGCGCTCGACTGCAAGTTCGCGTCGTACCTGCCGGACGTGAACCACACGGTGCCCGAGGTGACCGCGCAGTTCGCGGCCGACGCGGTGTGGTGGCTCGACACCTTCGACCTCGACGGCCTGCGCGTCGACGCGGTGAAGCACGTCGAGGAGGCCGCGACGCGCAACCTCGCGGCCGAGATCCGCGAGGGGTTCGAGCGCGGCGGCACCAAGCACTTCCTGATGGGCGAGACCGCGATGGGCTGGAGCGACTGCGCCGACCCGTGCAACGACCAGAACTACGGGACGATCGCGCAGTACATCGGCCCGTACGGGCTCGACGGACAGTTCGATTTCGTCCTGTATCACGGCGTTTCGTACAACACCTTCGCCTACGGCGACAAAGGGCTCATCCACGCCGACTACTGGTTCGCGCACGGCCAGTCGAAGTGGCCGGCGGGCGCGATCATGACGCCGTACATCGGCAGCCACGACACGGCGCGCTTCGCGTCCCTCGCCGACTACGCGGGCGGCGATCGCAGCATCCCGGGCAACCAGTGGAGCAACACCGCGGTCGCGCCCACCAGCTCGGAGCCGTACGCGCGCACGCGCACCGCGTTCGCGTGGCTGCTCGGCCTGCCGGGCGCGCCGCTCATGTACTACGGCGACGAGTACGGCCAGTGGGGCGGCTCGGATCCGAACAACCGGCTCATGTGGCGCAACGAGGCGTCGCTCTCGAGCGACGAGGCGGCGACGCTCGCGTACGTGCGCAAGCTCGGGCTGGCGCGCAAGGCCGCGGTGCCGCTGCGGCGCGGCGGCTACGTGTCGCTGATGAACACGTCCGACGACACGCTGGTGTGGGGGCGCCCCTCGGCGAGCGGGGCGGGGGTCGTCGGCATCACGCGCCTCGCGACGCCGCAGACGGTGAGCGTCGGCGTCGCGACCACGGTGACGCTGCTGCCCGGGACCGTGCTGCACGATCGGCTCGGCGGCCCGGACGTGACGGTGACGGCGGGCGGGACGATCTCGTTCCAGATCCCCGCGCGCGGCGCGGTCTATCTCGCGCCGTGAGAGACTGTGAAACAGTCTCTCCGGTGGGGTGGGG